>DASTSE010000129.1:0-16226 GCA_035760865.1 Dokdonella sp.
CGGGTTCGACCGCGCCCTGCAGCGTGTACCAGTGTTGCGCGGGCGCGCCCGCGTCGCCGGCCGCGTCGGCAAGGTACGTGTACCACGCAGCGAACAGCACGCCCTGGTTCGCATTGACGTCGAAGACGAGGCCCTGGCCGCTGGTCGCGGGGTCGGACCAGGTGCCGCCGAGCAGGTAGTTGCCGGGATTGCCGGGCGTCGAGCCCGTCGGCGTGCAGGCGACGTTCTCGAGCAGGCGCACGAGCGGGATCGAGCCGTGCCGGCCGGAGCCGTCGGCGAAGCTGTAGTCGAGCGTGGCATGGCTGCAGTCGTCGACGTGCAGGCTGACCTCGCCGACGACGTGCGTGGACGTCGCCTGGGCGGAATCGAAGCGGCCGCCGAGCGTCTGGTAGATCAGCATCGTCGCGGTGTCGTCGGCGGTGACCTCGCCCTGCACGGTGTACCAGCGCAGCCCGCCGCCGCTCGTGTCGAACGTGAACCAGCCGCCGAAGAGCAGGCCGGAGCCGGCGGACTGGAGATCGGGGAAGACGTCGATGACGAGCCCCTGCGACTCGGTGGCCGGGTTCGCCCACGAGCCTGCGAGGCCATGCTGGTTCATGTCGAAGCGGGCCGGCGCGGTGCCTTCGACCGTGATCGTGCCGGTCATTCCCATCGCCTGGTGCACTTCGCAGTGGTAGCCGAATGTGCCGGGCGCGTCGAACGTGACCGAGGCGTGCCACGCGGCGTTGCTCGGATTGCCGTTGCCGCCGCTGCCGTCGCAACCCTGCGCGCAGCGGAACGCGCCGTCGTCGGCGGCGACGTTGTGCGAACCGCCCTGGTTGTCGAACACGACCGTGTCGCCCACCTGGATCGTGAGCTGGCGCGGACTGAAGCTGAGGTCGGCGTAGTAGTAGCCGACGCTGTAACTCTGCCCGCCGACGCTCACGTGATGCTCGGTCGCCGACACGGGAGCGGCGAACAGCAGGAGCAGGGCGGCGAGGCCCAAGCCGCTGGCGTTGCGCATGGTCGTCTCCACGCAAGAGAATTTCGCGGAGTAGGTACCGCGCGGGCGCGGCCGGGTTGCGCGGTCGGCGCGTCCTTACAGCAACCGCTGCCAGTAGCCGACGTCGACCCAGCGGTCGAATTTGCGCCCTACCTCGATGAAGCGGCCGATGGCATGGAAGCCGGCCTTTTCGTGCAGCGCGATGCTCGCCGCGTTCGGCAGCGCGATGCCGCCGATGACCGCGTGCGTGCCGCACGCGCGCAGGGCGTCGAGCAGCGCGCGGTAGAGCGGCAGGCCGAGGCCGCGGCCGATGCAGTCCGGAGCGAGATAGATCGTGCTTTCGACCGTGTGGCGATACGCGCTACGCGCCTTCCACGGTCCCGCATACGCGTAGCCGGCGATGCGGTCGTCGCATTCGCTGACGAGCCAGGGCAGGCCGCGCGCGTGCACGTCGTCGATGCGCGCGGCCATCTCGTCCGCGCTTACGGCGGCCTCCTCGAACGTGACGATGGTCGAGAGCACGTAGTGGTTGTAGATCGTCGCGATCGTCGCCGCGTCCGCGCGCGTCGCTGCGCGGATCGTCGTCGACGCGGGCTCACTTCGGGCGGCGCGGCTTTCCATCGTGCGGCTTCTTCCCCGCGGGCCGCTTCGGCGGCGTGAAGCCGCCGCGCTCGAACGACGGCGGCTTGGCCGATCTCGGAGCGCGCGGCTTGCCGGTCTCGGCGTCTTCGCCGCCGCGCGTGATGCGCAGTTGCTGCCCCGACACCCAGACCTTCTTGAGGTGCTTGAAGATTTCCGCGGGCATGCCCGACGGAAGGTCGACGAGGCTGTGGTCGTCGCGGATGTCGACGCGACCGATGTGCTTGCTGTCGAGGCCGGCCTCGTTCGCGATCGCGCCGACGATGTTGCCGGGCTTGACGCCGTGCGCGTGGCCGACCTCGATGCGGAACGTCTCGAAGCCGGGCTCGGGCACGTGGGGAGCGCGTTCGCGCGTCGCGCCGTGATCGTGGGCCGCGCGATGCGCGCGCGCGTCGTGTTCCTCGCGGTGGTGCGAGCGCGGCGGCCGCGTGCCCGTGCGCGCGGCGTCGTGCGTGCGCTCGTCGCGGGGGAGGGTGCGCGCGTCGTGCTCGCCCTGCGAGCCCGCATCCGCCCGGTCCGCGGCGCGCGGCGCCGCAGCGTGCTCGCCCTTGCGCGGGAACGGCGTCGCCGCGTGCGCGCGCGGGCCGCCGTGCCGGTCGCCGTCGCGCGGGCGGCGTTCGCGCTCGCCCTCGCGCGCGAACGCGCGTTCCATGCGCGGCGGCGGCGCGAGCAGCAGCGGCTGCTCGCCCTGCACGAGCCGCGCGAGCGCGGCCGCGACCTCGACCGCGGGCACGTTGTGCTCCTGCTCGAACGACTCGACGAGCTGGCGATAGACGCCGAGGTCGTCGCTGCCGAGCGCGTCGGAAATGCGCTGCTTGAACTTCGTGATGCGCTGGTCGTTGACCGCTTCGACGCTCGGCAACTGCATCTCGGCGATCGGCTGGCGCGTCGCGCGCTCGATCGCCATCAGCATGCGCTTCTCGCGCGGCGCGACGAACAGGATCGCCTCGCCGCTGCGGCCGGCGCGACCGGTGCGGCCGATGCGGTGCACGTACGCTTCGGTGTCGGTCGGGATGTCGTAGTTGAGCACGTGGCTGATGCGCTCGACGTCGAGGCCGCGCGCGGCGACGTCGGTCGCGACGAGGATGTCGAGCTTGCCGTCCTTGAGCTGCTGGATCAGCCGCTCGCGTTGTGCCTGCACGATGTCGCCGTTGATCGCGGCGGCGTCGAAGCCGCGCGCCTGCAGCTTCTGCGCGAGCTCTTCGGTCGCCGACTTCGTGCGCGTGAACACGATCATCGCCTCGAACGGCTCGGCCTCGAGGATGCGCGTGAGCGCGTCGAGCTTCTGCAGGCCGCTCACGTACCAGTAGCGCTGGCGGATGTTCGCCGCGGTGGTCGTCTTCGCGGCGATGCGCACTTCGACCGGGTCGCGCAGGTAGGTCTGCGCGATGCGCCGGATCGGCGCCGGCATCGTCGCCGAGAACAATGCGACCTGGCGCGCCTCGGGTGTCTTCTGCAGCACCTTCTCGACGTCGTCGATGAAGCCCATGCGCAGCATCTCGTCGGCTTCGTCGAGCACGAGCGTGGTCAGTTGCGACAGGTCGAGCGAGCCGCGCTCGAGGTGGTCGATCACGCGGCCGGGCGTGCCGACGACGACGTGCACGCCGCGCTTGAGGCCGCCGAGCTGCGGTCCGTAGCTCTGCCCGCCGTAGATCGGCAGCACGTGGAAGCCCGGCATCTTCGCCGCGTAGCGCTGGAACGCCTCGGCGACCTGGATCGCGAGTTCGCGCGTCGGCGCGAGCACGAGCGCCTGCGGCTTCGTCTTCGCGAGGTCGATGCGCGACAGCACCGGCAGCGCGAACGCGGCGGTCTTGCCCGTGCCCGTCTGCGCCTGGCCGAGCACGTCGCGACCTTCGAGCATCGGCGGGATCGTCGCGGCCTGGATCGGCGACGGCGTCTCGTAGCCGACCTCGGCGAGCGCGACCAGCAGCGGCTCGGCGAGGCCGAGGTCGCGGAACGGAATCGGATCGGGCGTGGCGTCGCGGGCGTCGTTCGACATGCGCTGGAAGCGGCCGCGCCGCGAGGGGAGGGCGGCCTAGTGTAACCCAGTGCCGCGTCGAACCCCGCTACGGCACCTCGCTGTTCTGTTCGCACGCGTCGCGGTGTTGACACGTACACGCCCCGCGGAGGACCTCGATGTCACGCCATGCTGCCTGTGCTTTGCTGCTCCTGCAGGCCATTCCGGCCACTGCGACGACGTTTTCCGTGACCTCGACCGACGACAGCGGGCCGGGCACGCTGCGCCAGGCGATCCTCGACGCGAACGCGAACGGCGGCGCCGACACGATCGCATTCGCGATCCCCGGCACCGGCGTCCACACGATCGCACCGACCGGCTCCCTGCCGTCGATCACCGGGCCGCTGCTCATCGACGGCTACAGCCAGCCGGGCGCGCAGCCCAACGGCCACACGCCCGCGCAAGGCGGTCTCGACGGCACCCTCGCGATCGAGGTGTCGGGACAGAACCTCCCGCCCACGCAATCGGAAGCGTTTCATCCGATCGAGGCGGACCTCACCCTTCGCGGCCTCGTCGTCAACCGGTTCCAGTGGGTCGCGTACGTGCCCGGCGGCGCGAGCCAGGACTCCACTCTCGCGATCGAGGGCTGTTACCTCGGTACCGACGCGACCGGGACCCAGGCCGCGGGCGCGAGCCAGGGCGCGGCGGTGCGCAGCGAAGACGAAGCGCACGCGCTGCTGCGCATCGGCGGCGCCGCGCCGGCGGCGCGCAACCTCATCTCGGGATTCACCGACACGAGCGTCGGCGAAGGCGTCGCGATCAACGTGCATCCCGCGCGTGGCGGCCCGATCGTCGAAGGCAACCTCATCGGCACCGACGCGAGCGGCACGCTGGCCATCCCGAACCTCGGCGGCATCGGCATCGCGCGAAGCGGCAGCGCGAGCGTCGGCAGCGGTGCGCGGATCAAGGACAACGTCGTGTCCGGCAACCTCCAGTACGGCCTGCTCGTCACGTGCGGTTTCGGAGCGGACACGACCTGCATCGACGGACTCGCGATCACCGGCAACGTGATCGGCGCTCGGCGCGACGGCAGCGCACCGTTGCCCAACGGCACGTACGGCATCCGCTTCGTCACCAACGACGCGGGCGCGGCGCACATCGTCGTCGGCGGCGACGCGGCGGCGGACGAGAACGTGATCGCGTACAACGCGGGCATCGGCCTCACGATCGCGAACGCGAGCAAGGGCACGATCGAGATCGCGCGCAACCGCATCTTCTCCAACGGCGGCCTCGACGTCGACCTGCCGAATCCCGAAAGCGGCCGCAACGCGAACGACGCCCACGATGCCGACGGCGTGTACGCGAACCGGCTGCAGAATTTCCCGTTGATCGAGTCGATGAGCCAGGCCGGAAACCAGCTCACGGTGCGCTATCGCGTGCCGACCGCGACGAGCTACGCGACCTATCCGCTCGCCGTGCGCTTCTATCGCCCGGGTGCGAGCGGCGGCGACCGCTGGGTGGCGAGCGATACCTACGACGCGGTCGATGCTGAAATCGCCAGGACGGTCACGCTCGCGCTCGCCTCGCCGGCCGGCTTGCCGGGCCTCGTCGCGACCGCGAGCGACGCCGCCGGCAACACGAGCGAGTTTTCCGAGATCTTCGTTTCCGATCTGATCTTCGCCGACGGGTTCGATCCATGATCGCACGCAAGCTGACGCTCGCATCCGTACTCGCCGCCGCGATGCCAGCGCACGCCGCGCCGGCGTTCCTGCAACGCCTCGACGCCGGCGCGAACCTGATCGAGAACGCGGCGTACGGCTACGGGTTGTCGGGCGACGAGGCGCGCATCGCGGCCGGGGAACCGGGCGGCCTCAGCGGCGGCGCGCCGGCGGTCGCGGGCGGTGCGGTCGAGATCTGGCGCCGCGAAGGCAGCGCCCTCGTGCGCGAGCAGCGCGTGCTGCCGCCCGTGCCGACCACAGCGGGACTCTTCGGCGTGCGCACGGCGCTTTCCGGCGACTGGCTCGCGGTGCTCGACACGTCGGGCGGCGAGCGCGTCCACCAGTACCTGCGCGCAGGGGGCGTGTGGTCCCTGCAGCAGACGCTCACGCCCGGCCCCGATGACGGCAGCTGGGGCATTGCGCTCGGCCTACTCGACGATTGCCTCGTCGTCGGCTCGCCCGGCTACACGCCCGGCGCGGGCGCGTCGTCGAGCGGTGCCGTGCATCGCTACCGCCGCAGCGGGACGACCTGGGTCGAACAGGCGTTGATCACGGGCCTCGACGACGCCGCCAACCGCACGTTCGGCGACGCCGTCGCGCTCGACCGGCGCAGCGACGGGGTCCTGCAACTCGCGGTCGGCGCCGGCGGCAGGAACCAGGGCAACGGCGCAGTCTACGTGTTGCGCGACGACGGCGCCGGGTGGTTGCAGGAGCAGCGCCTGCAGCTCGCGGATGCGCAGCTCGACGAGCGCCTCGGCAGCGCGGTCGCGCTGCGCGGCGACACGCTGCTTGCCGGAGCGCCGCAAGCGACCATGTCGATGCAGGCGCTCGCCGGGCGCGCGGTCGTCTGGCGTCGTACCGGCAGCGGCGATTTTCCGTGGGTGCACGACGCGACGCTCGCCGATCCGGCACCGGCGCAAGGCGACAAGTTCGGCCAGTCGGTGGCGCTCGTGCGGGAGGACGAGGCGCTCGTCGGCGTGCCGTGGCGCGACGTCGTCGTCATCGCTTCCTACGCCGATGCCGGCGCCGTGAAGCGCTACGTGCACGGGCGCAGCACGTCGACGTGCGCGCCGGCGTGGCTCGACGCCGGCGGCCTCGGCAATCCCGCGGCGCTGCCGCAGGCGGGCGCCCTGTACGGCGGCACGCTCGCCCGCGGACGCCTCGTCGGCATCGGCGCGATCGCCGCGACCGTGCAGTCGACCGCAGCGGCCGGATTCGTCGATGCGCTGTACGAAGACGGGGTGTTCGCCGACGCGTTCGATTGTCCCTGAGCCGGCAGTCGTCCCTCTAGTCGAAGCCGTCCGCGAAGATCGCGTCCTGCAGCATGAACGTGCGGCCTTCGCTGAACTCGGACGTGTTGCCGTCGGCGTCGATCGCGACCGCGCTGATGTGCCTGCCGACGAGACCGCCGGCCGCGGCGACCGGCAGCGAGAACGTGCCGATGCCGTTGTTGCCGGCCGTCGCGTTCGAGATCGTGACCTCGCCGGACCCGAGGTAGTCGCGGCCCTCGCCGTGCAGGCTCGCGTCGAGCAGGGTGTCGGCGTAGAAGTCGATCGTGTAGGTGCCGTTCGTGCTTTCGAGGTAGCCGTTCACGGTGCCGCCCTGGTCGCTGCCGCCGGCGCTGCCCAGCATCGGAAAGTTGAGCAACCGGTTCGGCGCGCCGGCCGCGGCCGTGGCATCGTTGTCGTTCGGCGTGACGCCGTCGCCGCCGAGGTCGATGCCGAGTCCGCCGTTGTCGTGCATCGCGTTGGCGCCGATGTAGTTCAGCGGCCCCGCATCGGGCAGTGAGACGCCGTCGCCGCCGTTGTAGGCGATCTTGTTGGTGCCGATGTTGTTGCCCGCCGCGCCGGCGGCGACGCGCACGCCGTCGCCCGCGTTGCCGAGCGCGTCGTCGGGCGTGCACGGCGGCGGGAAGCAGGTCGCGAAGCTCTTGAGCCCGATCCGGTTGTTCGAGACGCTGTTGGCCGCGGCGTTGACGCCTTCCAGCCGCATCGCGCTGCCGTCGTTGCCGGCGATCACGTTGTCCGTGAAGTAGTTCGACAGCGTCGCCAGATAGACGCCGTCGACGTTCGGCAACGGCGCCGATCCGCTGCGGGTCGTGCCGATGAAATTGCCGCGTACCGTGGTGCCGCCGCCGCCGAGCAGGTTGATGCCGGTGCCGTTGCCCGAGATGAGGTTGCGCTGGGCGACGTCGCTGCCGCCGATCGTGCGCGTGGTCGCGAAGTACGCGTTGCTCGCGGCGACGCGGATGCCGGAGTAGCCGTTGGTGATCGGCGTGACGCCATCGGCGGCGACGCCGAGGAAGTTGCCGCCGACGGTGAAATTGCCGCCGTCGATGCGGATCGCGTCGTCGAAGCCGCCGATCGAGAGGCCCGATACGTCGAACGTGTCGGTGACGTCCGTCGGCGTGAAGCGCAGTCCTTGCGCGACGCTGTCGCCCGCGGAGACGCGCAGCTGCACGCAGATGGTCGCGTCGTCGGCGGTCGCGGCCGTGTTCGCGCTCGCACCGGGCTGGGTGTAGCCGCGGATCGACAGGCTGTCGGTGATCGCGGGCAGCGGGCTCGCGGTGATCAGCGCGATCGTCTGCGGACAGCTGCCGCTGATGTTGAAGCCGATGATGTTCGGGTCCGCGTCGGCGTTCGCATCGATGATCGCCTGGCGCAGGGTGCCTGGCCCCGCGACGGCGGTGCTCGTCACGATGAGGATCGTCGCGCCATCGAAGCGATCGCCGCAACGCCCGGACGGCGCGTCCGTGCACGACGCCGCGGCGTTCGGCGAACCGGCGTGGGCCGCGAAGGCCGCGAGTGCGAGCGTCAGCGCGGGCGCGCGCCGGAGCGCGTTCGGGATGGCGTGGTTCATGGGCAGGTCTCCAGGCGATGCAACGGTTCAGGGCAATGGCGGATCGAAGCCGTCGGCGAAGATGAGGTCGACGAACGCGTGCGTCACGCACGCGCTGAACTCGGAGGTGTCGCCCGCGTGCGCGCTGCCGTCGCGCGGCACGGTGGCGACGGCGGTGATCGCACGCCCGACGAGGTCCTGGCTGCTCGCGATCGCGAGGTCGAACCAGGCCTCGCCGTTGTCGCCATTCGGCGCGCCGCTGATCTCGATGTCGCCGGCACCGACGACGTCGCGGCCTTCGCCGTGGCCGCTACCGTCGCAGGTCGCGCTCGCATACAGCTCAATACGGTACGCACCGTCGATCGAGCGCAGCCGCCCGTACGCATGGCCGCTCGCATGGCCGCCGCGCGAGAAGACGAGCTCGGGCGCATTGAGGCCGTGGTTGGGCGCGTCGGACGCCGCCGTCGCGTCGTTGTCGACCGGGTCGACGCCGAGACTGCCGAGGTCGATGCCGAGTCCATCGTTGTCGTGGATGCGGTTGCCCGCGATCGTGTTGCCGGCGCTGCCGCTGCCGCTCACGCGCACGCCGGCGCCGCCGTTCCACGCGAGCGTGTCGTCGGTCACCGTGTTGTCGCGCGCGCCGTCGGCGATCGACACGCCGCTGTCGCCGTTGCCGAGTGCGTCGTAGCCGGGCGCACACGGCGGCATCGCGCAGATCGCGAACGCCTTGAGGCCGATGCGGTTGCCGTCGACGGTGTTGAGGATCGCGCCGGGGCCGGACAGCGAGACGCCGGTCGTGCCGTTGCCCGATATCACGTTGCCGATGACCTGGTGCAGTCCCGACAGCAGGATCACGCCGATCGCATTCGGCCGGGCGACGCCGCCGCTCTTCGTGGTGCCGATGAAATTGCCGACGATGAAATTGGACTGGTCGGCGTCGACGCGCACGCCGGCGAGCGCGCCCGCGATGACATTGCGCTGGGCGACATCGTCGCCACCGATCGTGCCGTAGACGCGACCGCGCACGTCGATGCCGGCGAACGTGTTCGGCCGCGACGCGGTGCCGTCGGCTGCGAGACCGATGAAATTGCCCCAGATGCGATGGCCCACGCCGGTGCCGGTATCGGTGTGGTCGATGAAGACGCCGGTGTTGAAGCCGCCGATGGCGAGCCCGGACACGTCGAGCGTGTCGTCGTCCGTCGCCGGCGTGAAATGCAGGCCGTCCAGGACCGTATGGCCGCTCGCCTCGACGAGCTCGACGCAGATCGTCGCGTTGTCGATCAGGCTGCTGCTGTTGGGGTGCGACCCGGCCTGCGTGTAGCCGCGGATGGCGACGCCGTCGCTGATCGCAGGCAGCTCGGTGTTGACCGCGATCGTCTGCGGGCAGCTGCCGGGAATGTTGAAGCCGATGATGTTGAACGACGGGTTCGCGTTCGCGTCGAGGATGGCCTGGCGCAGCGAGCCGGCACCGGCGTCGGCGGTCGTGGTGACGAGCAGGATCGTGCCGCCGGAGCTGTCATTCTCGAACGCGCCGCGGTCGATCTGGCCGCCGACCACGCGTGCGCCGCCCTCGATGTCGAACGCGGAAGCCGGCAGCGGCAGGCTCAGCGTGCCGCTGTCGCGCGCCGGCGAGCCGAGTTGCAGGTTGTAGTCGGTCGCCGAGACGAACAGCGGGTCGGTCGACAGGTTGTTGGCTGAGCCGGGAAGGAAGCTGCCGCCGTGCGAGCCGATCGTGTCGTTGAAGGCCCACACCGCTTCGTTCAGCTCGAGGTCGACGAAACCGGTGCCATTGCCGTACAGGATGTCGTTGTACAACCAGGTGGTGCCGGTCGGGTTGTAGACGGAGACGCCGCTGCGCGCGCAGGCGGTGACCGTCGTGTTGACGAGGTCGATGCGAAGGTCGTCCCCGCCGATGTTGCCGAGGTCGAGCGCGGCGTCGTAGACCGTTCCGCTCATGCGCGCGAACAGGCTGTCGGATATCTCGAACCGGGCATCCGAGCCGCTGTGCAGGGTGAGCGCCACGCTGGCGCCGTCGACGACCCGAACGTGCTGCCAACGCAGGCGCGCATGGTCGCCGCCGACATCGAAGCCCAGCGGCCTGGCGAGATTCGCGATCGTCAGCGTGCGCACGGTGAGGCGGTCACCGGCATCGACCTTGAGCACCGCGTAGCCCTGGGCCGCGCCGGCGCCGGCACCGTCGAGCACGCTGCTCGCGGCGTCCTGCGTGATCTGGTTTTCGCAGGTCGCATCGTAGCCGCCGTCGAGCGTGAGGCCACGCATGCGGAACGGGTAGGACGCGTCGTCGAGCGCGGTATTGGCGAGATGGAAGGTCGTGTTCGCCGCAAGACGAATCGTGTGCGGCCCCGGCGCGATCTCCTGCAGCGCGAGCGCGCTCGCGAACTGGCTGTCATCCTGTGCGCAGAAGTCGATCGCATGCGCCGTGGGCGGCACGGCGAGCAGGCACAGCAGGGCGGATCCGCGCATCGTGGTCATCGGCACTCGTTCCTTGGGTGGTCCCGCGGACGGGCGGACGCCGCGCGGACCAGCCGGTCGCGGCGCCGTGATCGCGCCGTCGCTCCGCTGCCCGCCGCAACGACGATTCGCCCTTACGAGGACTGGAACACCTCAGCGCGCGGAGACCGAACAGGGCGCGATCGTGCGCGTCTTCGCGGGATCTCGCCCCCGTGGGAGCGCGCCCCGTGCGCGGCCGCGGCGTTGAATTGGCCCTTCGTGTGCGATCGCCGGGTGCGCGGTGCCGCTCGGACGTCAGCGCGTCGATGCTGCGATTCGCCGGGTCAGCGCCAGTCGCCCGTCGCGACGAATGCGGCCCAGTAGTACGGGTGGGTCGAGTCGCTGCGCGCACGACGCGCGGCGAGGATGTCGCGTTGCGCCGCGGCGAGGGCGGCTGCGGTGTCGAGGCCGCGGTCGAAGCGCGCCGCGTACAGGGCCTGCGTCCATTCCGCGGTCGCGGCATCGTCGACCGGCCAGAGGCTCGTGAGCACGGTGCGCGCTCCGGCGAGGCGGAATGCGCGCGCGAGCCCGAACAGGCCTTCATAGCGATGCGTGGACCCGGCTGCGGTCGCGCAGGCCGCGAGCACGGCCCAACGCGTGCGCGAGAGATCGAGCGCGGCGATCTCTTCCATGCCGAGCACGCCGTCGTCGTCGCTGTCGTGCCCGGCGCCCGGGGCGAGCAGCAACGCGGCTGGAACGAGGGCAGATACACGGTCGTCGAGCGGGGTATCGGCGGCGATCGAGAAGCCGCGCGTCGCGGCGAGCGCATCCGCGGGCGCGCCGCAGTCGTCGCCGACGCTGATGCCGTGCGTGCCGAAGTGGATCACGTCGGCCCCCGCAGCGGCGGCGCGTACGCGCGACTCGGTCGCGTCGGCGCCGACGAGCACGGTCGATGCGGCCGCGGCGCCGAAACGCGCATGCCACAGTGCATCCAGCGCGGCGCCTTCACGGCGCGCGCCGGGCAGTGCCGGCAGCGCGCGCGGGCAACCGCGCGCGTCGACCGGCCCGTGCCCGATGGCCGGATCGGCGACCGCGAGCAGGCGCGGCGCGCCGCTCGCAGGCGACGATAGCGACAACTCGCGCTCGTGGTTGAGCACGTGCGCGCGGAAGCCGCGATCGGCGAGGTAACCGTCGCCATCCGGCAGCGCCGCCCACGGCATGCGGTACAGCGATGCGGCAGTCGGGAGCACGAGCCAGTGGTTGCCGGCGCCGGACTGCACCAGCGGCCGCCACAAGCTCTCGCGCACGACCCGGCCGCGCTCGCCGACGGTCGCGAGTGCGACGTCGCGATCGGCCATCGCCGCCGTCCACGCGTCGACCGCGCGCGCGACCGGCTCGAGCGAGCCGAAGTCGACCGTGCGCACCTTCGCGCGCGGGCCGGGAAGCACGAACGCGTACAACTGCGGCGGGCGTCGTTCGGCTTCGTCCTTCGCGAAGTCGGACGCGGCGCGCAGGTGCGACGTCGCGAACAGCACCAGTGACGCATCGGCCGGGAGATGACGGCGCACGCGGTCGAACGCGATCGGCACGCTTGCGAGCGACGTGCCCAGCGGCGTCGCGGTCGCGAGCGCGCGCTCGGCGCGGTCGACGCGTGCCTGCGCTTCGCGCCGGCGCGCTGCGGGCGCGTGCGCGAGTTCGGCCTGGGCGAGCGCGGCGCTCGTCTCGCGCCATTGCCGCCACAGTGCGGCAAGACGCGGGTCGGTCGTCGCGCGTGCGGCGGCGAGCCGTTGTGCGCGGATCGCGGTGACCTGGTCGCGTGCGGCCATGCCGAGTTCCCATGCGCGCTCGAGCTGCGAGGGCGTGCCGCCGGCGACCGCGATCGAGACCACCAGGTCCATCGTCGGGCGCTGGTATTCCTGCAGGTTCACCGCCTGGCGCTCGCCGAGATGGCTCGCCGCTAGGCGCAATGCCGACTGGCGCAGGTGTTCGGCCTCGACGGCGACGTCGAATGCTTCGTCCATGCGCCGCTGCCCCCAAAGGCTCGCGGCGAGCCCCATGTGCGAGAACAGCGTGCTCGATTCGCTGCCTGCATCGACGTGCCGCTGGCGCTCTACGAGTTCGCGGAACGCGCCTTCCGCCTGCGCGTAGCGACCTTGCCAGACGTCGATCATCGCGCCGTTGCCGAGCGGCAGGTAGTCGGCCGGGTCGCTGCTGTCGCGCGCGCGCGCGATGTTCACCGCACGCCGGTACAGCGCGTTCGCCGCATCGTAGTGGCCCAGGTTGGCGTGCGCATTGGCGTTGTTGTTGAGCACCTGCGCGAGCTGCGGCGACTGCGCGCCGTAGGCCTGTTCGAACAGCGGCACGGCTTCGGCGTAGAGCTCGAGCGCGCGTTCGTTGTGGCCGCGGTCGCGTTCGAGATTGGCGAGCCCGTGCAGGATCGCCGGACGCGTGCGCCGCAGCGGGTCGGGCCCGAGCCGGTCGGCCGCGAGCGCGCGCTCGTAGACCGGCGCGGCGCGCTCGCTGTCGCCGGAGATCTTCAGTGTCTGGCCGAGTGCGAGCAGGGTGTCCGCGATCGCGCGCTGGTCCGGTTCGGCGAGCGCACGCCGGATCGCGAGCGACTGCTCGAGCGAATCGATCGCCGCGCCGTGGTCGCCCGCCTCGCGCTGCGCGCGTGCGGCGACGCCGAGCGCGACCGCGAGCTCGCGGCTGTGTTCGCCCTTCGCGTGCGCGAGCGCGAGCGCTTCGCGCGTCGGCACCAGCGCATCGCTGCCGCGCCGCTGCCGCGTGAGCGCGAGCGCGCGGTTCTCGAGCGCGAGCAGGAGGGTCGCGTCGTCGTGCGCGGCACGCGCGGTCGCGATCGCACGGTCGGACGCTTCGAGCGCGGCCGCCGCGTCGGCGCGCAGGTTGTGCAGGGTCGCGAGCTGGTTGGCGATGCGCGCGCGCAGCCCGGCGGGCCATGCGAGCGCATCTGCTCGCGCATCGAGTGCGCGCGTCGCCGCGAGCGCGTCGTCGAGCCGGTTCGCCTGCTGCGCGTGGCGTGCCTGCTGCAGTTTCACCGCCGCGACGGATGCCGCGTCGGCGCCGTCCGCTTGCGTGCGCAGCGCGACTTCGCGTGCGAGCCATTGCTCGAGTCCGGGCGTGTCGGGGCGCTCGCAATCGAGGGCGACGCGCGCACCAACGGCGAGCGCGTCGGCGAGCGCGCCGTCGGCAACCGTGCCGTCGGCAACCGTGCCGTCGGCGCGGGCGGCCTCGACCGCGGCGAATTCGTCCGCTGCGGCACGCTGCGCTGCGTTGCAGGCGCCCTGTTCGAGCAGGTCCACGGCGCGATCTGCGGCCACCGCGTGCGCGGCGGCGAAAAGCAACGCACAGGGCAATGCCCTTGGCGCACGAATTTTCCGCCGGCTGTGCATCGACCGCCTCCGGCGAGGATTCTAGCCGGCGACGTCGCCGCCGTCAGCGGCGGTCGGGTTCGCCGAAATGCCAGGCGCGCACGCGCACGCGGCGCGCATCGGCGAGTTCGGCTTCGAACTCGTGCAGCAGCGCACTGAGCCGTGCGCCGCGCACCTGCGCGACCGCGGGCGGATTCGCGACGGTGCGTGCGACGCCGCGTTCGACCGTCGCATCCGGCAACGCGACGAGGCGTTGCTCCAGCCGCACGAGCGGCGTGCGCGCGAGCAGCACGAGGAACTCGTCGCGACCGCCCGTCGAGGAAACCTCCCACGACAGGCTGCGCGCGCCCTGCGTTCCGGGAAGCAGCACGTCGCCGGCCGGGACGGGGTTCGCCCGATCGAGGCCGGCGAGCGGGAACAGCACGTGGAACTCGCCGTGCGCGTCCTCGTTGAGGACGTAGACCCAGGTCCGGCTGCGGCTCGCGAGCCTGAGGTCGAGGCGGTCGCCTGCGTGCAGGATCGCGCCGTCCTGCAAGGCCTCGCTGCGGCCGTCGGCGACGCGCCGCACCAGTTCGACCTGCGGCGCCCATGCCGGCGTGAGCCAACGCACTGCCGCGATCGCGATGGCCGCCGCGGCGATCGCGGCGATCGCGGCGAACAGGCCGACGCGATGTCGCGGTCGCGCCGCTCCGGTCGTCGTCGGATCGCCGAGCGCAGCGCGCAGCGCCGCCGCGAACGCCTGCGCGGTCGCCGGTCGCTCGCGCGGGTCGCGCGCGAGCGCGCGCACGACGACGGCGGCGACGCCGGTATCGCTGTCCGCGAGTGCAGCGTGCGCGACGCCGTCGCGCGGATACGCGCCGGTGAGCACGAAGTGCAGCAGCACGCCGAGCGCATAGAGGTCGTCCGCGGCCGCGCGCGGCGCGCCGTCGCGCGATTGCGGCGAGAGATAGGCCGGCGTCGCCTGCGTGCGCAGCGACGCGTTGAGCGTGTCCGGCGTGCCGGCCGCACCGAGGTCGGCGAGCACGACGCGGCCGCCGCGCTCGCGCAGCACGTTGCTCGCCTTGACGTCGCCGTGCACGAGGCCGGCAGCGTGGATCGCCGCAAGCGCCGCACACAGTTCCAAGCCGACGTGCGCGGCTTCGCGATCCGCGAGCGGGCCTTCGTCTTCGACGATCGCATCGAGCGTGCGGCCCTCGATCCATTCGGCCCAGATGCCGGGACGGCCGTCGTGCACGGCCGCGCCGTACACGCGCAGCACGTTGCGCTGGCTGATGCGCGCGAGCAGGCGCCCCTCGCGCAGGAATTCGTCGCCGCGCAGGCCCGCTGCCGCGGCTTCGGGGCGCAGCAGCTTGAGCGCGACCGGCGTCGCGAGGCCCGCGTCCCATGCGCGGTAGACCTCCGCGCTCGCGCCGCTGCCGATCTTTTCCAGCACCGCGAGCGGCCCCCATGAGAACGACGGCCGCGTGCCGGGCGCGCCCGACGCGCCGATGCGGCGATACGCGCTGCGCACCTGGTCGAGCGTGTGCAATGCGTCGAGCAGCCCTGCGTCGTCCGTGCCCGCATGCGTCCAGTCGATCGGCTTGCCGTCGACGAGGCGGTCGACCAGGCCCGGCGCCTCCCGCGATGCGTTCATTCGCTCCTCCCGAGCGAACGCGCGAGCGTGTCGACCGCGCGCTTGATCGCCATGCGCACCGCGTCCGGCGTGGACTGCACTTCAGCGGCGATGTCCTCGTACGTCATGTCGAACTCCATCCGCATGATGACCAGCTCGCGCGCACGCGCGGGCAGGGCCTCGAGCGCCGCTTCGTAGCGCTCGAGGCGTTCGCGCCCGATCGCCTGCTCGAGCGGTGACGCGGTCTCGTCCTCGACCAGCGCCTCGTTCAATTCGAGGCTCTCGCCGCGCCGCGCGACCCGACGGATCTCGTTGCGCAGCAGGTTCAGCAAGGTGCTGCGCAGGTAGGCCAGGAAGCTGCCCGCGCCGCCGTACTCGAACGTCCCGATCTGCTTCAACACGCGGAAGAGGGTGACCTGAACAAGATCGTCGGTGTCGGTGAGGTCGCGCGTGGACGGCGGCAGGCGCCCGTGTGCCCAGCGCCGCAGCATCGGCAGGTAGCGCGCCGCGAGCCGGTCGCGCGCCGCCGCGTCGCCGCCGCGCGCGCGATCGAGCAGGAAGGCGGTCGTCTCTTCGGCGAGCATGCCCGGCTTATAGCACGCGTCCCAGTGCCGGCCCCTGTCGAGCGCGGTCCGACGCT
>DASTSE010000130.1:0-2023 GCA_035760865.1 Dokdonella sp.
TCCGACGGCCTGCTCGCCGATCTCGGCCACATCGCCGAACGCAGCGGCGTGGGCATCGAGATCGAAGCCGATGCGCTGCCGGCGTCGTCGGCGCTGCTCGCGTTGTTCGAGCGCGACGAGCGCCTCGTGCTGCAAGCGACCGGCGGCGACGACTACGAGCTCGCGTTCTGCGTGCCGCCCACACGCGCGGGCGACGTACAGCGCGACCTCGCGCGCATCGGTTGCGGCGCGACGCGCATCGGCCGCGTCGTCGCGGGCGAGCGCGTGCGCCTGTTCGACGGCGACGGCAGCGAGCTCGTTCCGGAAAGGTCCGGTTGGGACCACTTCGCATGAGCCTGGACGCTGCGCAGCGACGCGCATTGCTCGGCCATCCGGGCGGGTGGATCGCGTGCGGCTTCGGCTCGGGCCTCAGCCCGTTCGCGCCGGGCACGGTCGGCTCGGCCGCGGCGTTGCTGCCGTGGATCGGACTGCGCGAACTGCCTTGGCCGGTCTATCTCGCGGTCGTCGCACTCGCGTTCGCGCTCGGCGTCTGGGCATCGAACGTCGCGATCGCGCGCGTGCGCATCGACGATCCCGGCGCGATCGTCTGGGACGAATTCGTCGGCCAGTGGATCGCGTTGGCGCCGCTTGTCGTGATGCCGCGCGCGTGGTGGTGGCTCGTCGCCGGCTTCGCGCTGTTCCGCCTGTTCGATATCTGGAAGCCCTGGCCGGTGTCGTGGGCCGATCGTCGCGTGCACGGCGGACTTGGCGTGATGCTCGACGACGCGATCGCCGGTGCGTACGCGGCGATCGCGTTGTCGCTCGTGGCCGGCGCGGGCGCATGACGAACCGGGCCTCGATTGCGGGCGTCTGCGCTCGCCGACGAACGCAGTCGCCGAGACTCAGGAGCAGGGAACCGGTGGGTCGACGGCGCTGCTCCAGCAGGTCACTCGCTTGCGATGCGCGAACGCGCCGCTGTAGTTTGCGAGGAGGCCCGGTTGCGCCTGTGCGTTGATGATGTCGTAGGCCATGAACCCCGCGACAGGCAGGCCTGCCAAGGCAACTGGACTGCCGGCGCTGGTGCCCATCAACGGTGCCTGATACGCGTCCGCGGCGAGATAGAGGTCGGCTTGGCCGGATGTCCAGTCGGGGTACGTCGCGGCGAGATTCCTCGCGAGGTGCGAGCCGAAGACGTCCGACGTCGTCGGCGGAGCACGGTCGGCTGGCTGGAAGCCGATCACGTTGACCTCGTATGGCGACACCAGCGCTGGCTGGAGTGGGGGTACTCCGCAGATCGGACCGCAGGGATCGGACACGTACAGCTCTTCGTTGTCGTAGAGGTTCCAGCCGATCGTTACCGGCGCCTCGCCGTTCGCAAAAAGGTGGGTGAACGGAGCCCGCGGCGTGTCGGCATAGCGCTGCCCGTCGACGTAGTAGCGCCGCGTCGGGAAGGTCAGCACCCAGTCCGTGGCGGCGCCGAGCGCCGGGTTGAGCAGCACGTCGTTGTGCACGGTTTCGGCCATGAAGACCGCGCTGACCGCGTCGATGCCTTGTGCAAAATCGATCGCCACGGCGCCGCGATCGGTGAACACCGTCGCCGAAGCAACGCCATTGCCCCAATTGGCGCGAGCGAGGTCGTCATAGCCGACGCCGGCATCGACGAACGGCACCTGCGTGAAGTCGGCCAGCGCTTGCGCTTCGTACGAAAAATACGTGCCGGACGCGACATTGACGATGCCGACCGATCCGCCGAGCGTATTCGTCGGCACGACGAGATCCTGCCCGATTTGCGTGAGATCCAATTCGGCGCACGCCGGTGAGCCTTCGTCCGCAAAACCGGTCTGCACGTGCCTGACGAGCTGGTCGGTCGCGCTGTCGGGAACGATGTCGCCGTCGACGACGACGTCGATATGGCCTTCGCGCGTGCGTGCGATCGTTTGCGGCCCGCTGTCCGGCTGGTCGTACGGGGTCGCGCCGCCTCCGACGTAGTTCGCGCTGCTGAACGCCTGGCCACCGGCAGGAATCGCCGGAAGCGTGCAGCTGC
>DASTSE010000131.1:0-16341 GCA_035760865.1 Dokdonella sp.
TACAGCGAGCTTTCGAGGAAATAGACGTCGAAGCCGACGCCGAACGCGGCGAGGTCGGCGTTCTGCTCGCGACGCAGGTAGGCGACGGCGAAGCGCCGGATCGCATCGAGGTCGTGCGGATCCTTCGCGCCGACCACCACGTGGCCTTCGATCTCGACGCTGTCGCCGCGCAGGTACGCTGCGGCGACGTCCTTGATGTAGTCGCCGCGGTAGCCGTCGTCCGGCCAGCCGGCATCGTCCGGACCGTTGCCGAGCGCGCGCGCCTGCACCGAGATCGCGAGATTGTTGATCTGCGCGCCGGCGTCGTTGTAGTAGAACTCGCGCACGACCTTCCAGCCGTTCGCATCGAGCACGCGCGCGATGCAGTCGCCGATGGCCGCGGCGCGGCCGTGGCCCACGTGCAGCGGCCCGGTCGGGTTGGCCGAGACGAACTCGACGCCCGCGGTCCGGCCGTCTCCCGCGTGGCCGCGCCCGTAGCGCGCGCCCTGGGCGAGCGCCGCGCCGACTTCGGCCTCGTATGCGGCCGGGCTCAGGAAGAAGTTGATGAAGCCGGGACCAGCGATCTCGATCTTCGAGACCGCGCCCCGCGCGGGCAGCGCCGCGACGAGTGCGGCGGCGACGTCGCGCGGCTTGCGGCCCGCGGGCTTCGCCAGCAGCAAGGCCGCATTGGTCGCGAAATCGCCGTGGTCGCGGTTCCTGGTGCGCTCGACGACGAACGCGGGCGCGGCGCCGGCAGGCAGTTCGCCGCTGGCCTGCAGGGCGGCGATCGCAGCGAGGACGAGGTCGTGGAGCTGTTGTTTCACGGGTCGGGCCGGCGTGGAAAAGCCGGCTATTGTATGCGGTCCCGCCGGTTTCGGCGCGCACGCGGCGCCCTGTCATCGTGGCGTCGCGGACGGCCGCCAGACTCGCCCGGGCGACCGGAAGGAGCGGGTGGCGTGCGGGATGCGCACGGCGCCCCGGGTGCAGGGACGCACCGCACCCATGGGATCAGACCGTGAGGTCGGCGAGGGTCGCGCGATACGCCTCGATGACCTGGTTGCCGGTTTGCGGCGCTCCCTGCATGGCGACGCGCGCACGCACGCCCATGCAGAGCGCCTTGAGCTTCGGCGCATTCGCTTCCTTGCCGGGCCCGAAGGCGGCCATCCCGGCTTCCGACTGGAAGCGATGCAGTTCGAAGAAGAAGCGGTCCTGGCCCTCGGTGAGGAAGCCGAGCACGGGCAGCGCGCTCTCGCCCGCGGCGAGCGACCTGCCGCTGAGCATCTCGCGTTCGCGGCAGAGGTTCTCGGCCGTGCTCGCGAAACGCGCGAACGGCTCCGCGACGTTCGCGGTGTCGAGGTCCGCCGCGACGAGCGCGAGGCGTTGCGCCGCGACGACCAGCGGCTCCGAGCGCCAACCCGGGCGACGCCGGTCGAGCACCTGGTCGAGGCGCGAAGCGAGTGCTCCACCGCTCTGCACGAGATCGGCCGCGTTGTACTGGTAACCGCCCGGCGACGGCCGCGCGTCGAACGTGCTGCCCGCGATCATGAGCTCGAGCGCGGCGTAGAGGTCGGCGTCGCGTTCGCGCGAAAACCCGCAGGCGTCGAGGATGCGACCCGCTTCGTCGATGCTCGCGCGCTCGTTCGCGCCGACGCCGTCGACGAGCTGCTGGGCCTCGCGCTGGCGCAGGTCGTGGCAGGCACCGAACAGCATCAGCGCGCACCAGTCGCGCAACGGCAGCGCACGCAGTCCGAGCGTGTCGCGCAGTCGGTCGATACGGCCGCCGCAGATCTCCAGCACGTGTCCTTCGTTGTGGTACGCGTGGAAATCGCTGCCGAGGTTGCCGTGGCGGAACGCGAGCCGCGCATGGCCGAGGCGCACCGCATCCTCGGTGCGCGCGAGCAGCGCTTCGTCGCCGGCGGAGGAAAGCATCGCCCATTCCGACCGACGGCGCGCGAGCAGCGCTTCGATCGGTGCCGCCGCCGGCCCGACCAGCGCGCGCGCCGTGACGGCGTCGGGGATCCGGCGTTCCGTTTCATCGGCTGCGTAGCGGCTCGGGAGCGCGAGGATCACGGCGGTCGATCGGCTCGGTGGCGTTGGGCGCGAGTATAAAGGGGGACATCGCGGCTCGTGCGGGTCACAGCCAGCCGCGTTGCGCGAGCGAGGTCGGCGCGCCCTGGCCGACCACGAAGTGATCGAGCAGGCGTACGTCGACGAGCTCGAGCGCTTCGCGCAGGCGCACGGTGATCGCGCGGTCCGCCGCGCTCGGTTCCGCCACCCCCGACGGATGGTTGTGCGCGACGATGACCGCGGCGGCATTGTGCACAAGACAGCGCCGGACCACTTCGCGCGGATGCACGCTTGCGCCGTCGATCGAGCCGCGAAAGAGCTCCTCGAACGCAATCACGCGGTGGCGGTTGTCGAGGAACAGGCAGGCGAACACCTCGTACGGATATCCGGCCAGGCGCGCCTTGAGGTAGCGCGCGCTCGCGGACGGGTCGGTCAGGGCCTCGCCGCGGCGCAGCTCGGCGTCGAGGTAGCGTCGCCCGGTCTCCAGCGCGGCCGCGAGGCGGCACCAGGCGACGACGCCGACCGCCGACTGCGACCTCGGCGCATCGAGCAGCGGCTTGAGTCCGCCCGCCGCGGCGAGCAGGTCGCGGGCGAGGTCGACCGCGTTACGGCCGCGCCGCCCCGAGCCGAGGAAGACCGCGAGCAGTTCCGCGTCCGACAGCACGCCGGCGCCATGGGCGAGCAGCTTCTCACGCGGCCGCTCGCCATCCGGCCAATCGCGGATGCTCATGCGCGGGAACGGGCGGCGCGCCGGAGCCGCGCCGCCGTGGCGGACGAAGCGGTGAGGCCGGGAAGACGGGGAAACGTGTCCATACCCCGCGCAATCTGCGCCATCCGGCGCAGCGGCGCAGCGGCGCGCGGCCGGATTTTCAGTAAGCTAGCGCTTCCCTGAGCTGTCGGTGATTGGCTACATGGCTTCCCGGTTCGATGATGGCGGGTGCGTGCTCGCGCCGACGCCCTATGACGCACGCCCGGAGACCGGCCGATGACGCCGGACGACAGGGCCGCGGTCGGCGGCGTCGCGCCGGCGCGCCGGGATCTCGCCGGCGTGCGCGTGCTGCTCGGCGTATCGGGCGGGATCGCCGCGTACAAGGGCGCCGAAGTCGTGCGGCGCCTGCGCGATGCGGGTGCCGAGGTTCGCGTCGTGCTGACCGAGAATGCGGCGCGCTTCGTCACGCCGCTCACGTTCCAGGCATTGTCCGGCCACCCGGTGCGCACGAGCCTGTGGGACGAGTCGGCCGAAGCCGCGATGGGTCACATCGAACTCGCGCGTTGGGCCGACGAGGTCGTGGTCGCGCCCGCGTCCGCCGACCTGCTCGCGCGCCTCGCGCACGGTTTCGCCGACGACCTGCTTGCGACGCTCTGCCTCGCCACGGCCGCGCCGCTGTCGGTGGCGCCGGCGATGAACCAGCAGATGTGGGCGCACGCGGCGACGCAGGCCAACCTCGGCGCGCTGCAAGGTCGCGGCGTGCGCGTGCTCGGACCCGGATCGGGCGGCCAGGCCTGTGGCGAATTCGGGGCCGGACGCCTGCTCGAAGCCGACGAGATCGTCGCACGGTTGATCGAGGGCCGCGCACCGCGCGAACTCGCCGGCGTGCGCGTCCTCGTCAGCGCGGGCCCGACCTACGAGGACATCGATCCCGTGCGCTTCGTCGGCAATCGCAGTTCCGGGCGCATGGGCTTCGCGGTTGCCGCGGCCGCCGTCGAGGCGGGCGCGGATGTCACGCTCGTCGCAGGCCCTGTACACCTGCCGACGCCGCGCGGTGTTCGCCGCATCGACGTGCGCAGCGCGCGCCAGATGCGCGATGCCGTGCTCGCCGAGGCGCGCACGAGCGACGTGTTCGTCGCTGCCGCAGCGGTCGGCGACTTCCGGCCGCGCGACATCGCGCCACACAAGCTCAAGAAGACGTCGAGCGATAGCGGCCTCGAGCTGAGCCTGGTGCAGAACCCGGACATTCTCGCCGAGGTGGCCGCGCTCGACCGGCGACCGTTCGTGGTCGGCTTCGCCGCGGAGACCGAACGCGTCGAGGAATACGCGCGCGCGAAGCTCGAACGCAAGCGGCTCGACCTCGTCGCCGCCAATGAAGTCGGCGCCGGACTCGGGTTCGAGCGCGACGACAACGCGCTGCTCCTGCTCTGGCCCGGCGGCCGCGAGGCGCTCGAGCGCTCCGGCAAGGCGGATCTCGCGCGCGCTCTCGTCGCGCGCATCGCACGCCTGCGCGCGGAACGGGTGCATGCATGAGCGTTCCCGACAGCACCGCGGCGCGTACGATCGAACTCAAGATCCTCGATGCACGCCTCGGTCGCGAGTTCCCGCTGCCGTCGCCTGCGACCGCCGCTTCCGCCGGCGTCGACCTGCGCGCGATGGTCGACGCGCCGCTCGTGCTGGACGCGGGCGCGAGTGCGCTGATCCCGAGCGGGATCGCGATCCACATCGGCGATCCGGGCCTTTGCGCGCTCGTGCTTCCGCGTTCCGGACTCGGCCACAAACACGGCATCGTGCTCGGCAATCTCGTCGGCCTCATCGACGCCGACTACCAGGGGCCGCTGCTGATCTCGTGCTGGAACCGTTCCGACGCGGCCTTTACCATCGCGCCCGGGGAGCGCATCGCGCAGCTCGTGATCGTGCCGGTCGTGCGAGCGGCCTTCCACATCGTCGACGAGTTCGCGCCGAGCGGGCGCGGCGAAGGCGGCTTCGGCAGTTCGGGCACACACTGATGGCGCGCTCGCGGCGCGGATCGGATCAAGAGGACGGCATGGGCGCATCAGGCAAGGCATCCCCGAAGGAACAGCTCGCGCAGCTCGCCCGGCGCGCGGCCCCTGCGCTGCGCACGCTCGGCCCGTTCGCGCTCGGAACGTTCCTGCTCGTCTTCGGCGCTTTCCTCGCCTGGCAGAGCTGGCTGCTGTGGTTGACCCAACGCGGCATCGAGAACGCGGATGCCGCGAGGGCCGAGGCGATCGGCGCGATCGCCGGCGAAGTGCGCGAGCGGCAGCGCATGGTGCAGCAGGCGCTCGAGGACGCGAGTGTCCAGCAACCCTTGCAACTCGGTGCGGATGGTCGAGCCGCGGCGGCGGCTGCGCTGCGGCAACTGCTTCCGATCGCCACGGATGTGGAGTTCTTCAGTGCCGATCTCGACGAGGTGCTGTCGGGCGACCTCAAGGCGATCGGCTACGCCAAGGCCGCGGCATTGATGCAGGCGAAGATCAACCCGAAGCAGCCTCTGGCCGAGATGCGCACCGAGAAGGCGACCGGGCAGCAGCTGATGATCGCGATGCCTGCGCGCGTCGGAGAGCAGGTGGTCGCGTTCGCGGTGGTCGAGTTGCCGTTCAAGCCCTTGCTCGACGCGTTCGCGCACACGGCGATCCAGGGCGCCCGGCTGGAACTGCGCCAGGGCGATGGCCAAGGCGACCTCGTGATCGCCAGCGTGGGCGAGCGTAGCGGGTCGTCGATCGGCGACGTCGGTGAACCCGTTCCAGGTACGCGTCTGCGCATCGGCAAGGCGGAGCCTGCGTACTTCATCCTGTTCACCGACAGCCTGATCGGATCGGTGCTGCTGAGCCTGCTCTGCCTCGGCGGCGGCGTGCTTGCGCTGTGGATTCGCAGTGTCGGGCGCGAACGTGCGGTCGCCGTGCTGCAGCGCAAGCCCAAGGACGTCGAGCCGGAGATGACGCTCGCGCAGGCGCTCAGGGCCAAGCCCGAGCCCACGGCGGCGGCCGAGGCCAAACCCTCCGCGGCGGCGGCGCCTTCGGCGCGGATCGAGCGGAAGGATGAAATCGTCGCGGTCGATCCGAGCATCTTCCGCGCCTACGACATCCGCGGCGTCGTCGGCGACACGCTGACCACGGGCGTCGCGCGCATGATCGGCCGCGCCATCGGCAGCGAGGCGCGCGATCGCGGACTCACGGAGATCGTCGTCGGTCGCGATGGCCGCCTTTCCGGCCCCGACCTCGTGTTCGCGCTGATCAACGGCCTGCGCTCGACCGGCATCGACGTGATCGACATCGGTGCGGCGCCGACGCCGGTCACGTATTTCGCGTGCTATCACCTGCGCACCGGCTCCGGCATCTCGGTCACCGGGAGCCACAATCCGCCCGACTACAACGGCTTCAAGATCGTGCTCGGCGGCGAGACCTTGTCCGAGGACGCGATACAGAACCTGTACCGGCGCATCGAGGCGGAACGCTTCGTCGACGGCATGGGCGGCCTGCAGACGATCGACGTCAGCGACGACTACGTCCGTCGCATCACCGACGACATCCAGGTCGAGCGCAAGCTCAAGGTGGTCGTCGACTGCGGCAACGGCATTCCGGGCGCGATCGCACCTGCGGTGCTCGAAGGCATCGGCTGCGAAGTGGTTCCGCTCTACTGCGACGTCGACGGCACCTTCCCGAACCACCACCCCGATCCGTCGGACCTGCACAATCTGCAGGATCTGATCGTCTCGGTGAAGAACGTCGGCGCCGACCTCGGCCTCGCGTTCGACGGCGACGGCGATCGACTCGGGGTCGTCACCGCCAGCGGCGAAGTGATCTTTCCCGACCGCTTGCTCATGCTCTACGCGAGCGACATCCTGCTGCGCAATCCGGGCGCGACGATCATCTACGACGTCAAGTGCACAGGCCACCTGCAGCCGCTGATCCTGCAGCAGGGAGGCAGTCCGCTGATGTGGCGCACCGGCCATTCGCTGATCAAGGCGAAGATGCGCGAGACGAACGCCGCACTCGCCGGCGAGATGAGCGGCCACTTCTTCTTCGGCGAGCGCTGGTACGGTTTCGACGACGGCATCTACGCCGCGGCGCGACTGCTGGAAATCCTCGCCGCGGACGCCGAAGGACGCACGCCCGAAGAGGTCTTTGCAACGCTGCCGAAGGGCGTGTCGACGCCGGAGCTGAAGATCCCGATGCGCGAGGGCGAACACTACCGCTTCATCGAGGCGTTCCGCGCTCGCGCCAAGTTCGATGGCGCGCGCCTGACGACGATCGACGGCATTCGCGCCGACTGGGCCGACGGCTGGGGCCTGGTGCGGGCGTCCAACACGACGCCCATGCTCGTGTTGCGCTTCGACGCCGACAACGCTCCTGCGCTGCGTCGCATCCAGGACGTGTTCCGCCGCCAGCTGCTCGCGCTCGACTCGTCGTTGCCGCTGCCGTTCTGACGCATCGCGCGAACCCGTCGAGGGTTTGCGTGCGGCGTTTCCGTCAGCGGAACCACTCTTCGACGCCGTCGGCTTCTTCCGGGCCGTCGCCGTCGCCCTCGCGCAGTTCGATCGCCTCGATGTCGCCGGGCTCGACCGAAAATGCCTCGACGGGCACCATCCACTGTTCGCCGCAGACGCTGCACTCGCGCCGATCCGCGCAGTGACCGTCGTCGAAACGCACGCGCTCGACGATCGAGCTTTCGCTGGAGTCGCAGGACGGGCAACGATTCATCCGGCAGTCCTCGGGCGGCGGATTCCGTGGATTACTTCTTCGCCTCGGCGATGCGTGCCTTCAGCTCGCGGTAGTGGGCGACTTCTTCTTCGAAATGGCTGCTCGTCCTGTCCCGGTCGGCTTCCTGCCGCGCGACTGCCTCCTTCTGCAAGTCGACCTTCTTGCGCATCGCGGCCAACTGCCGGGCCTGATCGCCAGGAAGTTCCTTGCCGGTGCGCTCCGCCTCGGCGGCGCGGTCGAGCAACTCGGCGAGCGATTGCTCCTGGTTGCGCAAGCTGACCTGGGACGACTTGATCTGCTGGTTGAGCATGTCCAGCTGTTGCTGCTGCGCGTGCCTGAGGTCCTCTTCGCGCGGATAGTTGCCGAGCAGCTGCTCGTCGTCGCGCGCACGCTGCTCGGCGATCCTCTGTTCGGCCTCTGCCTTGAGCGCGGCGGCCTTCGCCGCAGCGAGTTCCTCGCTGGTCTTGGCGCGGTCGACGTGCTTGACGACGATGCCCCCCGGACTGACGACGTCGTAGCCGAACTTGGCCGCCTCGGCGGGCACCGAATCGCTGTAGTGCAGATTGCCCTGCTCGTCGCGCCACTTGTAGCGGTTGTGATCCTTGCCCGCGGTCGCCGCCGCGGCCGGGCCGGACGCAGCGAAGCACGCGGCGAGCGCAAGGATCAGCGAGCTGGACGAACGGATGTGCATGGGCAGGCCTCCGGCCGGCAGTATAGGTTTTCAGGGCGCGATGCCGTAGCGCTCCCGATATGCGGTCAGGCGCGGCCGATGATCGGCGAGGTCCGGACGGTCCGCGGCATAGGCGAGCAGGTCGCCGAGCCGCGCGATCGCGAGGGTGGGAATCCCGTGCTCGGCCTCGAGTTCCTGCGTCGCCGAGAGTTCGCCCCGACCGCGTTCCTCGCGGTCGAGGGCGATCAGCACGCCGGCCGGTATCGCCCCGGCCGCACGAATGAGCGCGAGCGATTCGCGGATCGCGGTGCCGGCGGTGATCACGTCGTCGACGATGAGGACCCGGCCGCGCAGCGGGGCGCCCACGAGCAGCCCGCCCTCGCCATGGTCCTTCGCCTCCTTGCGGTTGTACGCGAACGGCACGTCGCGCCCATGATGCTCGGCGAGTGCGGCCGCGGTGACGGCCGCGAGCACGATGCCCTTGTACGCTGGGCCGAACAGCATGTCGAACGCCAGGCCGGACGAAACGGCGGTCGCGGCGTACGCGCGGCCGAGCGTGGCGAGCGCGGCACCGGAATCGAACAGGCCCGCGTTGAAGAAATACGGGCTGATCCGCCCCGACTTGAGCGTGAACTCGCCGAAGCGGAGGGCGTCGCGCGCGAGCGCGAGGTCGAGGAATTCGCGTTGGCTCGTTTTCATGGGGCCGATGACCGAGGGCTGAGGGCTCAGAGTGTAAGGCGTCGCCGGCACCGGCATCAGGCGCGATGGCCCTCCGAGTTGCCAGTTGCGCCATGCACGCGGCACGCTAGGCCCTCGTCCTTCAGCCCTCAGCCCTCCATGCGCATCATCTCCTTCAATGCCAACGGCATACGCTCGGCCGCGAACAAGGGCTTCTTCGACTGGCTTCGCGCGCAACAAGCCGATGTCGTCTGCCTGCAGGAGACCAAGTCGCAGGAAGACCAGCTTTCCGATCCGATGTTCCGTCCGGACGGGCACCATTGTTTCTATCGCGACGCGACGACGAGGAAGGGTTACAGCGGCGTCGCGATCTATTCGAGGCGCGAGCCGGACGAGGTGCGCACATCGCTCGGATGGGCGCCGTTCGACGACGAGGGACGCTACATCGAGGCGCGCTACGGCAACCTGAGCGTCGTTTCGTTCTACATCCCGTCCGGTTCGTCGGGGGAGGAACGCCAGGCGGTCAAGTTCGAGGTCATGGCCTGGCTGCGTCCGCTGCTGGATGGGTGGCTCGCGAGCGGGCGCGACTACGTGTTGTGCGGCGACTGGAACATCGTGCGGGCGAAGAACGACATCCGCAACTGGAGTTCCAACCAGAAGAATTCAGGCTGCCTGCCGAGTGAACGCGCGTGGCTCAATGGCATGATCGCGGACGCGTGCGGCGACGGTACGCCCGCGCCCGCGCACGGCTGGCTCGACAGCTTCCGCGTACTCAAGCCCGACGCGGCCGAGTACACCTGGTGGAGCAACCGCGGCGCCGCGCGAGCCAACGACGTCGGCTGGCGCATCGATTACCAGTTGGTCACGCCGTCGCTGCGTGAGCGCCTGCGCGCGTGTTCGATCGCACGCGAGCCGCGCTTCTCGGACCACGCGCCGTACACCGTGGACTACGCATGATGAGGCGCGCCCTGCGCGGGTGGTCGCAGTCGCTCGCCGTCTACGCCGATCCGCGCATCCGGCCGATGCTGTTCCTCGGCTTCGCCGCCGGATTGCCGTTCCCGCTCGTGCTGACGACGCTGTCCGCGCGCCTGCGCCAGGCGGGCATCGATCGCACGACGATCGGACTGTTCAGTCTGGTCGGCCTCGCGTACTCGCTCAAGTTCTTCTGGTCCCCGATCGTCGACCGCGTGCGCCTGCCGGCGCTGGGGGGCCTCGGCCAGCGCCGCAGCTGGATCCTGCTCGCCCAGGTCGGCGTCGTCGCGGGGCTCGTCGCGATGGCGTCGATCGATCCGGCGAGTGCCGCGCACGGCATCGCGCTGCTTGCGACGGCGACCGCGTTCTGCGCCGCGACCCAGGACATCGCCGTCGATGCCTACCGCATCGAGTCGGTCGAGGCGTCGGGGCAGGGGGCCGCTGCCGCGGCGTACCAGATCGGCTACCAGCTCGCCCTCATTTGTGCGGGCGCGGGCGCCCTGGTCGCCGCGAGCCATCTCGGCTGGACACCCGCCTACCTCGTCATGGCCGGTTGCATGCTGCTCGGGCCCGTGACCGTGCTGCTGATACGGGAACCGGACCGGCACGACACGCGAAGCGTCCGCGTCGATCCCGAACGCGTGCGTGCCGCGATCGACCGCATGCGGCCGTCGGCGCTCGTCGCGGCGATCGCGTCGACCGCGCTGGTCGGTGCGCTGCTCGCCTTCGCGCTCGCCGCCGCGAAGGAGTCGACCCTGGTGGTCGAGGTCGTGTTCGGCGCGCTCCTCGCGCTCGAGATCGCGTTGTTGTCGATCCTGCGCGTGACGGCCCTGCGGCCGGCCCTGGAAGCGTTGACGGCGTCCGTCGTGCTGCCGCTTGCCGAGTTCTTCGGTCGCCAGGGAGCGCGCATCGCCTTGCCGATCCTCGCGCTGATCGTGCTGTACCGGCTCAACTACATGACGATGGGCGTTGCGGCGAACACGTTCTACCTCGACCTCGGCTACACGCTCGACCAGATCGCGCTCGTCTCGAAGCTGTACGGCGTCGCGCTGACGCTGGGCGGCGCCGTGCTCGCCGGTTGGCTCGTGCGCCGGCTCGATCCGCTGCCCGCGATGCTGCTCGGCCTCGTCATGCTCAGTGGCGCGAACCTGTTCTACGGCTACATCGCGGGTTTCGGCGCCGGCTCCGCGCCCGACATCGGCTGGCTCGCGGCCGCGGTCAGCCTGGACAACGTCGCCAACGGGATCGCCGGCACGGCGTTCATCGCCTACATGTCGTCGCTGACCAGCAAGCAGTACACGGCGACCCAGTACGCGCTGTTCGGGACGTTGTGGAGCCTGCCCGCGAAGAGCCTGGCGAGCCAGTGGGGGCGCATCGTCGATGCTTGGGGATACCCGGCGTTCTTCGTCTACACCGCTGCGATGGGCGTGCCGGCGCTGCTGCTGATCCTCTGGCTGCTGCGGCGGGCGAAGGCGCGCGCGGCATGAATCCGGCGCGTCACGGTCGCCCGGCGTAAACGCCGCCGAGCACGCGCGGTCCGCGGGCGCCGGTGACGGAGGGCAGGTTGCCGGGCACGCCGCCGAGTCGCGCCTGCGCGAGCCAGGCGAAGCCGACCGCTTCGACGAAATCGGGGTCGATGCCGAGCGCCGCGGTGGTGTCGACGCGCACGTCCGGCATTTCGCGCCGCAGCGCTTCAATGAGCGCCGCGTTGTGCACGCCTCCGCCGCACGCGTAGACCTCGCGCGCGCCGCCGCCGTGCACGCGCAGCGCCCGGGCGATGCTGCGCGCGCTGAGTACGAGCAGGCTCGCCTGGACGTCCGCAGGCTCGATTGCCGCGGGCAGGCGCGCGAGCAGCCAGTCGAGGTTGAACACTTCCCGTCCGGTGCTCTTTGGCGGGGCCTCGGCAAAGTACGCCTCGCCGAGCCAGTCGTCGACGAGCGACTCCGCGCTCCGTCCACTGCGCGCCCACGCACCGCCGTCGTCGCGTTCGGTACCCAGGTGGCGCGCGGCCCAGGCGTCGAGCAGGCAGTTCGCGGGGCCGGTGTCGAAACCGAGCACGGACGCGCCCGGTGCGAGCAGGGTGAGGTTGGCGATCCCGCCCAGGGTGAGGATCGCGCGCGTTTCGACCGCGTCGGCGAATACCGCGGCGTGCAACGCGGGCAGCAGCGGTGCGCCCTGGCCGCCCGCGGCGACGTCGGCGCGGCGGAAATCGGCGACGGTCGTGATGCGCGTGCGTTCGGCGATCACATTGGGATCGCCGATCTGCAGCGTGAACGGCGAGGGCCCTTGCGGGCGATGGCAGACGGTCTGGCCGTGCGAGCCGATCGCGGCGACGTCACCGGCGTCGACGCCGCTGTGCCGGAGCAGCGCGTTCGCGGCATCGGCGAAGTGGCTGCCGATCTCGACGTCGAGGCGACCGAAATCGTCGAGTGCTACCTCGACCGCGCTGCGCGCGAACGCGAGCACGCGCGCGCGCAATGGCGCTGGGTAGGCGAACGTGCGTGCGGCGACGAGCTCGGGTCGAGGGTCGAAACGCACGAGCGCGGCGTCGATGCCGTCGGCGCTCGTACCCGAGATCAGCCCCAGATAGAGCGGCGCGCGCGACGCGGACCTCACGTCAATCGCTGGAGCGTGCGAGCTGCATCGCGTCGACCATCTTCAGGCGCGCGAGCTGGGGTGCCGCCTTCTGGCGGAACTGCGCGAGCTGGCTCGCCGGCAGCGGCTCCGGCGGCGGCAGCGTCACGGTGAGCGGGTTGCGATGCTGGCCGTCGACGCGGAATTCGTAATGCAGGTGGGGTCCCGTCGCGAGACCGGTCATGCCGACGTAGCCGATGACCTGACCCTGCTTGACGTGGTCGCCGAGGCGCTCGCTGGCGAAGCGCGACATATGGCCGTACGCGGTGCTGATGTGCGCATTGTGCTGCACGATCACGAAGTTGCCGTAGCCGGACATCCAGCCGCGGTAGGTGATCTTGCCATCGCCCGCGGCGCGAATCGGCGTGCCGCTCGGCGCGGCGTAGTCGACCCCTTTGTGCGCGCGCATGTAGCCGAGCACCGGGTGCATGCGGCCGGTCGAGAACGTCGACGAGATGCGCGTGAACTCGACCGGCGTGCGCAGGAACGACTTGCGCAACGGGCGGCCGTCCTCGGTGTAATACATCGTCTCGCCGTCCGCGCTGGTGTAGCGGATGGCGGTGTAGCGCTTGCCCTGGTTGACGAACGTGGCGGCGATGATGTCGCCGTCGCGCAGGCGTTCGCCTTCGCGGTAGACATCGTCGTAGATGACGCTGAAGCTGTCGCCCTCGCGCAGGTCCTGTGCGAAGTCGATGTCGTAGCCGAAGGCATTGGCGAGCTTGAGCACCATGCCGTCGCTGAGCCCGGCGCGTTCGCCCGCGTAGAAGAGCGAGCGCGTGACGACGCCGTGGGCGACGTGCGTGCGCCGCTCGACCGCGCGCTCCACTGCCGCTTCCGTGACGCCGTCGGCGCCGAAGTGCAGCACGACGCGGGTGGCGTCGCCGCGCTCGAAGCGCATCGCCGAAAGCGAGCCGTCGGCTGCATGCGCGAACGCGAACTCCTGGCCGGGGCGGATGTTGCGCAGCGCGGAGGCGTCGTCCTGCGAATCGAGTACGCGTTGCAGATCGGTCGGCGAGAGGTCCTGCTCGTGGAAAATGTCCGACAGCGACTGGCCGGCGCGCACGGTCACGATCTGCCAGTCCGGCTCGCTGTCGGCGGCATAGGCACCGATCGCGGCGTCGGCCTCGCTACCGGGCAGCGGGGGCAGGTCGAGCGCGAGCGTCGTGTAAGGTACGGGGGGGGGCTCCTGGCGCGTCGCATTGGCGAAGGTCGGCAAGACGATGCCGACCAGCGCGGTGAGCAGCACGCAGACCCCGCCGAGGATCCAGTGCTCGGCGCGCCAGCTTATCGGCGACGCGGACACGTTCTGCAGGAACGTCCAGTTCGACACGCGCGAATAGAAATGAAAGTGCCTGCGTTGCGCATGGCGCCGGATGATGAGACGACGTGCCTTGTGGCGAGCGTTCTTGTCGTTGTGGAGATCGTTCACAGGTCACTGTCCGGGCGGGCGCGGGGTACCATAATTGCGTTTCCGCGCCGACGTCAACGCCAATGGCGACAAGGACTTGCGAAAGATCGTTGACTAACGAATTATTAACCGCGACGCCCCAATCCGGCGTCCGCTTCCAATCACCAGCGACAGCGCCGTGCCGCCCTCCCGGGCCGCCGTTCGCACGGGGGACTCCATGACGGACATTCAGGCCGCGCTCGACCTCATCGGTCGCGGCGCCGACGAAATCATCAAACGCGAGGATCTCGAGGCGCGCCTGCGCCTCGGGCGCCCGTTGCGCATCAAGGCCGGATTCGATCCGACCGCGCCGGATCTTCACCTTGGGCACACGGTCCTCCTGACCAAGATGCGCCAGTTCCAGGACCTCGGCCACCGCGTGATCTTCCTGATCGGCGACTTCACCGGAATGATCGGCGACCCGACCGGCAAGAACGTCACCCGCAAACCGCTGACGCGCGAGGAAGTGCTGGCAAACGCCGAAACCTACGCAAGGCAGGTGTTCAGGATCCTCGACCGGGAGCGCACCGAAGTGCGCTTCAACTCCGAATGGTTCGGCCGCATGGCGGCGGCGGACATGATCAAGCTCGCCGCGCAGCACACCGTCGCGCGCATGCTCGAGCGCGACGATTTCGCCAAGCGCTATGCGGCGCAACAGCCGATCGCGATCCACGAGTTCCTCTATCCGCTCGTCCAGGGCTACGACTCGGTCGCGCTGGAAGCGGACGTCGAACTCGGCGGCACCGACCAGAAGTTCAATCTGCTCATGGGGCGCGGCCTGCAGGAGCACTATGGCCAGCCGCCCCAGGTGGTGCTGACGATGCCGCTGCTCGAGGGGCTCGACGGCGTCGCCAAGATGTCCAAGTCGCTCGGCAACTACATCGGCATCGCCGAGCCGGCGATCGACATCGTCAACAAGACGATGAAGATCGGCGACGAACTCATGTGGCGCTGGTACGAGCTGCTGAGCCTCGAGCGCAGCAGCGCCGACATGTCGCGCATGAAGGCCGATGTCGCGGCGGGGCAACTGCATCCGCGCGACGCCAAGCTCGCCCTCGCGCGCGAACTGGCGGCGCGTTTCCACGACGCGGCGGCGGCGGAAAATGCGATCGCCCAATGGACCGCTCTCGTGCGCGAACAGCGCGTCGACGTCGATCTGCCGTTGCAGGACATCGCGATTCCGCCCGAAGGAATCCGCGTCGCGCCGTTGTTCGTCGCTGCGAAACTCGCCTCGAGCAATTCCGAGGCCGGCCGCAAGATGGCTGAGCGCGCGCTGCGCATCGACGGCGCCGTGGTCGAGGACCGCGAGCTCGTCCTGGCGCCAGGCAGCGAGCTGCTGCTGCAGGTCGGCAAGCGTGCGTTCGCGCGCGTGCGGCTGGTCGCCGCCTGAGGTCGTGGGGCGGCACTGCGAAGTTTTTGCGCGAAGGGCTTGACGGATTCGCGTTTGGTTGTAGGATTCGCGGCCCTTCCGACGGCGGCCAATACGGCTCGACGACGAAAGGGGACGCTCCCGAGAGGGTCGCGGCACGGAGAAAAAAATCCCGTCGCGGTGGCTTGACGAAGCGGAAATCGGATGTAAGATGCGCGCCCCTTCGACGACTCGCCTCACGGCGGGAAACGACGAAGGCGAGACCCGAAACGCAGTGCCCGCCACGAGTCGAAATTGTTCGCGGCGAGGGGTTGACGAAACGGGAATCGGATGTAAGATGCGCGCCCCTTCGACGGCTGGTTCGAAACGGACCAAACGGCGGGGCAACGACGAGGCGGAAACGCCGCGTCGGTGGAAGAAAAAAGTTCGCATCGAGGTGTTGACGGATGCGAAAAACGATGTAAGATACGCGGCTCCCTCGGACGAAATGTCCTGAGGCGCGAGACCAAGAAAGTCTCGCAAGCCTTTGATCTTTGAAAGTGTGCGCAGGTAACTTGTGTGGGCGCCTTGTGGTGGATGCAAGTCCATCGATACAAAGTGCGTCCAAGCAAACGTCAAAGCATATGCTTTACAGTGCTTGGTTCTCACTCAGAAGTTTGGTCGTAGGGCTTCGGCCCGAAAGCCTGATGTTTTAACTGAAGAGTTTGATCCTGGCTCAGAGTGAACGCTGGCGGCAGGCCTAACACATGCAAGTCGAGCGGCAGCACGGGGGCAACCCTGGTGGCGAGCGGCGGACGGGTGAGGAATACATCGGAATCTGCCTTGTTGTGGGGGATAACGTAGGGAAACTTACGCTAATACCGCATAAGACCGAAAGGTGAAAGTGGGGGACCGCAAGGCCTCACGCGACAAGATGAGCCGATGTCGGATTAGCTAGTTGGTGAGGTAATGGCTCACCAAGGCGACGATCCGTAGCTGGTCTGAGAGGATGATCAGCCACACTGGAACTGAGACACGGTCCAGACTCCTACGGGAGGCAGCAGTGGGGAATATTGGACAATGGGCGCAAGCCTGATCCAGCCATGCCGCGTGGGT
>DASTSE010000132.1:0-3457 GCA_035760865.1 Dokdonella sp.
GGCTTTCTGCCGATCAAGGAAATCGCCCGCGAATACATGACGCCCGGGCTGGACCCGCACAAGGCGAACATCCGCGAACTGCTCAAGGAAGGCCAGGAACTGGTCGTCCAGGTCGAGAAGGAAGAGCGCGGCAACAAGGGCGCCGCACTGACGACCTTCATCAGTCTCGCCGGCCGCTACATGGTGCTGATGCCGAACAACCCGAAGGCCGGAGGCGTCTCGCGCCGGATCGAGGGCGAGGACCGTCAGAACATCAAGGAAGCGCTCGACAGCCTGCAGGTGCCCGACGACATGGGCCTGATCGTGCGCACCGCCGGCCTCGGCCGTGACGCCGAAGAGCTGCAGTGGGACCTCGACTACCTGCTGCAGTTGTGGAAGGCGATTTCCGACGCGGCCCAATCGCGCCCGGCGCCGTTCCTGATCTACCAGGAATCCAAGCTCATCATCCGCGCGCTGCGCGATTACCTGCGCAACGACATCGGCGAGATCCTCATCGACAACGAGGAACTCTACGCCGACGCGCGCGAGTTCGTGCAGCAGGTGATGCCGAACAATCTGCGCAAGCTCAAGCTCTACCAGGACACGACGCCGCTGTTCTCGCGCTTCCAGATCGAGACGCAGATCGAGAACGCGTTCGAGCGCACCGTACGGCTGCCGTCCGGCGGTTCGATCGTGATCGACCAGACCGAGGCGCTCACCGCGATCGACATCAACTCGGCCAAGGCGACCAAGGGCGGCGACATCGAGGAAACCGCGTTCAACACCAACTGCGAAGCTGCGGTCGAGATCGCGCGCCAGCTGCGCATCCGCGATGCGGGCGGCCTCATCGTGATCGACTTCATCGACATGGATTCGCCGCGCCACCAGCGCGACGTCGAGGAAAAGCTCAAGGACGCGCTCAAGCTCGATCGCGCACGCGTGCAGGTCGGCCGCATCTCGCGCTTCGGCCTGCTCGAGATGTCGCGCCAGCGCCTGCGCCCGAGCCTCGGCGAGGCGACCCAGATCGTCTGCCCGCGTTGCGAGGGGCATGGCCGCATCCGCGGTGTCGAATCGCTGTCGCTGTCCGCGCTGCGCCTCGTCGAGGAGCATGCGATGAAGGAGAGCACGGGCCAGGTCCTCGTGCAGGCTCCGCCAAGCGTGGCGAACTTCCTGCTCAACGAGAAGCGCCGCCAGCTCAGCGAGATCGAGGCACGCCACGACGTCAACGTGATCGTCGTCGCCGACGACAAGCTCGAGACGCCGCACCTCGAAATACAGCGCCTGCGGGTCGCCGACATCGGCGAGGACATGAAGCCGAGCTACCAGCGCACCACGCCGGTCGCGGCGACGCCGCTGCCGCAGATGCTGCGGCCGAGCGAGGAGCCGGAGCAGCCGGCCGTCGCAGGGGTCGTGCGCGCGACGCCGGCACCGGAGCGCCCGGAACCGACCGCGCCGGTTGCGCCGGCAGCGCCCGCTCCTTCGCCCGCCCCTGCTTCCGCACAGGCGATGCCGAGCGGCGGCCTGCTCGCGCGTTTCATCGGCTGGTTCCGCGGCGGCAGCGCACCCGCGGCGCCGGCGGCGAGCGCGGCACGCCCTGCGCAGAATGGCGCCCGCGCGCAAACCGCGCGCGCGCCGAGGCCGGCAGCGCCTGCGCAACACGGCAACCGCCCGCAACAACAGCAGCCACGTCAGGGCGGCGCACCGCAAGGCCAGCAGCCTCGCGATGGACGTCGCGACGGTCGACAGGGCGGCGAACCGCGCGGCCCGAAGCAGCAACAGCAACGCGGCAGCCGCCGGGACGAGCGTCCTGGCAGCCGCAGCGGAGAACAACCGGTCGTCGCCGAAACGCGGCCGCCGCAGCGCGCGGCGACCGAGGCGAAGCCCGCGGCCGAAGCGCGCCCTGCGCCGCAACAGCCCGCCGCGCGCACGATCGAGGCGTCGACTCCGGTACAGCCCAACGCATCGACGGCGCCCACCGAGAAACTCGAACGCAGTGCCGGCGGCGCTGCGCCGACCGACATCGCCAAGGCCGAAGGCGAGACGCCGCGCGACGAATTGCGCTCGCGCCGTCGTGGCCGTCGCGGTGGACGTCGCCGCCGCAAGGAAGGCACGGGCGATTCGGTGTCCGCGACGCACGTCGATGCCGAGCTCGACCGCGATTTCGACGATGAGGACAGTGGCGAGGAGCAGCGTCGGCACGCGATGCCTGCCGTTGCGAAAAGCGAGCCGTCCCCGACGACGCCGGCTGCATCGCCGGCTGGCGCGACGCCATCGCACGCAGCCGGGTCTCCGTCGCAGACGGCTGGCGCACCGAGCGCAGCACGCCCGATCCCCGTGCCGTCCGGCGAACGCGAGCCGATGACGCCGGCGACGGCACCTCCGAGCGCAACGCCGACACCCGCAGCGCCGTCACCGGCTCCGCGTGTCGCTGCCGAGGCCGTTGCGCCGTTGCCGAACACGACGTCGATGCCAGCCACGCCCGCAACAGCGCCAGCACAGGTCGCGACCTCGACGCCGGCAGCGCCGACGCCGACTGCAGCGCCTGCGTCGACGCCTTCCGTACCGCGCACGGACGCGGCCGCGCGCGTGCCCGACGCTGCGGTCCCGCCGTCGCCGGCACCCGCTGCACCGAAGCCGGTGACGCCGGCTGCGGCGCATGGCCTGCACGAACGATCGCTGCAGCGCGAAGTCGCAGCGGCGCTTGGCACGTCTCATTCGCCGATGCACGCACCCGCACAGGCCGCCGTGCCACGACCGCAGCCCGTCGACGCGCCGACGCCCTCGGCTCCGGCCAGGCCGGCGTCCGCCGGTGTGGCGGAGTCGCCAAAGGCATCGTCGCCGGCGTCCCCCGCTCAGCCGTCGGCCGCGAACCCGATGCCGTCGCGCGAACTGCCGACCACCGCGGCGCCCGCAGCAAGCGCCGCCGCGGTGCCGACGGATCGCGGGCAGACGCTCGAGCTGCCGCTGACGCGCCCTGCACCGGCCGCGGAAGAGCGCAAGCCGTCGCCCCCCGCAGACGAACCCGCGCGCGGCGACTCCCACCGCTCGGACGACGACGCGAGCGACCGCTGACGCACGCGCGGCACGAGGCACTGCCTCGTGCCGCATGGCCGGATCTGGCCATCCTGAAGCATGCGAATCGGACGCGCTCGGGCGCGTCCGCGGCGTCAGTCGCTGAGCGCGCGCGTGCGGTCGTCGAGCAATCCGTGCGTATGAGCGAGATGCGCGAGCGCAACGGGATTGTCGACGCCGAGCTTGTCGAACAGGCGGTACTTGTACGTCGCGACCGTCTTGGCGCTGAGCTTCAGCCTGTCGGCGATGAGCTGCATGTCCTGTCCGCGGGCGAGCATCATCGCGACGTCGAGTTCGCGCGCCGACAGGGCCTCGAACGGCGACTCACCGCCGTCGAGCGCCCCGAGCGCGAGCACTTCCGCGATGTCCGGCGAAAGATAGCGACGGCCGTCGGCGACCTGGCGGA
>DASTSE010000133.1:0-3357 GCA_035760865.1 Dokdonella sp.
TCGGGCGCTGTGGCGGCGCGCTCGCGCAACTCGCGGCATTGACGCCGCAGACCGGCGTCGCCGTCGCCGCTCGTCGCTTCGAGCCGATCGCACGCGGCGAGGCTGTCGACACCCCACGCGCACATGTCGCCGTGTGATTCCGGGTTTCCGAACAGGATGTGGTGTGCGTCGGCATGCGCGTCCTGCCATGCGATGCGTTCGCGTCGCAGCGCCGGATCGGCGACGAACGCACGCACGTCGTCACGCCAGGCGAACAACGCCGAGACGACGCCGTAGCTGGCGACGTCGTGCATCGCGAACGGGATACGCGCCGCGATCCATCCGAGGTCGTCGACGCGACGGAACGGCTGCAGGATGCCGAGCTCGTAGTAGCCGTTGTAGGTGAACGCGAGGTCCTGCACCGACAGCGCAATGACCCCGCCGCGCACCTCCGGGTGCTCGCGCTCGAGCCAGCGGACGAGTACGCCGACCGACGTCCAGTGCGTGCCGGGCATCGTCAGGTCGGCGTGCGCGCGGCCGCGCCGGGCGGCTTGCGCGGCGAGCAGCTCATGGTCGATGCCGTACTCCGGGCGCGAGCTGCCGAGCGTCACGTAGTCGATGCGACCGACGCCGGGGTCGCGCAGCGCACGCTTCAGGCGAACGCTCGTTCCGGCGTGGCTGCGCGGCTCCGCCAGCGGTTCCCACACGCCGGCTAGGAACAGCGCTTCGACCGCGAGCACGAGGGCGAGCGGTGCGGAGAGGACGAGCAGCCGGCGCAGCAGCATGGCGTCAGAACTGGAAGTAGATGAACGGAGCGGTCTGCGTCGGCGCGAACCATGCCATCGCGACCATCGCGGCCGCGAGCGCGCCGGCGAACAGCGGTCCGTCGCTGGCTGCGATGCGTTCCTTGTAGTGCGTGCGCGCGCCGACCTGCTGCAGCGCGAACATCGCGCCGAGCAGTAGCGCGAGGCCACCGAGTTCTGCCGTACCGAGCCGCGGCTGCGCGAGGTTGGCGAGTACGGCCTGCGCGCCGGCGAGATCGCGCGCGCGGAAGAACACCCACGCCAGGCATACGAGGTGGAACGTGACCAGCACGCGCACGGCGGCCGCGAGCGGATTGCGCGCGTTCCACCAGCGCACGCGCGCCAGCACGGCGCGCTCGAACGCGAGATACGCGCCGTGCAGTCCGCCCCAGATCACGAATGTCCAGGCCGCGCCGTGCCAGAGGCCGCCGAGCAGCATCGTGAGCACGAGATTGGCGTAGGTGCGCGCGTCGCCACGTCGATTGCCGCCGAGCGGAATGTAGAGGTAGTCGCGCAGCCAGCGCGACAGCGTCATGTGCCAGCGCCGCCAGAATTCCTGCATGCCCTGCGCGGCGTAGGGATAGTCGAAGTTCTTCGGGAAGCGGATGCCGAGCAGCAACGCACAGCCGATCGCGATGTCGGTGTAGCCGGAGAAATCGCAGTAGATCTGGAACGCGAACGCGTACACGCCGAGCAGCGTCTGCGCGAACGACAGGCCCGCGGGGTGGTCGAACACGGGGTCGGCGACGAGCGCGAGGTTGTCGGCGAACACGAGCTTCTTGGCGTAGCCGAGCGCGATGAGCACGAGCGCGTACTTGACATCGGTGAAGCCGATGCGTTGGTCGCCGTCGAGCTCGGCGAGGAACTCGCGCGCGCGCACGATCGGGCCGGCTTCGATCTGCGGGAAGAACGCGACCGCGAGCGCGTAGTCGAGCAGGTTGCGACGCGGCGGCAGCACGCCGCGGTAGACGTCGATCGTGTAGGACAGGCTCTGAAACGTGTAGAACGAGATGCCGACGGGCAGCAGCAGGTCGATCGGCGTGATGTGCCACGCCGGCGACGCGACCGCATCGACGCCGTGGTTCCAGGTGTCGATGAGCCAGTTGGCGTACTTGAAGACTGCGAGGAAACCGAGGTTGACGAGCACGCTGAGCACGACCAGGCGGCGGGGACGCGGCGTGCGCGGAAGGCGCAATGCGATCGCGTAGTCGACGAGCGTCGAAAACCAGACGAGCAGCAGGTAGTGCCACTGCCACTGGCCGTAGAAGTAGTAGCTCGCCGCGAGCAGCATGAGCTTCTGCGCGGTGGGCCAACGGCGCAGCGCCTGGTTCGACGCCAGGACGACGACGAAGAAGACGAGGAAGTGGATCGAATTGAACAGCATCGGTCGTTCGTCACCGATGCCGCGTTCGCGCCGGCGCGGTCATCCGGGTCCGCGCGGACGGAGCAGGCGGCGTGCGAGGTAGCGCAAGCGGCCGAGGCGCCCGGCATACAGCGCCGCCTGCGACCGCTCGAGATCGCCGGTCAGGCGCGTGATGTCGCGATACAGCCGCTGGTTGTGCTGGTCGCGGCGAGCGAGCAGCACGTGCAGCTCCTCGACGTCGCGTTCGTCCAGCGTGAGTCCGGCGCGGAAGCGCTCCGGCAGCGGGCGATCGACGTAGATCGTCGAATGCGTGTCGGCGAGCTCCTCGGCGGGGCGCTCGCGCGTGTAGAAGTACAGCGCGATCGACTTGCGCGACAGCGTGCGCCGTTCGGGCGGCAAGGTGATGCGGCTGAAGCCGTGCCAGCTCCACTCCGTGGTCTCGAAGATCACGCAGCGGTTGAACAGCGGCGTGACGAGCGTGACGCGGTCGTCGGCCGAACGCGGATCGGAGTGCAGTTCGAGCGATCCGCCCCAGGCGTCCTCCCATTCGCGATTGAGGTAGACGATGAGGTTGAGCCGGCGATGCCATGGCTCGCGCGGGTGGCGGTTGAAGTCGACGTGCGGGTCGAGGTCCTGGCCCTCGCGGTTCTCGTGCGTGCCGCCGCCGAAATAGTCGGGGTCGTAGAGCAGGTCGTCGATGCCGGTGATGCGGCCGACGAGGGCGAGGAACTCGGGCGTGCGAATCAGGTCGTCGAGCTGCGCGTAGGGTGCGCCGAGGCCACGGATGCGCTCGACCGTCGACTTGCCGCCGAGTTCGCCGGCTTCGTTGCGCGCGTTGCCGCGCTCGAACGGCGGGAACTGCGCGAGCAGCGCGGTCGCGTAGTCGGCGTCGAGGAACCCGTCGATCACGACGTGGCGGAACGGGTCGCGCCGCGCGAAGGCGGCCGCGTGCCGGTCGGCGTCGGCGACGACGCGGGCATCGATGCGATGGGTCAACGGGGAGGCGGACATAAGTGCGCATGATGCCATGCGGCGGGTCGCCTCCACACGTCGATCCGGCGCCCGCACGAGGCGCGCGTCGCCGTGGCGGGAAGCGTCCCTTCGGCTTTTGCCGGGCGCGCCTCGCGTCGCGGAGTGCGCGAGCGCGTCATGGCCGGCGATCGCCACCCGTGAACGGCCGGGAGCCGACGCGCCTACGGGTCGAGCATGCGC
>DASTSE010000134.1:0-15803 GCA_035760865.1 Dokdonella sp.
AGGACGATCAGGATCGGGCGCATGGGATATCGCGGTTTTCGGACTCGCGGATGATACCGGGTCCGGCGGTGCCGCCGTGCGCCGCGAAGGTCAGGAAGCGTCGACGGACGCGGTTGCGCCGTTGCCGTTGACGCGCTCGCGCAGTTCCTTGCCCGGCTTGAAGTGCGGCACGTGCTTGCCCGGCAGCGCGACGGAATCGCCGGTCTTCGGGTTGCGCCCCATGCGCGGCGGACGGTAGTGCAGCGAGAAGCTGCCGAAACCGCGGATCTCGATGCGTTCGCCGGTCGAGAGCGAATGGCTCATCTGCTCCAGCACGCTCTTGACGGCGAGTTCGACGTCGTTGGCGGCGAGATGCTTCTGACGCTGTGCAAGGGCCTCGATCAGCTCGGACTTGGTCATCGCGGTATTCGAAAAGGGAGATTGCCGGTCCAAAAAAACGCGCACCGTCGCCGGTGCGCGCATGCAGCAGGACGGCGTGCGGTGGACCCGCACGCCGCTTCGAACATCAACGATTCAGCTGTTCCTTGAGCAGCGCGCCGAGCTTGGTCGTGCCGCCGCTCGCACTCTGGTATTCCTCCAGCGTGCTGGCCAGCTCGTCCTCGTCCTTCGCGCGGATCGACAGCTGCAGGCTGCGGCCCTTGCGGTCCATGCCGGTGAACTTGGCTTCGACCTTGTCGCCGACCTTGAGGTACTGCGTGGCGTCGTCGACGCGCTCCTTGGCGATGTCGTTCGCGCGCAGGTAACCCTCGATGCCTTCGCCGAGGTCGATCGTCGCGCCCTTGGCGTCGACTTCGCGCACGGTGCCGGTGAGGATGCTGCCACGCGGATGCGACGCCATGAACTGGCCGAACGGATCCTGCTCGAGCTGCTTGATGCCGAGCGAGATGCGCTCGCGCTCCGGATCGACCGCGAGTACGACCGCCTCGATCTCGTCGCCCTTCTTGAAGTTGCGCACGAGATCTTCGCCGGTGGTCTGCCACGAGATGTCGGACAGGTGCACGAGGCCGTCGATGCCGCCGTCGAGGCCGACGAAGATGCCGAAGTCGGTGATCGACTTGATCGTGCCGGTGACCTTGTCGTTCTTCTTGTGGATCGCGGCGAACGCTTCCCACGGATTGGCGCGGGTCTGCTTCATGCCGAGCGAGATGCGGCGGCGCTCTTCGTCGACGTCGAGCACCATGACCTCGACCTCGTCGCCGACCTGCACGACCTTGGCCGGGTTGACGTTCTTGTTGGTCCAGTCCATCTCGGACACGTGCACGAGGCCTTCCACGCCCGGCTCCAGCTCGACGAAGCAGCCGTAGTCGGTGACGTTGGACACCTTGCCGAACAGGCGCGTACCGGTCGGGTAACGGCGCGAGATCGCGACCCACGGATCCTCGCCGAGCTGCTTGAGGCCGAGCGAAACGCGATTGCGCTCGCGGTCGAACTTGAGCACGCGCACTTCGAGTTCGTCGCCGACGTTGACGACTTCGCTCGGGTGGCGCACGCGCTTCCACGCCATGTCGGTGATGTGCAGCAGGCCGTCGATGCCGCCGAGGTCGACGAACGCACCGTAGTCGGTGAGGTTCTTGACCACGCCCTTGACGACGGCGCCTTCGGTCAGCTTGTCGAGCAGCTGCTCGCGCTCGGCGCTGAACTCGCTCTCGACGACCGCGCGGCGCGAAACGACCACGTTGTTGCGCTTGCGGTCGAGCTTGATGATCTAGAACTCGAGTTCCTTGCCCTCGAGGTACGACGGGTCGCGCACCGGGCGCACGTCGACGAGCGAGCCGGGCAGGAACGCACGGACATCCTTGATGTCGACGGTAAATCCGCCCTTGACCTTGCCGGAGATGCGGCCGGTGATGGCGGCATTGGCGGTCTGCGCTTCCTCGAGCTCGTCCCACACCAGCGAACGCTTGGCCTTCTCGCGCGAGAGCATCGTCTCGCCGAAGCCGTTCTCGATCGCGTCGAGCGCGACCTTGACGTCGTCGCCGACGTTGATCTCGAGCTCACCCCGCTCGTTCTTGAACTGTTCGATCGGGATGATGCCCTCGGACTTGAGGCCGGCGTTCACGACGACGACGTCGGAACGGATCTCGACCACGGTGCCGGTGACGATCGCGCCGGAGCGCAGCTTGGCGAGCGATTGGCTCTGCTCGAACAGTTCGGCGAAACTTTCAGTCATGTTGGTTCCAGTGGGAACAGGCCGCCGCCCTGACCGGGTCGACAACCCACCTTCGAAAGATGCGTTAGACGCCGCATCGTTGCGTCGCCGGCGCCTCGCCGGCATTTCCCCTTGCGCGATGACTCAGCCGGGTCGCACCACCGCGAGCACGCGCGCGATCACCTGATCGATCGGAATCGCCGTGCTGTCGATGACCACTGCCCCTGCCGCCGGCTTCAGCGGCGCCACCTTGCGGGTCGCGTCGCGTTCGTCGCGGGCCTCGATCTCGCGCAAAAGGGACGAGAGTGTAACAGTCAACCCCTTTTCCTTCAACTGCTTATAGCGCCTGCGCGCGCGCTCCTCGGCGCTCGCGGTCAGGAAGATCTTGTGCTCGGCGTCGGCGAACACCACCGTGCCCATGTCGCGCCCGTCGGCGACGAGCCCTGGCGCCTTGCGGAACGAGCGCTGCTTGTCGAACAGGGCCGCCCTCACCGCCGGGATCGCCGCGATCGCCGATGCGGCTGCGCCACAGGTTTCCGTGCGCAGTTCGTCGGTCGCGTCATGGCCGTTGACGACGACCCGCGTCTCGCCGCCGTCCTTGGGGTCGCGGAACACGATCTTCGCCGTCTCCGCGCAGCGCGTGACGGCAGCGGCGTCGGAAAGATCGATGCCAGCCATGCCCGCCGCGTAGCCCACTGCGCGATAGATCGCGCCGGAATCGAGCAGATGCCAGCCGAGCGCCTCGGCGACCGCGCGGCTGATCGTGCCCTTGCCTGAACCGGACGGGCCGTCGATCGTGAGCACGGGCACGGGCACGGGCTTGTCGGGCTTGGTCATGGCGGCTCGGCTCGGCGAAAGGCCGCAATTCTATGTCGGGAAGCGGTCGAACCGTGATCCGGCCGCGCCCGCCGGTCGTCGCACCCGCAGGATCAGGTTTCGGCGATGCACAGCCCGACGCTGCGCGCGAGGTCGGTAAAGCCCGGGAACGAGGTCGCCACGTTGGCGCAGTCGCCGATGCGCACCGGCGCGCTCGCGGCGGCACCGGCGACCGCGAAGCTCATCGCGATGCGGTGATCGCCCGCGCAGTCGATGTCGCCGCCGGCGAGGCGGCCGCCGACGATCGAGGCGCCGTCGGGCGCCTCGTCGACCGCGATGCCGAGGCGCCGCAGTCCCGCGGCCATGACCGCAAGCCGGTCCGACTCCTTGACCCGCAGCTCCGCCGCGCCGCGCACGCGCGTCGTGCCGTCGGCCGCCGCGGCCGCGACGAACAGCGCGGGAAATTCGTCGATCATGTCCGGCACGAGGTCGGGCGGTACGTCGATCCCGCGCAGCCGTGCATGCCGCACCTCGAGGTCGGCGACGCGATCGCCGCCCTGCTCGCGCGGTGCGTGCTCGCGGATGTCCGCGCCCATGAGGCGCAGCGCCCGCAGCAGGCCGGTCCGGCGCGGATTCATGCCGACCGCTCGCAGCAGCAGGTGCGAACCCGGCACGATGCTCGCGGCGACGAGGAAGAACGCGGCCGAGGAAAAATCTGCCGGTACCACCACGCGCGTCGCGCGCAACCGATGCCCGCCCTCGAGGCGCGCACGCCCCGGCTCGAACGCGACAGGAAAGCCGAATGCGGCGAGCATGCGCTCGGTATAGTCGCGCGTGGGCAGCGCTTCGCGCACCTCGGTCCCGCCCTCGGCGTAGAGCCCGGCGAGCAGGATCGCCGACTTGACCTGGGCGCTCGCGACCGGCGTCGCGTACGAAATGCCGCGCAGGCGGGCGCCGCCGGCGATGCGCAGCGGCGGCAGTCCGCCGTCGCGCGCGTCGATGCGCGCACCCATCGCGGCGAGCGGCTCGATGATGCGGCGCATGGGCCGGCGCGACAGCGAGTCGTCGCCGACCAGCGTGGACGCGAATGCCTGCCCCGCGAGCACGCCGCAGAGGAGGCGCATGCCGGTGCCGGAATTGCCGCAATCGAGCGCGTGCGCCGCTTCGTGCAGGCCGTGCAGGCCGACACCGTGCACGACGCGCCGCGACAGCGACGGCGTCTCGATGCGAACGCCGAGGTCGGCGAAGATGCGCGCGGTCGCGCGCGTGTCCTCGCCTTCGAGGAAGCCGTCGACCTGCGAGACGCCGTCCGCGAGCGCAGCGAGCATGATCGCGCGATGGGACACCGACTTGTCGCCGGGAATCGCGACGTCGCCGGCGAGCGCCGACGCGGGCTCGGTCGTCCAGGAAAGCGCGCTCACGGCAGCGCGTCCAGCAGGCGCTGGTTCTCGGCACGGCTGCCGACGCTGATGCGCACGGCATGACCGAGGCCGTAGCCGCCCATCGGGCGCACGATCACCCCGCGCTCGAACAGGTGCCGCTCGAACCCGGTGGCGTCGCGCCCGAGATCGACGAGCAGGAAATTGGTCTGCGACGGCAGTGCCGCGTGGCCGCGCGCGGCGAGCGCGTCGCGCAACCAGGCGCGTTCGTCGCGGTTGAACGCGCGTGCGCGCTCGAGGTGTTCGCGGTCGGCGAGCGCCGCTTCGGCGCCGGCGAGCGCGACGTTGTTCACGTTGAACGATTCGCGCAGCCGTTCGAGCACCCCAACCACGCTCGCATGCGCGACGAGGTAGCCGACACGGACGCCCGCGAGCGCGTACGCTTTCGAGAACGTACGCGTGACGACGAGGTTCGGATGACGTGCGGCGAATCCGAGCGCCGTGCCGAGGCCGGGGAGATCGACGTATTCGTGGTAGGCCTCGTCGACGACGACCAGCACGTCGCGCGCAACGCGGCCGAGGAAACGCTCGAGCGCGGCGTCGTCGAACCAGGTGCCGGTCGGATTGTTCGGATTGGCGAGATAGACGATCCGCGTGTCTGCGCGCACCGCATCGGCGATCACATCGAGATCGTGCCCGAACGGCGCCTGCGCGTGGTCGCGCGCGAGCGCAGGCACGCCGATGGCGCGCGCGCCGGCGGCCGCGGTGGCGATCGGAAACACGGCGAAGCCGTATTGCGAGAACACGATCGAGTGCGCCGGATCGGCGAAGCACTGCGCGAGCAGCATGAGCAATTCGTGCGAGCCGTTGCCGAGGGCGATGCGATCGACCGCGACGCCGAGGCGCTGCGCGAGTGCGCCCTTGAGCGCGGCGCCGCGAGGATCGGGGTAGCGCCAGCTTTCGGCGAGCGCGGCGCGCATCGCCTCGAGCGCCCGCGGGCTCGGACCGAGCGGGTTCTCGTTCGAACCGAGTTCGGCGATCGCCGCGCCGAAGCGCCGGCGCAACGCCGGCAGATCGTGGCCGGGATCGTAGGCGCGCAGCGCCGCCGTGGCGGGATTGGCGAGCCGGGTCGCGTCGAACGGGATGTCCTCGGGCCGACGTCCGGCGCTCACGGCACCGCCACCGGATAGGATCCGAGCACCTTGACCTGCGCCGCGTGCTCGGCCAGCTCGAGCAGCGCCGCCTTCATCGCGTCGTCCTCGACGTGGCCGGCGAGATCGATGAAGAAGCCGTATTCCCACTTCGCCTGGTGCGACGGCCGCGACTCGATGCGGTTCATGCTGATGCCGTGCCTGGCGAACGGGCTCAGCACGTTGAAGAGCGCGCCGGGCTGGTCCTTGATGAAGACGAGCACGGACGTGCGATCGTGACCCGAACTCGGGAACAGCTGCCGGCCGAGCACGAGGAAGCGCGTCGTGTTGTCGGCGTGGTCCTCGATCGACTTCATGATGACCTTCTTGAGGCCGTAGACGTGCCCGGCCGATTCGCCGCCGATCGCCGCGGCGTCGTCCGCGTTGCGCGCGCGGCGCGCTCCCTCGGCATTGCTCGAAACGGGGATCTTCTCGACCTTCGGCAGGTTCGAGCGCAACCAGCCCGCGGTCTGCGCGAACGATTGCGGATGCGCGTAGATCCGCTCGATGTCCTCGATGCGGCCCGAGCGCGACAGCAGGAACTGATGCACGCGCAGCTCCACCTCGCCGCAGATCTTGAGATTCGAGGTCAGGAACATGTCGAGCGTGACCTGGATCGTGCCCTGCCCGGAGTTCTCGACCGGCACGACGCCGAAGTCGGCGTTGCCCGCCTCGACCTCCTGGAACACTTCCTCGATGCTCGCCATCGGCAGGCCGTGCGCCGAGCGACCAAAATGCTTCTGCACCGCCTGCTGGCTGAACGTGCCCTCGGGTCCGAGGTAGCCGACCTTGAGCGGCTCCTGCTGGGCGAGGCAGGCCGACATGATCTCGCGGAACAGGTGCACGAGCACTTCGTCGCTGAGCGGCCCCTCGTTGCGGTCGACCACCATGCGCAGCACCTGCGCCTCGCGTTCGGGCCGGTAATAGTCGACCGCGGCGGCGAGCTTGCCCTTCGCCTTGCCGACCTGGTGCGCGAAGTTCGCGCGCTCGGCGATCAGCGCCTGGATCTGCCGATCGATGCCGTCGATGCGCGCGCGCACCTCGGCGAGGTTGGGTGCGGCGGGCGTCGCGGCGTCGTCGCTCATCGTCAGCTCCCGATCACGCGCACGGACAGGATGCCGTCGATCGCGGCGATCGCGGCAACGAGCGACTCCGGCACCGGCGAGTCGACGTCGATGAGGCTGTAGGCGAGATCGCCGCGCGACGCGTTGTGCATCTGCGCGATGTTGACGCTCGCTTCGCCGAGCACGTGCGAGAGCTGGCCGATCATGTTCGGCCGGTTGCTGTTGGCGATGCAGATGCGCGCGCTGCCCGCGCGGGCCATGCGCGTCTCCGGGAAGTTGACCGAGTTGCGCACGTTGCCGTTCTCGAGGAAGTCGCGCAGCTGGTCCACGACCATGAGCGCGCAATTCTCCTCCGCCTCGCCGGTCGACGCACCGAGGTGCGGCAATGCGATCACGCGCGGGTCGGCGAGCAGGTCCGCTTCCGGGAAATCGGAGACGTAGCGACCGATGCGCCCTTCGGCGAGGCCCTTGCGCAACGCGGCGGCGTCGACGATCCCTTCGCGCGCGAAATTGAGCAGCACGACGCCCGGCCGCACGAGCTCGAGCGCGTGCATGCCGAACACGCCACGCGTCTTGTCGTTGAGCGGCACGTGGAAGGTCAGGTAATCGGAAGCGGCGAACAGCTCGTTGAGCGAACCCGCCTTGGCGACGTCGGCCGACAGCTGCCACGCGCCCTCGACCGTCATGTGCGGATCGAAACCGACCACGTGCATGCCGAGCGCGTACGCCGCATTGGCGACCTTGACGCCGATCGCGCCGAGGCCGACCACGCCGAGCGTCTTGCCGGCGAGTTCGCTGCCGACGAAGCGTTTCTTCTCCGCCTCGACCTTATGATGCAGGTCCGCGTTCGCTTCGAGGCCACGCACGAAACCGAGGGCGTCGGCGATGTTGCGCGCCGCGAGCAGCATGCCGGCGACGACGAGCTCCTTCACCGCATTCGCATTCGCGCCGGGCGCGTTGAACACCGGCACGCCACGCGCGGAGAGGTCCGCGACCGGGATGTTGTTGGTGCCCGCGCCCGCGCGCGCGACGGCCTTCACGCTCGTCGCGACGGGAGCCTTGTGCATGTCGGCCGACCGCACGAGCACCGCGTCGGGCGAAGCGACCTCGTTGGCGACGCTGTAGAGGTTTGCCGGCAGGCGGTCGAGGCCGTTGCGCGAGATGTTGTTGAGCGTCTGGATCTTGAACACGTTCGGCAGGCCTCCGGGCGCATGTACGCAAAAAATGAAGATTGAAACACGAAGGACACGAAGGACACGAAGGAAGCAACAGGCGAATGGAGAAGCGGAGATTTGAAACACGAAGCACGCGGTGGAACGGCATGAGCATTCGGCAGGCAAGCTTCCGCTCGCGTGCTCCGTACTTCAGGCCTCTTCTTTCAACTTCTCTCGCCTTCGTGTCCTTCGTGTTTCAGGCTTTGCTTGCCTCGTTCGTAGAGGGTCCTCACCCGTTGCGCGAGGCGAAGTCGCGCATGAAATCCACGAGCGCCTGCACGCCTTCGAGCGGCATCGCGTTGTAGATCGACGCGCGCATGCCGCCGACGGCACGGTGGCCCTTCAGCGCCAGCAGGCCGGCGGCCTCCGACTCCTTGAGGAACACCGCATCGAGGTCTTCGCGCGGCAGCGTGAACGGAACGTTCATCCACGAGCGGTCGGCCTTCTCGACCGGATTGCGGTAGTAGCCCGAGCCGTCGATGTAGCCGTACAGGAGCTCGGCCTTGGCGCGGTTGCGTTCGGCCATTGCGGCGACGCCGCCCTGGGCCTTCACCCATTTGAACACGAGGCCGGCGAGGTACCAGCCCCAGGTATTGGGCGTGTTGAGCATCGATCCCTGTGCCGCGTGTTCGGCATAGTTGAAGATCTTCGGAATGTCCTTCGGGCAACGTTCCAGCAGGTCGTCGCGCACGATCACGACGACGAGACCCGAAGGACCGATGTTCTTCTGCGCGCCCGCGTAGAGAAGCGCGTACTTCGATACGTCGAGCGGTCGCGACAGGATCGTCGACGACACGTCGCCGATCAGAGGCACGCCACCGACGTCCGGGATATCGCCGAACTCGACGCCGCGGATCGTTTCGTTCGGCGTCACGTGCACGTACGCCGCGGATGCGTCGAGGTCCCAGCTCGCGCGCGCAGGGACGCGGTCGTAGTTGGTGTCCGCCGAACTCGCGGCGATGCGCACGTGCGCGAGCGGCTTGGCTTCCTTCGCCGCCTTCTCGCTCCAGTCGCCGGTGAGCACGTAGTCGACGACCTGGTCCCGGCGGGCGAAATTGAGCGGGATCTGCGCGAAATGCTGCGTCGCACCGCCCTGCAGGAACAGCACCTTGTAGTTCGGCGGCACTGCGAGCAGGTCGCGCAGGTCGCGCTCGGCCTGTTCGGCGAGCGCGACGAAGTCCTTGCCGCGGTGGCTGATTTCCATCACGGATGCGCGCGCGCCATCCCACTCGAGCAGTTCGGCCTGGGCTTGGCGCAATACCTCGTCCGGCAGCGCGGCCGGGCCTGCGCTGAAGTTGAATCCGCGACTCACGTAGCTCTCCTCGAGACCGAACCGTACGCGCATTCCTACCGCATTATGCGGCGCCGCAGCAAGCCCCGGTTCGAGAAGGCGGGATCAGACGCCGCGATGGATCAGCAGCACGAGGGCGATCGCGATCAGCGCGGCGGCGCCGATGAGCCACCAGGTGCCGCCGTGGCTGCGGCCGCCACCTAGGGGGGCCGAGGGCGCGTCCTCGTCGGTCGCCTGCGCCTCCTCGGCGATCGCGGCGGGTTCGCCGCGCGTGGCGAGGCCCGGCGCCTCGACGACGAAGTGACTGTGCGCGAACGCGAGTTGGTCGCCGGAGTGGATCGCAGCGTCCCGCACGCACACGCCGTTGACGAAGGTGCCGTCGCCGGCATCGAGGTTGCGCAGCCAGAGGCGGTCCCCGTCGAGTTCGATCGCGGCGTGGCGCGCGGAAACGCGCGCTTCGTCGAGCACGAGGTCGCAGCCTTCGGCCGTGCCGACGACGAGCCGGCGGTTGACCGCGATCGCCTTGCCGAAATGGCACCCGGAAACGCCACGCAGGACGACCCGCGCGGGCGAAGCCGGCGCGGCACCGCTGGCACGCTCGGGGGGCAGCACGACGGATTCGACCGCATCGGGCTCGGCGCGCAACACGATCGCGGTGCTGCCGAGGCAGACCGTGTCGCCGCAGCGGAGCAGCGCCTTTTCGCGGACGGGACGGCCATTGACGTGGGTGCGCGCTGCCGGGTCCATGACCTCGAGCACGATGCCGCGCTGGTCGAGGCACAGCCGCGCATGCCAGGGCGCCACGTCCTTGCCCGGAAGCACGATTCCGTTGCCTCCTGCACTCCCCAGGTTGACGACACCGCCGTCGACGCTGACATCGGCGCGCTCGCCGCTGGCAAAACTCAGTCGCATCGCATTGATTCACTGGCCTATTCCACACTCTAGCACAAGGCGCCCCGGCGCCCCTGCGCGCGCCGCCCACAGTTCACGATGCTTCGGGCATCATGGGCGCCCGTCCGCATGGACCACGAGGCAAGGCATGGCCGTCATCGATATCAAGCGTTCGCACAAGAAGCCGCTGAAGACCGCGAGAGCCGTGGTCGAACGCATCGCCATATCGATCGCGCAGGAATACGGCATCGACCACCACTGGGACGGCGACCGGCTGCAGTTCGACCGCAGCGGCGTCAAGGGGCACATCGCAGTCGGCAGGACCGAGCTGCATGTGCGCGTGGAGCTCGGTTTCTTCATGAGCGCGATGAAGCCGGTGATCGAGCGCGAGATCGAACGCAAGCTCGAAGAGCACCTCGAGTGACGCGCCGCTAGTGTGTCTGCTCTAGGCGAAGCCGAAAAGATCGCGCCACTCGCGGCATACGTGCCGCATCAGTGAGGACGCGACCATGGCCAAGCCCAGACTGAAAGCACGCAACAAGGCGACTGCCCACGATGCGACGAGGGACGCACGCGGGATCAGCAAGACCGTGATGGATTCCGCGCAGCAGATCTGGCTGGCCGGCCTCGGCGCATTCGCCAAGGCGCAGGAAGAAGGCAGCAAGCTGTTCGAAGCGCTCGTCAAGGAAGGCACCGCGCTCGACGCCAAGACGCGCAAGTTCACCGAAGCGAGGATGAACGAGGCGCGCGGCAACGTCGAGACGACGCTCGGACAGGTCCGCGAGCGCAGCCAGGAAACCTGGGACAAGCTCGAGAAGGTGTTCGAGGCGCGCGTCTCGAAGGCACTCGGCCGCCTCGGCATCCCGGGGCATGCCGAGCTCAAGGCACTGTCGGCACGCGTCGACGAGCTCTCGAGGGAAGTACGGAAGCTCGGCGGCAAGCCTGCGACGGCCAGGCGTCCGGCGAAACGCGCGGCGAAGTGATCGCTTCGCGGACATGATCCGAAAGAGCGGGCTTCGGCCCGCTCTTGCGTTGGTGGTCCACGCGGCCGCGAGGGACGATGCGGGAGCGGCGCCGCCGCGAAGCACGCGCGGCATTGCAGGTCGAGCATGAGTCCATGCGCGCGGCCGCTTGAATGAGCCTCTCGCAAGCGGCCGTCGTTGGTCCGCTCCCGCTCGCTCTCGTTGGCTTGCCCTGAAGAGCGCAAGCGCTGACTGAGGGCGCCGCTTGAGCGCGCGCGAACGTTCCGCAACAAACCGTCCCTGGTGCGGGGCGCCGCTCGCCATCCATGGCTCGCCAGAAATTCCTGCGCACTGCCCGGGGGCAGTGCGCAAGCACACGAATTTCTACCAATGCACTCCGCGCATGAGGGCGGCGAAGGCGATCTGCTCGCTGGTCGGCTCGGCTTCGGAACGTCCCTTGATCCCCTTCGACGCCGTCGAGTCGGGGAACAGTCGGAAGGCGGTGTTCATGACGATCTCGTACACGCGCGGCGCGAGCGCGTAGAAGACCTGCGCGAACGTACCGAGGCGCGTCGCGATGCGCACGGGACGCTCGACGATCGCTTCGACGACGATGTCGGCCGCCTCCTCCGGCGTGAGGGTGGGGACCGACTCGTACATCTTGGTCGGCGCGATCATCGGCGTCTTCACGAGCGGCATGTTGATCGTCGTGAAACTGACGCCGTTGTCCGAGTACTCCGCCTGCGCGCAGCGCGAGAACGCGTCGAGCGCGGCTTTCGACGCGACATAGGCCGAGAAGCGCGGCGAGTTCGTCAGCACGCCGATCGAGGAGATGTTGATGATGTGGCCGCGATGGCGCTCGGCCATGCCCGGCAGGAAGCCCATGATCAGGCGCAGCGCGCCGAAATAGTTGAGCTGCATCGTGCGCTCGAAATCGTGGAAGCGGTCGTAGCTCGCGCTGATCGCGCGCCGGATCGAACGCCCCGCGTTGTTGACGAGGATATCGACCGCGCCGTGGTCCTTGAGCACCTGCGCGACGAAGGCGTCGCACGACGCCATGTCCGACAGGTCGACCTGGTACGTATGGCAGACCCCGCCAGCGGCTTCGACGTCCTTCTTGGTCTCTGCGAGCTCGTCCGCACCGCGTGCGCAGATGACGAGATTCGCGCCGGCCGCAGCGACCTTGAGCGCGGCCGCCTTGCCGATGCCGGACGAACCGCCCGTGACGACGACGACGCGCCCCTTGACCTTTCCGCCGAGCGAGCGGTCGATGAAGAGATCGGGATCGAGGTGCCGCTCCCAGTAGTCCCACAGGCGCCAGGCGTAGTCGTCGAGCTTGGGCAAGCGGATCTTCGTGCCCTTGAGCGCACGCTCGGTCTCGCGGCAATCGAATCGGGTCGGATAGTTGATGAACTTCAGCACCGACGCCGGGATGCCGAGGTCGCGCAGCAGTACGTTGACGACGCGACGGACCGGCGGCAGGCTGCCGATCGCGGCGCGCACCCCGCCTGGAATGAAGCCGAACATGCGCGCGTCCAGACGCATCGTCATCTGCGGCGCGTGGCCCGCGCGAGCGAACAGGTTGAGCACCTCGCCGATCCGCCGCGGAGCGGGGTCGGTGAGGTGGAACGTATGCCCGTCCAGGCCCGACTTGTGCGCGATGTGGTCCATCGCCGCGGCGACCCAGTCGACCGGCACGAGATTGATGCGCCCGCCCTCGAGCCCGATCGTCGGCATCCAGGGCGGCAGCGTCTGGCGCATCTTCTTGATGAGCCGGAAGAAGTAGTACGGACCGTCGATCTTGTCGATGACGCCGGTGCGCGAATCGCCGATCACGATGCCCGGGCGATAGATCCGGTACGGGCGAGCGTACTGGGTGCGCACGAGCCCCTCGGAATCGTGCTTGGTGCGGAAGTACGGATGGTCGAGCTCCTCGGCTTCCTCGAACATGTCCTCGCGGAACACGCCGGGGTAGAGGCCGGCGGCGGCGATCGAGCTCACGTGATGGAAGCATCCGGCCTTGATCGCGTCGGCGAACTCGAGCGCATGGCGCGTGCCCTCGACATTCGCGACGACCTGGCTCTCCTCGTCGGCGGCGAGGTCGTACAGCGCGGCGAGATGGAAGAAGTGCCTGATCTTGCCCGCGAACTGCTTCTGCGCGGCAGGCGCGATGCCGAGTTTCGGCTTGGCGAGGTCGCCGACCACGGCGGCGAGCCGCTTGTCGTCCGCGCCGAGTTCGTCGCGCAGCGCCTTGAACCTGGCCATCGATTCCTTGCGCACGAGGCACTGGATCGTTCCCTCGCGCTCGAGCAGGCGTTCGAGCAGGTGTCGCCCGATGAATCCGGTTGCACCGGTGACGAAATAGGCCATGGTCGCCGCTCCCGAGAGATCCAGTTCGTCGCGCAAGCATAGCCTCGCACGATCGCCGATGGCTACGCGACGAACCGGTCGCGCCTCGCTTGCTGCGCCGCGACGCGCATGCGCATCGCGCGGCGCGATTGACCGTGCGCGGGGGCGCTGATGTAAGCTCGACGTCCACCCGCCGCCCAGCGACCGGTAAGACCATGGCTGACCTCAAAGCACGCTTCGAAAAAGCCGCGGAAGACGTCAAGAAACTGTCCGAGCGGCCCGACAACGACACGTTGCTGAAGCTGTACGCGCTGTACAAGCAGGGCTCGGACGGCGACGTCTCGGGGCCGAAACCCGGCTTCTTCGATTTCGTCGGGACGGCGAAGTACGAGGCCTGGGCCAAGCTCAAGGGCACCAAGCCCGAAGAGGCGCAGCAGAAATACATCGATCTCGTGAAGAAGCTCGGCGGCTGACGCAGGCGCACCTCGCCGCCGCAGCGGCGCCTTCCGCCTACCGCGCACTCCGCGACGCTCCATGGCACGCCAGACCCGCGAGCGCATCCTCGAAACCAGCCTCGCGATGTTCAACGCGCAGGGCGAACCGAACGTCACGACGAACCACATCGCGGACGAACTCGGCATCAGCCCTGGCAATCTCTACTACCACTTCCGCAGCAAGGACGACATCGTCGAACATCTGTTCGCACGCTACGAGGCGCGCGTCGGCGACGCGCTCGCCCTGCCCGACGGCCGCGCGCCGGATCTGGAGGACGTCTGGCTGCAGTTGCACCTGGTGTTCGAAGCGCTGTGGACGTACCGCTTCCTCTACCGCGACCTCGTCGACATCCTCGCGCGCAACCGCAAGCTCAAGCTGCGATTCGCGCGCATCATGAACCGCGCGAGCACGAGCGCGACCGAGTTGCTGCAGGGCCTCGTCCGCGCAGGCGTGATGCGCGCGAGCGCCGACGAGATCCATGCGCTCGCGGAAAATATCCTGCTCGTGGCGACGTTCTGGATGAATTTCGACGCCGTACGCGGCGGCCGGCCGGGCGCGGGCGAGGCCGACCTCAATCGCGGCATCCATCGCGTGATGATGCTGATCGCGCCGTTCCTGCGCGACGCCGAGCGCTACCACCTCAATACGCTCGCCGCGACCTATGTGCGCTGAAACTCGTCCGTGAAGGTCACGCTCGCAGTCCGCCTGTTCGCCGCTGCGGCGCTGGCGATGCTCGTGCTCGCCGCGATCGCGCTCGGGTTGGTGCGTTGGCGGCTGTTTTCCGCGGCCGATGCCGGCCGCCACGTCGACGAGCGCGCCGACGCGCTCGTCGAAACGCTCGCCGACCACCACGCACGCGCCCGCGGATGGTCGTTCCTTCCCGAGACGCCGGCCGAGCGCAAGGCCTGGCTCAGGCAGGAGTGGGAACGCACCCGCGCGCACGACAGCGACGACGCATCGCTGCCCTTGCTGGGCCGCCGCATCGGCTTGCTCGACCTCGACGGCACTTGGCTGGCCGGCGTCGTCGCCGATCCTCTGCTGGTCGCTTTCGCGTCGATCGATACCGTACGCGTTCCGATCGAGCCGCCCGGCGGCCACGCGATCGGCTACCTCGTCATCGCCACGCCGCAGGGCGCGGACGAGGCGCTCACGATCGCATTCCTGCTCGACCAGCAGGCGAATATCGCACGCATCGCGCTCGCGGCCGTCGGCCTCGGTGCGCTCGTCGCCGCGCTGCTCGCCGCGCACGTGCGGCGACCGATCCGGCGCCTCGTCGAAGCTACGCGCCGGATCAGCCGCGGGCATCTCGAAACCCGGGTCGCGCTTCGACGTAGCGACGAAATCGGCGAGCTCGCGCGATCGTTCGATCGACTCGCGGCGCAGCTCGACGATACGGAGCGATCCCGTCGCCAATGGGTTGCCGATACCTCGCACGAACTGCGCACACCGCTCGCGGTGCTGCAGGCCCAGCTCGAAGCGATGCGGGACGGCGTGCGCGCGCCCGGTCCCGACGCCGCGGCGTTGATGCTCCGCCACGTGCGCACGCTGTCGCTGCTCGTCGATACGCTCTACCAGCTCGCGCGTGCGGACGTCGGGCGCATGGACCTGCACCTGCAGGACTGCGACGCGTGGTCGATCGCGCGCGACGCGATGCGCGCGCACGCGGAACGCATCGACGGCGCCGGCCTCGCCGCGAGCGTCTGCGGCGATGCCCCGCATCGCTCGATCGTCGCCGGCGACGCGGAGCGCCTTCGCCTGGTGTTCGGCAACCTGTTCGAGAACGCGGTGCGCTACACCGACCGCGGCGGCCGGATCGAGCTCAGCGGCCATGCCGTCGAGGGTGAACTGCGAATCGCCATCGACGATTCCGCGCCGGGCGTTCCGGCAGCGCTCATCGCGCGCCTCGGCGAACGCTTCTTCCGCGTCGATCCGTCGCGCAGCCGCCGTTCCGGCGGCAGCGGGCTCGGTCTCGCGCTGAGTCGCTCGATCGTCGAAGCGCACGC
>DASTSE010000135.1:0-4470 GCA_035760865.1 Dokdonella sp.
GCACGACCACGCCGGACATCATTTTCCCGTCGACCGCGTGCCTGCTGCAGCATCGCCTCGGCGCGAACGGCTGCGCCGCGTTCGACGTCAACGCGGCGTGCTCGGGCTTCATGTACGCGCTCGGCATCGCGGACCAGTTCGTCCGCGGCGGCCAGGTCAAGCGGGCCCTCGTGGTGGGTTCGGAGACGTTGACGCGCATGCTCGATTTCAGCGACCGCTCGACCTGCGTGCTGTTCGGCGACGGTGCGGGCGCGGTCGTGCTCGAGGCGTCGAACGAACCGGGCATCCTCGCGACCAAGCTTCACGCCGACGGCGGCTACAAGCACCTGCTGTACAACCCGGTCGGCGTGTCCGCGGGTTTCCGCGACGACGAACCGAATCACGGCATCCGCGTGATGATGACCGGCAACGAAGTGTTCAAGGTCGCGGTCAAGACGCTCGACCGCATCGTCGGCGAGACCCTCGAAGCCGCCGGCATGCACGAGCAGGACGACGACTGGCTGATCCCGCACCAGGCGAACCTGCGCATCATCGAAGCCACCGCGAAGCGGCTGCAGATGTCGATGGACCGCGTGATCGTCACGGTCGACCGCCACGGCAACACGTCGTCCGGTTCGGTGCCGCTCGCGCTCGACGAAGCCGTGCGCTCGGGCAAGGTGCAGCGCGGCCAGACCCTGCTGCTGGAGGCGTTTGGCGGCGGCTTCACCTGGTCGTCGGCGCTGCTCAAGTACTGATTGCGGCGGCGTGCTTTCGGATCTTGCCGGAGCCGCCGCCAGTGTCGTCGCGGCGTTCGTGCGCGGTGTCGTCGTCGATGTCTTCCTGTTCCACGTCGGACGCGGCGCCCTGCTCGCATGCACGCTCGGCCGATACCCGCACGGTCGCGCGCTCGAGCGCGACTCGGGTCGGATCGCGGCCGTCGGCGTCGCCGTCGTCGTACTGACCGGCATTGCGCTCGCGGTGTACAACAATGTCTTCCCAATTGCCTGAACCGCTCCGGGCGCATCGAGGCGCGAAGCGTCGGATCCGCCGCTGCGCGGCTTGATCCAGCCTGCCTACCTGACACGGGACCATCACGATGTCCGCAGCCCTTGCACCTCAGTCCTCGACCCTTGCCTTCGTCTTCCCCGGCCAGGGTTCCCAGTCGATCGGCATGCTCGCCGAACTCGCCGAGCTGCACGCGGGCGTGCGCGAAACGTTCGCGGAGGCGTCGGATGGTGCCGGTGTCGATCTCTGGGCGCTCTCGCAGGGCGGCCCCGAGGCGATGCTCAACCGTACCGAGTACACCCAACCCGCGCTGCTCGCCGCAGGTGCCGCGGTCTGGCGTCTGTGGCAGGCGAACGGCGGCGCGACGCCGTCCCACCTCGCGGGCCACAGCCTCGGCGAATACACCGCGCTCGTCGCGTCCGGCGTGCTGTCGTTGCGCGATGCCGCGCACCTCGTGCGCATCCGCGGCCAGGCGATGCAGGATGCGGCACCCGATGGCGTCGGTGCGATGGCGGCCGTGCTCGGTGCCGACGACGCGCTCGTCGAAGAGGTCTGCCGCGAGGCCTCCGGCGACCACGTCGTCGTACCCGCCAACTACAATTCGCCCGGGCAGATCGTCATCGGCGGACACGCGCACGCGGTCGACGCCGCGCTCGCGAAGCTCGCCGAGCGAGGCGTGCGCAAGGCGGTGAAGCTCGCCGTGAGCGTGCCGTCCCATACGCCGCTCATGCGAGAGGCGGCCAATCGCCTCGGCGAAGCGATGACCGCGTACCACTGGAGCCAGCCGCGCATCCCCATCGTGCAGAACGTCGATGCACGCACGCACGCGGGCCTCGCCGAGGTCCGCGATGCGCTCGTGCGCCAGCTCTACCTGCCCGTGCGCTGGACCGCATGCGTGCAGGCGCTGGTCGCGGCCGGCGCCACGCGCGTCGCCGAATGCGGGCCGGGCAAGGTGCTCACGGGCCTCGTCAAGCGCATCGACAAGTCGATCGACGGTCGTGCGCTCGGCACGCCGGGCGAATTCGACGCTGCGCTCGCCGACTGGCGCTGACGCGCCGAGGCCCCACACCACGACGCGCCCGAGCGCTGGGCGCACGCACCCGTTCTCCGGCCATGACGCGATCGATCGCGGACCGAACGCGTGTGCGCGGAGCGCACGCGTGTGCCATACGTTCCCGCACGGCCGGCACGTGGCCGGCCGTCGCCTCTTTTGCGATCATGCGCGTCCTCATTTCCGGACGGACCGCATCGTGAGCAAGCCCCTGCAAGGAGAAATCGCCCTCGTCACGGGCGCCAGCCGCGGCATCGGCGCCGCGATCGCGGACGAACTCGCCGCGCTCGGTGCGACCGTGATCGGCACTGCGACGACCGCGGGCGGCGCGCAGGCGATCGGCGAACGCCTCGCCGCGCACGGCGGCGCGGGTCGCGCACTCGACGTGACCGACGGCGCCGCGATCGAGGCGCTCGTCGATGCGATCGGCAAGGAGTTCGGCGCGATCTCGATCCTCGTCAACAATGCCGGCATCACGCGCGACCAATTGCTCATGCGCATGAAGGACGAGGACTGGCAGGCGATCCTCGACACCAACCTCAGCTCGGTCTACCGCGCCTCGAAGGCGGTCCTGCGCGGCATGATGAAGGCGCGAAAGGGCCGTATCGTCTCGATCGCATCCGTGATCGGCCTCACCGGCAACCCGGGCCAGGCGAACTACGCGGCGGCGAAGGCGGGCGTCATCGCGTTCTCGAAGTCGCTCGCGCGCGAGATCGGCTCGCGCGGGATCACCGTCAACGTGGTCGCACCCGGCTTCATCGACACCGACATGACGCGCGCGTTGCCGGAAGAGCAGCGCAACGCACTGCTCGGCCAGATCGCGCTCGGCCGCCTCGGCGCGGCCGACGACATCGCCAAGGCGGTCGCGTTCCTCGCTTCGCCGGCAGCGTCCTACATCACCGGCGAGACGCTTCACGTGAACGGCGGCATGTACATGCCGTAGGGCTTTCGTTTCAGCACCTTGGCCCGACCTCATGAGTCGCGGCCGAGGATCGCGTGGCCCTCGGCAGCGCGGCTGGCGAGGGGGCAGGGCTTCCACTACAATGCCGCGGTTTACAGGGGCACGCTGTCCTGCCGCGGCAACGCGGCCTGCATGCGCCGCATGAATTCCGACCGGAGGTTTAGAAGCACATGAGCACTATCGAAGAGCGCGTCAAGAAGATCGTGGTCGAGCAGCTCGGCGTGAAGGAAGACGAAGTCACCCCGAACGCGTCGTTCGTCGACGACCTCGGCGCCGACTCGCTGGATACGGTCGAGCTGGTGATGGCTCTGGAAGAAGAGTTCGAGTGCGAAATCCCGGACGAGGAAGCCGAGAAGATCACGACGGTCCAGCAGGCGATCGACTACGTCAAGGCGCACGTCAAGGCCTGATCGCACGCCAACGCGTTCCGCGAAGCTGCGCCCACGAGGCGCAGTTTTGCTTTCTATGTACAGTGCGGCCAGGACGGCCGCTCTTGCTCGCGCGATCGGGGACGATCGCAAAGGTGAACTATGAAGCGTCGCGTCGTCGTCACCGGTCTCGGCATCGTCAGCCCCGTCGGCAATGACATCGCCACCGCGTGGTCGAACATCACTGCCGGCAAGAGCGGCATCGGGCCGATCACCCATTTCGACGCGTCGACGTTCCCGACCCGCATCGCGGGCGAGGTGCGCGACTTCGACCCGACCCAGTACGTCGCGGCGAAGGACGTCAAGAAGATGGACCCGTTCATCCACTACGGCATCGCCGCTTCGGTGCAGGCGCTCGCCGACGCGGGCCTGCACCCGCACGAGCACGACGAGGAGCGCATCGGCGTCGCGGTCGGCGCCGGCATCGGCGGCATCGCGACGATCGAGAAGACGTCGATTACCTACCACGAGCACGGCCAGCGCAAGATTTCGCCGTTCTTCGTGCCGAGTTCGATCATCAACATGGCCTCGGGCAACCTGTCGATCATGCTCGGCCTCAAGGGGCCGAACATCGCCTGCGTGACCGCATGCACGACGGCGACCCACAACATCGGCCTGGCGATGCGCATGATCCAGTACGGCGACGCCGACGTGATGATCGCGGGCGGCGCCGAGTACGCGACGGTCGGCACCGCCGTCGGCGGCTTCTGCTCGGCGCGCGCGATGTCCACGCGCAACGACGAGCCGGCCAGGGCGAGCCGCCCGTGGGATCGCGATCGCGACGGCTTCGTGCTTTCCGACGGCGCCGGCGTCATCGTCATCGAGGACTACGAGCACGCGAAGGCGCGCGGCGCGCGCATCTACTGCGAGCTGTCCGGCTTCGGCATGAGCGGCGATGCGTTCCACATGACCTCTCCGCCGGAGGACGGCGACGGCGCGCGGCGCTCGATGGCGGTTGCGCTTGCCGATGCGAAGGTGAGCGCGGACGAAGTCGACTACATCAACGCGCACGCAACCTCGACCGGCGCCGGCGACATCGCCGAAGT
>DASTSE010000136.1:0-5269 GCA_035760865.1 Dokdonella sp.
GTCGCGCACGCGGCCGGCGCGGCGGCGCTGGTCTGGCGCGCGGAACGGACGGCCGCCGAGTTGATCGCCTGCACGGTCGAACGGTTGCGCACCGACGCATCGCTGCGCACGTTGCTGCGCGCGCGCGGCCACGCGCGCGTATCGCGTCTCGCGGCAACATCGGGATCGCCCGCATGACGCGCGTCGCGGTCGTCGTGCAGCGATGCGACGAATCGGTCGTCGGCGGCTCGGAAGCGCTCGCCTGGCAGTACGCTCGCCTGCTGTCGGAACGCTTCGACGTCGAAGTGCTGAGCTCGACCGCGACCGACTACGTGAGCTGGCGCGACGAGCTTCCCGCGGGCGTGCGGTTGCGCGACGGCATTCCGGTGCGGCGCTTCCCGACGACATTCGAACGCGGGCCGTACTGGTACGGCCTGCACCAGCGCATGATGCTCGAAGTGCAACCGTTCGCGGCGCCGCGCGACGGCCGGCCGCTCGCATGGCGCGAGTCGCTGCAGGACGAGTACGTGCGCTTCCAGGGACCGTGCTGTCCCGGCCTCGACGATTGGCTGCGCGAGCGCCACCGCGATTACGCTGCGGTACTGTTCTGCACCTACCTCTACCCGACGACCTACTTCGGCATCGCCGAGGTGCCGCCGCACAAGACGCTGCTGGTGCCCACGCTGCACGACGAGCCGACCGCGTACCTGCCGGTGTTCGCGCAGCGCTACGCGGCGCATCGCAACCGCATCTGGCTGACCGCGGCCGAGCAGCGCACGGCCGCGCGCATCTGGGGGTACGGCGAGGGCGAGGTGATCGGCATGGCGGTCGAACACAGCGAATCGGCGGCGCCCGAATCGCGCACGCGCCCGTACCTGCTGTACTGCGGCCGAATCGAGGCGGGCAAGGGCTGCGACGAACTCGTGCGCGCGATGGAACGCGTCGCCGTCCGCGGACTCTCGCTCGTCCTCACCGGCATCGACAACATGGGCCTGCCGCGCGAGCCGTGGATCGAGTACCTCGGCTTCGTCGACGAAAGACGCAAGTTCGAACTCATGGCCGGCGCGACCGCGTTCGTGTTGCCGTCGCAGTACGAGAGTTTCAGCATCGTCACGCTCGAGGCGATGGCGCAGCGCGCACCGGTGATCGTCAATGCGCGCTGCGACGTCATGCGCGAGCACATCGAACGCTCCGGCGCGGGCTTCCACTACGAGGGCATCGACGACCTCGTCGGCAAGATCGGCCGGGTGGCTGCGCTCGACGCGCGCGAGCGCGCGCGCATCGGCACCGCGGGTCGCGAGTACGTGCTCGCGAACTACCGCGAGGAGCGCGTGCGCGCGCGCCTGGTCGAGCAGGTGGAGCGCGTCGTCGGCGCGCAGGCGGGTTGACGGCGTGGCACGCATCTACATCGACCTCACCACGAGCGTCCGCTGGCGCCGGCCGCCGGTCGGCATCGTGCGCGTGGAGCGCGAGTTCGCGCGCTACTGCCTGCTGCACGAACCGGATACGGTGTTCTGCGAGATCGACGCCGCGGGCGAGTACCGCGCGATCGAGCCCGCGCGCGCGCGCGCGATCCTCGACGACGGCTGGTGCCGCGCCGAGCCGGTCACGCCGATCGGCACGCCGGTCGCGCCACCGGCGCCCGTGCGCGGCCGCGTGCAACGCCTGTTCGACTGGCTCGCCGCGCGCGGCCCGAAGCTCGTGCCGGCGGCCGCCTACCCGCTGCTGCGCGACCTCGGCCGCGTGCTGGCCGAACACCACGCGGCATTCGTGCGCCATCGCGCCACGAAGAAGGCGTCGCGGGGCGCCGCTCCGGTGCCGCAGCCGCAGGCGCCGGCGGACGTTTCGCGCCGAATCGAGCCGACGGCGCAGGACCTGTTCTTTTCGATCGGGCTGCAATGGCACCACGGCGCGATCCACGCCTGGCGGCTCAAGCAGCGCACGGGCGTGCGCATCGTCGAGGCGTGCTACGACACGATACCGATCGATTTTCCCGAGTACGCCGGCAGCGCGAAGCAGCCGTTCGCCGAGCATTTCACCACGATCGCGCACACCGCCGACGTCGTGTTCGCCATCTCCGACACGTCCAACGCGGATCTCGCCGCGTTCTACCGCCGCGTCGGGCTGTTCGATGTGCCGCCGATCCGCACCGTGCACCTGGCCACGCCGGAAGTGCATCGCGATGCCGACGTCGACGCGCTCGGCGATGACGAGCGCGCCGCGCTCGACACGCTCGCCGAGCGCGACTATGTGCTGTACGTGAGCACGTTCGAGACACGCAAGAACCATCGCATGCTGCTGCAGGTGTGGAAGGAGCTGCACCGCCGTCGCGGTGAAGCGTGCCCGACGCTCGTCGTGGTGGGCATGTTCGGCTGGGGCGTCAACGACCTCTGGGCCGAGATGCAGGCGAGCGAGGTGTGGGAAGCGGGACGCATCGTCATGCTGCATCACGTGTCCGACGCGCTGCTCGCGCACCTGTACCGGCGCTGCGCGTTCACCGTGTTCCCGTCGATCTACGAAGGCTGGGGTCTCGCCGCGACGGAGAGCCTCGCCTACGGCAAGCTCGCGATCGTGTCCGACGCGCCCGCGCTGCGCGAGGCCACCCAGGGCCTGTGTCCGTCGATCCATCCGTTCGATTTCCCGCGCTGGTGCGAGACGATCGCGCACTACCTCGACGACGCGGACGCACGCGCCGGCGCCGAGTCGCGCATCCGCTCGACCTACGTACCGCGGCACTGGACCGATTTCTCGAAGGACCTGCTCGCGGCCGCGAGGACCGGGTCGTGAAGCGCATCGTCCAGCTCACGACCTATCCGCTGAAGACGCCGCGCCACGGCGGGCAGCTGCGCTGCGCGGCGATCCGCGCCTGCTACCGCGACGCCGGGTTCGAGGTGGCGACCGTCGCCGCGATCCACGGCAGCGACTACCGGCCGGCCGATCTCGAACGCGACGACCTCGTGCTGCCGGCCGACCATGCCGCGTTCGATCCGCGCCTCGCGCGCTTCGTCGACCTGCAGAGCGGCGAACTCATCGCGCACGACGATGGCCCGATCTGGCGTGCGTTCGCGCGCACGCTCGACCGGCTCGCGCCGGATGCGATCGCGTTCGAACAGCCGTGGCTGTATCCGGCCGCGCGGCGCTGGATCGACGCGCGCGTCGCCGCGGGCGCCCCGCCCCCGCGCCTGGTCTATTCCTCGCAGAACATCGAGTGGAAGCTCAAGCGCGACGAGTGTGCGGGCGGTACGCGCGACGCCATGCAGGCCGACGCCGTCGCGCGCGTCGAGCGGCTCGAACGCGAGGCGGTGCGCCATGCCGATCTCGTCGTCGCCTGCACCGACGAGGAACTGGCCGAACTGCGCGCGATGGACGAGGCGCCGCAGGCGCGCGCGTGGGTGGTCGCGCACAATGCGATCGCGCCGTTCGAGGCGGACCCGCAGCGCGTCGCCGACGTGCGCCGTCGCCTCGGCATCGACCGCTACGCCGTGTTCGTCGGCAGCGCGCATCCGCCCAACGCCGACGGCTTCTGGCGCATGCTCGCGCCGTCGCTCGCGTTCCTGCGTCCGGACGAGCGCATCGTCGTCGTCGGCGGCGTCGTGAATTTCCTGCGCGCGCACCCGGTCTATCGCGCCTGGCCGGCGATCGACGAGCCGCGCCTCGTCACGCCCGGCGAGATCGAGCGCGACGACCTCGTCGCGCTGATCGGCGGCGCGCACGTGATCCTGCTGCCGATCACCACCGGCGGCGGCTCGAACCTCAAGACCGCCGAAGCGATCTACAGCGGCCGCCCCGTGCTCGCGACACCGCACGCGCTGCGCGGCTACGGCGACGCCGCGCGCTGGCCGACCATCACGGTCGCTGCGGACGCCGATGCGTTCCGGCGTTCGCTGCGCGCGATGCTCGATCGCGACACGCCCGGCGTACCGGCGAACCATGCGTCGATCCGCGAGATCGTCACCTGGCAGCACAGCCTCGTGCCGCTCGCGGACGCCGTTCGCTCGCTCGGGCGAACGTAGGCGCGATGCGCGAGCGCGATCCATCGCGCGGCGGCTACCGCGCCCCGTCCACGACGCGGCTGGAGTTCGTGCAGGCATTGCGCGGAATCGCGGCGCTCCTCGTCGTCCTCTGGCACGCGAGCATCTATCTCGGTCCGTACGGCACCGGCATCGGCGGCAGGCTGTTCGGACCGGGAGCGTCGATGGGCGTCGACCTGTTCTTCCTCGTCAGTGGCTTCATCATGGTGCACACGACGCGCGCCAGTGACGGCTCGTGGAAGAGCGCCGCCGCATTCGCGATCAAGCGCGTCAGCCGCATCTGGCCGTTGTGGATCGTCGCGCTCGCGCTCTGCGTCCTGTGCAGGGCCGATGCCGAGGCGTTCGCGTACGACCCCGCAAAGCGTGCGTGGCTCCTGCATTCCCTGCTGTTCATACCCACGGCGGGAGCGCCGTCGGACGTCGCGCCCATCTATGGCTTTCCTGTGCTCGGCGTCGGCTGGACGCTCAACTACGAAATGTATTTCTACGCGATTTTCGGCGCGTCGATGCTGTTCGCGCGATGGCGCTGGGTGGCGTTCTTCGCCTGGATCGCAACGACCCTGCTGCTGCTGCCGTATTGCGCCGGCCATCTCGCCACGGCCGCGGACTGGGCCGGCCTGGCGGGTTCCGGCAACGCACATCGGTTCGGGTTGCACTACCTCGACCTGATGACCCATCCGCTGGTCCTGATGTTCGTCGCCGGCGTCGTCATCGGCATGCTCCATGGATCGCGCCATGCCATCGAGGATGCGCGCGTGTTGAGGATCCTGTGCCTCGTCGTGACGGCGTGCGTGGTGCTGCAGTACGCCACGCAATGGCGTGTCGGGCATGGAATCGCCCACTGGGGTCTTTCGCTGGCGCCGTTGCTGCTGGTGTACAGCATGGCAAGCCGACGCATCGTCATGCCCGTGCCGCGCTGGCTGGTCGGGCTCGGCAACATGTCTTTTTCGCTGTACTTGTTGCACCCGCTGGTGCTGGGCATCCTCCCTAAGGCCGCCGTCCGCTTCGACCATGTCCCGCGCAGCGGGCCAGCGGCGATCTTCCTCATGACGACGTTGTCCATCGCCCTCGCCGCGCTGTCGTACGCGGTGATCGAACGCGGCCCGTGCGAGTGGCTCAAGCACTGGTTGTTGCGCAGGCTGTTCGCGCGACGCGGGGCGATGCACGCCGTCGCGGGCTGATCGGCGCGCGCCGGCCCCGGCCATCGACCGGGCGCGCCCGCGGCACGCGAGGCGACCGCTCGACGATGCCGCGCACGC
>DASTSE010000137.1:0-4188 GCA_035760865.1 Dokdonella sp.
GAAGGAAGTGACCGCCCTGCTCAAGCGCGCGCGCAGCGCGGAGGAGAAGGGCGCGCTGTTCGAACCGAAGAACGCCAACGCGGTCGCGCTCTACCGCGAAGTGCTCGTCGCGGCGCCGAACAACGTCGACGCGGAAGCCGCGCTCGAGCGCATCGGCGGCGCCGTGCGCGACTGGGCGCTCGCCGCGGTCGAGCGCGGCGACGAGCCGGCCGCGCAGCGCTACCTCGCCGCGTACGTCGATCTTCCGCACCCGGACGACGAACTGGCTGCGCTGCGCGCGCGCGTGAAGACGCTGCACCAGATCGTGCCGCTGCTCGCCGACGCCGCGGCGCAGGTGAAGGCGGGCAAGCTGGCCGGCGACGATCGCGACAATGCGCTCGCGACCTATCGCGAGGTCATGAAGCTCGACCCCGGCAACCGCCTCGCCGACGCGGGCCTCGCGACGATCGAGCGCCAGTTCCTCGACCGCGCGCTGACGCAGGCCGCGCAGGACGACTTCGCGGGTGCCGACGCGACGCTTGCCACCGCGTCGGCGATCCGCCCCGGTTCGCAACCGCTGCTCGAGACGCGTTCGCGCGTCGACGGCATCCGTCGCCAGCGCGCGGAAACCGTGCTCGCGCAGGCGCGCTCGGCGCTCGACTCGGGCAACGCGGACCTCGCCGAGCAGCTCGCCCGGCGTGCGCTCGGGATCAGTCCGGATCTGGCCGGCATCGACGAGTTCAACCTGCGGCTGCGCAATGCGCGCCTGTACGCGAGCCTCGCGCCGGGCGAGGTCATCCGCGACCGTTTCCTCGACATCGACGGCACCGCGCCCGCGCTCGTGGTCGTGCCGACCGGGCAGTTCGTCATGGGTTCGCCCGCGGACGAGTCGGGCCACCAAGACGACGAGGAACCGCAGCGGCGCGTGCGCATCGCGGTCGGTTTCGCGCTCGGACAGGGCGAGGTCACGGTCGGCCAATTCCGCGAGTTCGTCGCCGCGACGAAGTACGTGAGCGAGGCCGAGAAGTTCGGCTCGGCCGCGGTCTACGAGGAGAGTTCCGGGCGCATCGCCGATCGTCGCGGCATGAGCTGGCGCAACGACTATCGCGGCGAGCGCGCGAACGACAACCTGCCGGTCATCAACGTGTCGTGGAACGACGCCAACGCCTACCTCGAGTGGCTGTCCGCGCGCACGGGCAAGCGCTATCGCCTGCCGACCGAGGCGGAGTTCGAGTATGCCGAGCGCGCGGGTTCGACGATGCGCTACAGCTGGGGCGACGGCGACCCCGACCGCGTGGTCGGCAACTTCACCGGCGAAGGGGATCGCTCGCCGAGCAAGCGCAGCTGGACCGACGCGTTTCCGCACTACAGCGACGGTTACTGGGGCCCGGCCCCCGCGCGCAGTTTCGCGGCGAACCGCTATGGCCTGTTCGACATGGAAGGCAACGTGTCGGAATGGGTCGAGGACTGCTGGCACGACAATTACACGCGCGCGCCGCGCGACAGCTCGGCCTGGGTCAATCCGGGCTGCGAACGGCGCGTCGTGCGCGGTGGTTCATGGGGCAGCGACCCCGACCAGGTGCGTTCGGCGTTCCGCATCGCCGCGCGCACCGACACGCGCAGCGCTCGCGTCGGTTTCCGCGTCGCACGGGACCTGTAGCCTGCGGACGGCCGGCCCGCCGGAATGCGATGATGGACGCGGCCGACCGACGGGACCGCACGTGCCGCACGACCCAGACCACGCCCTGCGCGCCCGGCGCGCCGTCTCATGAGCGAGCCCCTGCCGCCGCTGTTCGAAGCGGACCGCTGGCGCGAGCTGCGTGCGCTCGTCGATCGACTCGACGCGCTGCCGGCCGACGAGCGGGAAGAGGCGCTGGTACGGCTCGCCGCGACCGATCCCGCGCTCGCGGCGTCGGCGCGCGAGCTCGTCGGCTCGGCGCAGCGTGCGCGCACCGAAGCGCTCGACGCGCCGCTGCAGCGGCTGCTGCCCGCGTTCGATGAGGATCCGCCGCCGGATCGTCGATTCGGTCCGTTCCGCCTCTTGCGCCGCATCGGCAGCGGCGGCATGGGCGTGGTCTACCTCGCCGAACGCCACGGCGCCGACTTCGTGCAGCACGTCGCGCTGAAGCTGCTGGACGGCGATGCCGCGCGCGTGGCCGGCCTCGCCGCGCGCGAACGTCGCGTGCTCGCCGCGCTCGCGCACCCGAACATCACCGCGTTCGTCGACGCCGGCATCGACGGCGACCGCGCCTGGCTCGCGATGGAGTACGTCGACGGCGAGCCGTTGCTCGACTACTGCGAGCGGCACGCGCTCGACATCGCCGGGCGCGTGCTGCTGTTCGACCAGGTCTGCGCCGCGGTCGCCCATGCGCACGCGCAGCTCGTCGTGCATCGCGACCTCAAGCCGTCCAACGTGCTCGTCGGCGCCGACGGCGTGGCCAAGCTGCTCGACTTCGGCATCGCGCTCGTGCTCGACGCCGATACCGGGCAGCAGCCGGCGACGCGCGTGTTCACGCCCGAATACGCCGCGCCCGAGCAGCTGCGCGGCGATCGGGCGAGCACGGCCACCGACGTCCATGCGCTCGGCCTGCTGCTGTTCGAACTCGTCAGCGGCAAGCGCCTGCCGACGCTCGAAGGCCGCGCCGACGCCGACTGGACCACCACCGAGCTCGCGCGCCGCGCCGCCACCGCGACGCAGCGCACCCATGCCGCGACGGCGGAGCCGCGCAGTGCGCCGCGCCTGCTGCGCGGCGACCTCGGCCGCATCATCGCCCATGCGCTCGCGCACGAGCCGGCGCGGCGCTACGCGTCGGTCGCGCTGCTGCGCGAGGACCTGCAACGCTGGCGCGACAACCGGCCGCTGACGATCGTGCGGCCGGGCCTGGTCTACTCGGCGACGCGGTTCGCGCGCCGGCACCGTGCCGCGGTCGCGGTCGCCGGCATCGCGTTCGCGGCCCTGGTCGCGGTCGCCGCCGTCGCGCTGTGGCAGGCGCAGCGCGCGACGCGCATGGCCGCGCGTGCCGAGCACGCGCAGGCATTCCTCACCTCGCTGTTCAAGGACGCCAACCCGTACCAGGCGCAGCGCGGCGGCAAGACGCCGGCGGAACAACTGCGCAACGCCGCGCAACGCGTCGATGCCGAGTTCGGCGATGCGCCCGAGGTGCAGGCCAACCTGCGTGCGACCATCGCGAACGTACTCACGCGCATCGGCGAGCCCGGATTCGCGCGCGAACTGCTCGCCCGAAGCGTCGCGCAATTGCGCGCGCTGCACGGCGACGACGCCCCGCAGGTCGGGGTTGCGCTCGGCAACCTCGCGCTCGCGGCGAGCGAGAGCGGCGATATCGATGCCGCGCGCGCGGCCTACCAGCAGGCGTACGCGATCCTGCGTGGTGCCGGCGCGACCTACGGCAGGGAGCGCATCGAGGCGCTCACCGGGCTGGCCAAGATGGCCAACCTGGCCGGCGACCGTGCCGAGGCGCAGCGCATGCACGAAGCCGCGCTCGTCGAACGCACGGCCGCGGAAGGACCGGAAAGCCCGGACATCGCGATGGACCTCATGAACCTCGCCAGCGACGCGCTCTACCAGGAGCGTTTCGCGCAGGCGGAGGAACTCGCCACGCGCGCGCACGCGATGCTCGAGCGCACGCTCGGCAAGGGCCATGCGCGCGCGATCTACGTCGACAACGTGCTCGGCCTCGCGCAGCTGTACACGGGCCACCTCGACGAGGCGGTGGCGACGCTCGCCGCGACCGTCGCACAGGCGCGCGCGACGCTGCAGCCGGGTGCGGCGATGATCGCGATCCCGTTGTCCGCGCTCGGCACGGCCGAGTACTACGCGGGCGACGATGCGGCCGCGATCGTGCACCTGCGCGAGGCGCGCTCGATCTTGGACGCGGCGAAGTTGCCGCGGCGAGGACGCACCAAGCTCATGCTCGGCCTCGCCGAATGGCGCGCCGGCGACGCGGCGGCGCTGCAGACCCTCGCCGACAGCCGCAGCGACCTCGCCCATTCCGCCGACGACCTCGCGTTCCTGGCCTGGGCCGACGCCGCCTACGGCAGCGTGCTCGCCGCACGCGGCGAGCGCGCGGAAGGCGAGAAACTCGCGCGCGCGGCGCGCGATCGGCTGGCCGGCAGCAGCGAGGCGGGCAGCGTGCGCATGGCCGAAGTGGACCGGCTGCTCGCCGACCTCGTCGACCGCAGCGCTCCGGC
>DASTSE010000138.1:0-9463 GCA_035760865.1 Dokdonella sp.
TCAGAGCTGCTCGAGCACGCCCGCGATCGTCGCGGTCATGAACGTCGCGAGCGAACCGCCGAGCACCGCGCGCAGGCCGAAGCGCGCGAGGTCGGCGCGACGGTTCGGCGCGAGTCCGCCGATGCCGCCGATCTGGATCGCGATCGACGAGAAGTTGGCGAAGCCGCACAGCGCGTACGTCGCGATGAGCTGGCTCTCCTTCGACAGCTGTTCGAGGTGCCTGGACATGTCGACGTAGGCGACGAACTCGTTGATGACGACCTTCTCGCCGATGAAGCTGCCGACGAGCGTTGCGTCGTGCCACGGCACGCCGATGAGCCAGGCGATCGGCGCGAGGACCCAGCCGAAGATCGTCTGCAGCGACAGCTCGACCGGATGGCCGGCGTTCGCGCTCAGCCAGGCATTGATCGACGAACCGGCGTCGGCGCTCCACGCGTGCGCGCCGAACCACTGGATCGGGCCGTTGACGAGCGCGATCAGCGCGATGAACGCGAGCAGCATCGCGCCGACGTTGAGGGCGAGGCGCAAGCCGTCGGCGGCGCCGGTCGCGGCCGCGTCGATGACATTCGCGGTGGTCTTCTCGACATCGAGCTTGACCGTGCCGCGCGTGAGCGGCTCCTCGGTTTCCGGCACGAGGATCTTCGCGAGCATCAGCGTCGCCGGCGCGGCCATGATGCTCGCGGTGAGCAGGTGCTTGGCGAAGAACTGCTTCTGCACCGGGTCGTCGCCGCCGAGCAGGCCGACGTAGGCGGCCATCACGCTGCCGGCGATGTGCGCCATGCCGCCGATCATGACGGTCATGAGCTCCGACTGCGTCATGCGCTCGATGTAGGGCTTGATCGTCAGCGGCGCCTCGGTCTGGCCGATGAACACGCTCGCGCAGACGCTCGTCGTCTCCGCGCCCGACACGTTCATGACCTTCGTGATGACCCAGGCCATGCCCTTGACGATCTTCTGCATGACGCCGAGGTGGTAGAGCACGCCGGTCAGCGAGGCGAAGAAGATGATCGTCGGCAGCACCTGCACGGCGAACACGAAACCGAACTTCGAGATGTCCATGAAGCTGCCGAAGATGAATTCGGAGCCGACGCGGACGAAATCGAGCAGGCGCACGAAGCCGGTCGCGATCGCATTGAACACGTCGCGGCCGAGCGGGAGCTTGAGCACGATCGCGGCGAACACGATCTGCAGACTCACGCCGGTGAGCACGAGGCGCCAGTCGACCGCGCGCTTGTCCTTCGAGAACAGGAACGCGATCCCCACCAGTACGGCGAGGCCGAACAGCCCGAACGCGACGTGCCCCAGGGCCTGCATCATCTGGAAGATCCCCCCGACCCGCGCGGCGCGGGCGATCCGGCGAGCGTAGAGCAGCCTTCGCGGCCGGCGCAAGGCGGCCTGCGTGTATGCTGTGCGGTGCAGCGACGTCGTTGCGCCACGGTGCTTGCCGGGAGTCGAAGGTCGAAATGGCGTGGCCACGTGCTCATCCGTCCCACAGAGCGTCCTCACGCATCGGCCTGCCGCTCGCGCTCGCGTGCTTCGCGGCCGTCGCGCTGCTCGCCGCCGCCGCACTCGTCGCGTGGATGGATCCCGCGTTCGCCGCGGAAGGCTCTGCGCTCGCAGCTCCCGGCGCCGTCGCGACCAATGCGATTCCGTCGCTCGTGCTCGCGCTGCTGCTGCTCGCGCTGACGCGACGACCGCTGCTCGCGCTCGGCCTCGCACTGCTGCCGCTCTCCCTCCTCTACTACGCCAACGCGATCAAGCTCGACGTGCTCGACACGCCCGTGCTGCCCGCGGATTTCGTCCTGCTCGGCCACCTCGGCGACGGCGGCACGCTGCTGCTGCGCTACCTGCCTGCCGTGGCGATCGGCGCCGCGCTCGCATGCGCGATCGCGATCGCCGCGCTGCTGCGCTGGGAGCGGCCGTGGCAGCGGCTGAGCGGATGGCGCCGCGCACTCGTCGGCCTCGGCGTGCTCGCGGCCGGGGCGAGCCTGCTCGGCGGGGCGACGCCGTGGTCGCACGTGTACGCGGCCGCGCAGGAAGCGGACTGGCGCGAGTGGTCGCCGGCAAAATCCGCCGAGCACAGCGGCCTGCCGGCGACCCTGCTGCGCTACGCCTGGCGCACCGCATTCGTGCTGCCGGAGCCCGACCGCGCGCTCGCGCGCCGGTTCATGCAGGAGCACGCGGCTGCTCCGCCGGTCGCGACGGCCGCATCCGACCTGCCGGACATCGTCATCGTGCAGAGCGAATCGTTCTTCGACCCGGCGCGGCTGCGCGGACTCGAGGCGTCGCAGGTGCTGCCCGAGTTCCGCCGCATCGCGTCGATGTCGCGCCATGGCGAGCTGTGGGTGCCGACCTACGGCGGCGGCACGATCCGCACCGAGTTCGAAGTGCTCACGGGCATCGCGATGCGCTATTTCCCGGACGTGCAGTATCCGTACTTCCGGCTCACCGCGACCGCGGTGCCGAGCCTCGCGAGCGTGCTCGCCGAACGCGGCTACACGACGATCGCCGTGCATCCGCACGAGCGCGATTTCTGGAACCGCGCGGCCGCGCTCGCCCACCTCGGGTTCGCCCAATTCGACGGCCAGGAAAGCTTCGGCAACGCCGCGCGCGTGGGCTGGTACATCGGCGACGAAGCACTCGTCGACCACGTGCTGCAGCGCCTCGATGCGGCGCCCGCGCCCGCGTTGGTGTTCGCGATCAGCATGGAGAACCACGGTCCGTACACGGGTTTTCCGAACGCGGACCCGCAGGCGATCGCCGCCCAGCCGGTACCGGCGGGCGCGAGCGATGCCGCGGCCGAACGCCTGCGCGGCTACCTCTACCACCTGTCCCACGCCGATCATTCGCTCGGTCGCCTCGCCGACGCGTTGCAGCGGCGATCGCGGCGCACGCTGCTGCTGTTCTACGGCGATCACCTGCCGTCGCTGCCGCGCATCTACGAGGGCAGCGGCTTCGACGATGGCGAGGGCGGCCCCGCGCAACCCGTGCCGTGGCTGTTGTTCGACACCGCGCATCCCGACGCGGCGCCGGCGAGCGAGACGACCGCGGCGTTCTACCTGCCCGCGCTGCTGCTCGCGGCGGCCGGGATCGACGACGGCGGCTACTTCGCCGCGCTCGAGTCGGCGCGGCGGCTCGACCAGCCGGGCCTGCGCTGGACGCCACGCGAGAGCGACGCGCTCGGCGCGTTCATGCAGCTGCGCCAGCGCGGCGAGGCGCCTTGAGCGCAAACGCGCCGATCGTGCGAGCGGCTTCGCCGGTCAGGCGCGTTCGGCGACCACTTCGAGGTACGCGCTCGGCAACAGCAGCGTGTCGTCGTCCGAGCGATTGTGCCGCGCGAGCACCTCGGCGAGGTCGTCGGTCAATGCGCGCTGGCGCTCGCCATCGAGTGCCGCGTACGCGCGATTGATCGGTCCGTAGTAGGTGCGGAACGTCTCGATCCAGTGCGCGGCGGAGCGATAGCGGAAGTTGAAATAGCGCTGCTGGCTGCGGATCGAGCGGACGCCGTGGCCGAACAACCGCTCGAGGTGCACGGACGTGCCCCACAGCAGCGGCGACGCGACGCCGGCGGGCGGCGGCACGTGGCGACCGACGCGCTTGAACACTTCGCCGATGAAGCCGTCCGGCGTCCAGGTGGCGAGACCGATGCGCCCGCCGGGCCTGCACACGCGCAGCAGCTCGCTTGCGGCGACCGCGTGGTTCGGCGCGAACATCACGCCGAAGGTGGACACGACCGCGTCGAACGATGCATCCGCATAGGGCAGGTCTTCCGCGTCGGCGTATTCGAAGCGGACGCGGAGGCCTTCCGCGGCCGCGCGGTTCCTTGCCGCTTCCAGCAGCGAAACGACGTAGTCGGTGGAGGTGACGTCGCAGAAGCGGCGCGCCGCCGCGAGGGTCGCATTGCCGTTGCCGGCGGCGACATCGAGTACCGCGCTGCCCGCGCGAAGCTCGAGCGCTTCGCAGAGCTGCTCGCCGACGATCTGCAGGGTCGTGCCGACGACCGCGTAGTCGCCGGTCGCCCACGTCGCCTGCTGATGCCGTTTGATGGACGCGAGGTCCGGCGCGATGTCGTTCGTCGTGACAGCCATGGATGAGGTCTCCGAAGGGTGGGCAGGGGATTCGCGCCGCGCATCGGCATCGCGGGAATGGCCGGCGGATCGCAGTGCTAGTATCGGCAGCCCACGGGCGTTCCCGCCCCGCAGATCCGCCGCGGTTATTGACTGAAACGCCATGGATGCGCTGTCGGACATCCTGAAATCGGTGAGCCTCGCGGGTGCCGTCTTCCTCGATGCGGAATTCCACGCGCCGTGGTGCGTGCGCACGCGCTTCGGCCTGGACCGCGCGCGCGCGAAACTGCCCGCCGACGCCCATGTCGCGCTGTTCCATCTGCTCACGGAAGGGCGCTGCAAGGTCCGCCTCGACGACGGCGCCGACCTCTTCGAGCTCGTCGCCGGGGATCTCGTGCTGTTCGCGCACGACGACCGCCACCTCATCGGCAGCGACCTCGACCGACTGCCGCTCGATGCGCCCGCGATGGCCGAGCCGGACGCGGACGGGCCGACCTGCACCACGCTGCGGCTCGGCGGACCGGGCGAGGCGACGCGCTTCGTCTGCGGCTACGTCGCGTTCGATCGCGTGCTGTCGCGCGGGCTGCTCCAGGGCTTGCCGCGCATGTTGCGCGTCGACATCGCCGCCACGCCGGCCGCTGCGCTCGTGCGCGAACTGCTGCGCGCGGGCGTGCACGAGTCGGCCTCGGACCGCCCGGGCGCCGCTTCGTCGTTGACCAAGCTGTCCGAGCTGCTGCTGGTCGAGGCGGTGCGCGCGCACGTGGAATCGCAGGCCGACACCCGCGCCGGATGGCTCGCGGGGCTGCGCGACAGGCACGTCGGCAAGGCGCTCGCGCTGCTGCACGGCGATCCGTCGCGGGCATGGACCGTCGACGAACTCGCACGCGACGTCGCGCTGTCGCGGTCGGCGCTCGCCGAACGGTTCACCGACCTCGTCGGCGAGTCGCCGATGCAGTACCTCCTGCGCTGGCGGCTCTCGCGCGCAGCACGGACCTTGCTCGGCGGCGACCCGATTTCGCAGGTCGCCGCGCGCAGCGGCTACGAGTCCGAGGCCGCGTTCAGCCGTGCGTTCAAACGCGAGTTCGGCCTACCTCCCGCGGCCTGGCGCAAGCGCGCCGCGGCGTGACGCCGGCGTCGCGCACCGACGGAGTCCCGATCAAGTCGCGTGGCGCCGCTGCAAACCGCTGCGCGGCGCCGCGACCGACAATGGCCGAATTCCGCGGACGTCGCGCGAACACGTCCATGCCCACCATCGAGGACATCCATGACCGAAGCTGCACTCATCCGCGATCTTGCCGACGATGAGGCGGCCGAGCTCGGGCGCCTGCTCGTCGAGGTCTATTCGAGCCTCGACGGCTTCCCCGGCCCGCACGAGCAGCCTGCCTACTACGACATGCTCGCGCGCATCGGCGAGTTCACCCGCCGCCGCGGCGTTCGCGTGCTGGTCGCGGTCGGGCCGGACGCGCGGCTGCTCGGCGGCGTCGTCTACTTCGGCGACATGCGCGAGTACGGCTCGGGCGGGTCGGCGACATGCGTGACCGACGCATCCGGAATCCGCCTCCTCGGCGTCGCTGCCGACGCGCGCGGGAAGGGCGTGGGCAAGGCGCTCACCCTTGCCTGCATCGATCTCGCGAGGTCGGCCGGACACGCCCAGGTCGTTCTGCACACGACGCAGGCGATGGGCACGGCGTGGGCGTTGTACGAGCGCCTCGGCTTCGTGCGTTCCGCGGACCTCGATTTCCTGCAGGGAACCTTGCCGGTGTTCGGATTCCGCCTGCGCCTCGTGGACGACGACGCGGGAGGGGACGTGCACGACGAGCCGATCGCACGGGCGGGCGAAGTAGCGGGCGGGCTGGTCCGCCTGCTCGCGTCGCTGCAGCCGACGCTGAATCCGGGCCTGTTCGTGTTCGTGCGCGTGGACGCGCTGCGCGACGCGGAGGCGCTCGATGCGGTAGCGGTGTTTCGCGAGACCGAAGGCGTGACGGCCGTGGTACCGGAACCGCGGGCGCGCCGCGCGGGACTGGCCGGCTTCACGGCCGCCTGGATCACGCTCGCGGTTCGATCGGACCTGCACGGCGTCGGGCTCACCGCGGCGTTCTCGCGCGCGCTGGCCGACGCGGGCATCGCGTGCAACGTGTTCGCGGCGATCCATCACGACCATGTCTTCGTGCCGGCCGATCGCGGCGCCGAGGCGTTGGCGTGCCTGCGCGCGCTGCAGCGCAATGCGCGAGCCCGCGACGAGCCGGCCGCGCCATCCGGGCCTGCCCCGCCGCGGTGACGCCGGCGTACCGGTCCGCCGTGTTCCCCTCCACCGCGGCCGGGTCCCGCCCGGGCTGCGCGGACGTACGCGGCCGGTACAATGGCCGACAGGGATCGGTCGCGTTCGAAGGTGGAGGGGGCAAGCATGTCGAAGCCGTCGGTGAGCCGGACGCCGTACGTCGTGCGTGACGCGATCGACGCGCACATCGAAGTCGCGCGCGCGACCGTCGACGACACCGCGCGCTTCCTCGCCGGCAGCGGTCCGCTCAGGTTCGGACAGGGCACGATCGCGACGATCGTCGCGTTCGCGCTCGGCGTGCTCTGCCTGCTCGGCGTGCTCGCATTCCATTTTCCCGAGTACCTGACCACGCCCGAATTGCGACACCAGTACTCGGTCGACGCGCTGCGCCAGCTCATGTTCGTCGCGCTGCTCGTCGCGGGTGGCTTGTCGCTCGCGAACCTCGTGCTCGGCATCCGGCGCAACCTCAACCTCGTCGCGTTCGGGTTCGTGATCGTCGCGGTCGCGTTCGGCGGCTCGCGCGTGCCGGTCGGCGACTTCCCCGACCATACGCCGTACATCGGCCTCGACTGGTTCATCCTCGACCTGCTCGGTTCGACCGTCGTGTTCGTCGCGATCGAGAAGCTGTTCCCGCTGCACAAGGAACAGACCGTGTTCCGGCCCGAGTGGCAGACCGACCTCAAGCACTTCGCGGTCAACCATTTCCTCGTCGGCCTGATCCTGCTCACGGTGAACTTCACGATCCACCACGGCTTCGCCTGGCTCGTCAGCCACGACTTCCAGCTCGCCGTGCAGCGCCTGTGGTTCGTGCCGCAGCTGCTGCTGTGCATCCTCGTCGCCGACCTCGCGCAGTACTGGACGCATCGCGCGTACCACGAGATCCCGTTCCTGTGGAAATTCCACGCGGTGCACCACAGCGCGAAGACGATGGACTGGCTCGCGGGTTCGCGCCAGCACGTGGCCGAAATCGTGTTCACGCGCGTGTGCGTGCTCGCGCCGCTGTTCGTGATCGGTTTCAGCGAGGCGGTGATCAACACCTACATCATCGTGGTCGGCTTCCAGGCCGTGCTCAACCACGCCAACGTGCACCTGCCGTGGGGACCGCTGAAGTACCTGATCGTGACGCCCGACTTCCACCATTGGCACCACTCGTCCGACGACGAGGCGATCGACCGCAACTACGCGGCGCACTACTCGTTCCTCGATTACCTGTTCGGCACCGCGGTCAAGGTGCCCGCGCACAAGCCGCTGCCGGCGAGGTACGGCGTGGTCGGCGACTACATGCCGGACGGCTGGCGCGCGCAGCAGGCGTTCCCGTTCCGCGCAATGCCGAAGGGGTGATCGTCAGAACGCGTCGACGTGCTCCTCGAGCAGGTCGACGCCGCAGGCGAGCTGCTCGATCCAGTCGATGAAGCGGGCGATGTTTTCCTTGCCGCGGATCGGCAGGCCGTGCTGCGGCACGATCATGTCGATGTCGAGCCGGCGCGCGCGTCGCGCCCACCAGCGGCATGCGCGATTGGACGCCATGTAACGACGATGGAACGCGGCCATGCGCGGAACATGCGCGTCGAAATCCGCGATCGGCGCGTACGGCGTGTCCGCGCCGACCATCGAGGCGCCGAGGTCGCCGCTGAACAGGATGCGGCTGACCGGGTCGTAGAACTGGAAATTGCCGACGCTGTGCAGGAAGTGCGCCGGCACCGCGAGCAGGTGACTGCCGCCGAGCGGGATGCGCGCACCATCGTCGGGCAGCAGCAGGTAGCGGTCGCTGCCCGCATTCTTCTGGTAGTGCGGCACGCTGTGCGGAATGAAGCGACCCCAGAGGCGCGAGCAGACCACGCGCGCGCCGGTGTAGAGCAGCCAGCTGTCGACCGACCCGATGATGTCGGGGTCCTGGTGCGACGCGAGTACCCAGGTCAGATCCCGTGGCTGCACGTACGCGGCGAGCGCCATGTTGAGCGGCGTATACAGCAGCGCGCCGCCCGGATCGATGAGCGCCGACTCGCGGCCGTCGACGACGAGGAACTGGTTGGCCTGCACGCCGTCGTCGCCGCGCACGAGGTCGGTGAAGGCGATGCACAGGTGATCGTCGCTGCGGAACAGTTCGGTGGCCATGTACGGACGGATGCGGAAAGGGCGGCGCAGTGTGGGGCGCCGCCGGCACGCGCCCGGTGATCTGGATCAACTACGGGCGCCCGCGGTCGTGCGGCGGCTGCGGCGTGGACGGCCTGCTACAATCCCGCTCTTGTCCAGACCCGTCCGCCGGTAGCCGCCATGTCCGTCCCCGCCACCCAGCTCGCGCCCGCGATCGATCGCGAGTACACGCTCGAGCACAAGTACACGCGTACCGAAGGCCGCATCTACCTGTCCGGCGTGCAGGCGCTCGTGCGCCTGCCGCTGATGCAGCAGATGCGCGACCGCGCGGCCGGGCAGAACACGGCCGGTTTCATCTCGGGCTATCGCGGCTCGCCGCTCGGCGGCTTCGACCTCGAGCTGTGGAAGGCGAAGAAGCACCTCGCCGCGTCGAGCATCGAATTCACGCCCGGCCTCAACGAGGATCTCGGCGCGACGATGGTGTGGGGCACGCAGCAGGCGAACCTGTTCCCGGGCGCGAAGTACGACGGCGTGTTCGCGATGTGGTACGGCAAGGGTCCCGGCGTCGACCGCTGCGGCGACGTGTTCAAGCACGGCAACGCGGCCGGCACCTCGAAGTTCGGCGGCGTGCTCGCGCTCGCGGCGGACGACCACGCGTGCCGTTCGTCGACCCTGCCGCACGGCAGCGAGCTCGAGTTCGTCTCGGCGATGATGCCGGTGCTGAACCCGGCCGGCGTGCAGGACATCCTCGACATGGGCCTGCTCGGCTGGGCGATGTCGCGCTTCACCGGGCGCTGGGTCGGCTTCAAGACGATCGCCGAGACGGTCGAGTCGTCGGCGTCGGTCAACGTCAATCCGCACCAGCTCGACATCGTGCTGCCGCAGGACTTCGCGTTGCCGGCGGGCGGCCTCAACATCCGCTGGCCCGACCCGCCGCTGAACCAGGAGATGCGCCTGCACCAGTACGCGGTGCAGGCCGCATGCGCGTTTGCGCGCGCGAACCGCATCGACAAGGTCGTGATCG
>DASTSE010000139.1:0-19992 GCA_035760865.1 Dokdonella sp.
TCGCGGTCAACGTCGTCTACTTCATCGCGCCACTGCACGGCGATTACGCGATGCAGTTCAGCCGGCACGTGTCGCCTCGCATCGCGATCGCGGCGGCCGCCCCCGGCACCGACGCGAGCGACTACGCGAGGAACGATGCGTTCTACGCCGCGTGGACCGAAGCCTGGGTCGACCGCGAAGCGGCCCGACTCGATCCCGATCGCCACGGCGACGGATATCGCACGCTGCGCGAACGCTACGACGCGCGCGCCGACGAGGCGAGCAAGGCGCTCGTGATCCTGCACCTGCCGTTCGTCGCGCTCGCGCTCATGCTGCTCTACGCGGACCGACACCTCTACTACGCCGAGCACTTCGTCGTGGCCCTGCACTACTTCGCGTTCGCACTGGTCATGGTCACCGCGCTCGTGCATGTCTACGGGCTCGCGCAGCGCATGCCGCCGCTCGCCTCGCTGTCGCCGTCGGTGCTCGACTGGATCGCGCGCTCGCTCTACGTGCTCTACGCGGTACTCATGCTGCACCGTGCATACCGCACCGGCTGGATGCGCACGATCGTGTCCAGCGCCGCGCTCATCGCGGCGATGATCGCGGTCAACCTCTACATCTACCGGCCGCTGCAGTTCGTGGTCACGCTGTGGCTGGCGACGCATTCCGCGTCGTGAAACTGCGACACGGCTCCTGCTCGACCCGCCGCCGACAATGGCACCGTTCCCCGAATCGAGGTATCCGCATGTGCATCGCTCTTCGCCCCGCCATGCTCGCGTGCGGCATCGCCGCGGTGTTGGCGATCGTCGCCGATGCTGCGCCCTGCCACGCCAGCGCTCTCGGCTCGCACACGCTGCTCGCGCACGAGGACGGCAACGGTCCATCGATCGCGACCACCGCACCGATCGCCACGGCGGCCACCGGCAGCACACTGATCGCCTTCAGCGCCGGCTACACCGCCAACGACCAACCGCCGACCGACACGTACGGCAACACGTGGGTCCGCTTCGGCGATCCGGTGTTCTATCGCGGCTACGACGGCCAGTTCGACGTCACCGCGTATCTCGTGCTGCACGCGACCGGCGGCGCGACGCACACCGTCTCCGTGGTGAAGAACGGCGTGCCCGCCGGCGAGATCACCATACCCTTCATCGAAGTAGGCGATGCGGGCCTGCTGCAGGATTCGAGCGTCAACTATCCCGATGCCGGTACGTCGCTGCGCAGCGGCGATGTCACAACCACCGGCCCCGCGACGCTGGTCGCGTTCTGGTGGGGCGACGCCACCGGCCTGCACCACTCCGCCGTCCCCGGCGACGGTTTCACGCTCATCGAGAATTTCGTCGACCTGCCGCCCAACAGCGCCGTGCAATGCGCCGTCGCCGTCCGCGAAGTCGCGGGCGCGGGTACGTACCACGTCACCTGGGCCACAACGCCCGCCCAGGGTGCACCGCTGTGGCTGTTTGCGGTCCAGAGTGGCGGCGACACGATCTTCACCGATGGCTTCGACGGCGCGGGATAGAGGAGAACGCGCTCGCGCCCGCCCGCAATTCGAAGGGACGGAGGTCGTCGCCTTGGCGACCACCGTCCCCTTTCGCCGGCCGGCATCCGCCGAAAGGCGCGTCATTCCCGCGAAAGCGGGACTCCATTTTTTCCGTGCTTCAATGGCGTCAGGAGCACGATGGATCCCCCGCATCCGCGGGGATGACGGCGCGTCCGGCGACGTCGTAGGCGATCAAGGCAAGTCCTTCGCCTCGCCCGCTCCTTCCAGCCGGATCTCATCGATCGCCGGCAAGCGGATCGCCGGCTTGCCCATCGCGACGAGCTGCGCATCCACCTTTTTCACGTCGCCATCGCGCAGTGCCTGCCAGCGCTGCAGCAATGCATCGAGGCGTGCGTCGTAGTCGGCCTGCACCGCGCGTTGCGCTTCGGTCGGCGCGCGGTCGGCGCCTTCGACGTCGGTGTAGAGCGACGACAGTACCCCGCTGATGGTCGCGATGCCGGGCTTGTCCGCGCCGGCGCCGGACACGAGCGGCGTGGTCGCGTCGTAGAGCGCGTCGATCGACTTGCGCGCGTCGCCGGTGAGCGCGCCGTCGCCCTTGCGCAACGCATTGAGCTGCGTGCGCAGCGCCTGCAGTTGCCCGTAGGCGAGGTAGGCGCGATCGAGCGACGCGCCGAGCTCATGCGCGAACGCGATCGCCGCGCGCAGATCGCCTTCATTCGCGGGGTTGCGCGGGTCGGCCTTCACCTCGAGCGGTGTATGCAAGGTCGTGCCGTCGACGATGAGCGCGACATCGTAGCGGCCCGGCGGCACCATCACGCCCTGCGGCGTAAGCGGCGTGTCGCGTCCGTGTACCGCGGCGATGCTGTAGTCGTAGCTGATCGCGTGCGGGCGCGCGGCGCGCAAGTCCCAGACGAAACGATGCGCGCCCGCGGCCGTCGCCGGCTTCGCGTCGGGTTTCACCCATTCCGCAGCGAAGTAGCGCTCCGCGCTGCGCCACGGCGACACCGCGTCGCTCGCGCACCGGCGCACGAGGGTGCCCTGCGCATCGCGGATCTCGATCGCGACCGCGCCCTTCGCCGCGTGCGGCAGGCGGTAGTCGAGGATCGCGCCATCCGGCGGATTCGTGCCGAGCGGCGTATCCGCAGGCGGCGGCGTGTCGCGGTTCTGGCTGCGGCGCAGGCGGTACGCGGGCGACGGCGTGAACAGGAATGTACTGTTCAAAGCAGAGCCGCCCTGCGCACGCAGCTCCGCCATCTGGCGCAGCGGCGCGACATCGTCGAGCACCCAGATCGCGCGCCCCTGGGTCGCCGCGATCAGGTCGTTGCCGTGCACGAGCAGGTCGCGCACCCACGCGACCGGCAGGTTCTGCTGCAGCGGCTGCCACTGCGCGCCGTCGTCGAAGGACACGTACGCGCCGATGTCGGTGCCCGCGTAGAGCAGGCCCCTACGCTGCGGATCCGCGCGCACCACACTCACAAAATGATCGCGCGGCAGGCCGTCTGCGATCGCGTGCCACGTCTTGCCGTAGTCGTGCGTGCGCAGGATGCGTGGCGAGAAATCGTCCTGGCGATGATTGTCGATCGCCGCGTACGCGGTGCCTGGCTCGAGCGCGGAGACGTCGAGCGCGCTCACCTTGCCCCAATCCGGCACGGCCTTCGGCGTGACGTCGCCCCAGTGCGCGCCGCCGTCGCGCGTGAGCTGGATGCGCCCGTTGTCGGTGCCGATCCAGATCTCGGCATTGTCGCGCGGCGACGGCGCGATGCTGAAGATCACGCCGTAGCCGCAGGCGCTCGCACGCGCGACCGGCACGTCGCCCGTGCAGCCCTTCGCACCGTCGCGCTTGCCGGTGAGGTCGCCGCTGATCGCCTGCCAGTGCTCGCCGCGGTCGGTGGAGCGGAACAGCACCTGCGCGCCCGCGTAGAGCGCGTACGGCGCCTTCGCCGAGAACGCGATCGGCGTGAACCAGGTGTAGCGGTACTTCACGTCGGTGCCGCGCGCGCCGTAGCTCGACACCGGCCACGGCGACACGTTCTGCACTTCGCCGGTGCGCGCATCCCAGCGCGAGATGCGCCCGCCGAGGCCCGATCCGTAGACGATGTTCGCGTCTTCGGGGTCCGGCAGGTCGTAGTCGCGCTCGTCGCCGCCGACCGGATGCCAGTCGCGGAACGAGAGCGCGCCATAGTCGCTGCGGCTCGCGATCGCGACCGTGCCCGAATCCTGCTGGCCCGAGTAGATCCAGTACGGGAAGCGGTCATCCGCGGCGAGGTGATAGAACTGCCCGGTCGGCTGGTTGTACCAGTCGCTCCAGCTCTTGCCGCCGTCGACGCTCACGACCGTGCCCTGGTCGCTCGCGGTGACCATGCGCTCGGGATGTTTCGGATTGATCCACAGGTGATGGTAATCGTCGCCACCGGGCGAGCCCTTGATGATCGCGAACGTCTTGCCCGCGTCGGTCGACTTGTGGATCGACTGGCCGACCGTGTAGAGCGTGTCAGGATCGTCGGGCGCGACGGTGAGGCGGCTCTCGTACCACGTGCTCACGGCCTTCGCGTCGTTCACGCGCTGCCAGTGCGCACCGCCGTCGTCGGAGCGGTAGAGGCCGCCGTGGTCTTCCGAATCGATCGACGCGTACACGCGCGTCGCGCCGTCGCGAAGGTGCGTCACGCCGAGGCCGATGCGGCCGAGCTTGCCGGCCGGCCAGCCTTCGCCACCGAGCTTGCGCCAGTGCACGCCGCCGTCGTCGGAACGCCATATCGCGCTGCCCTCGCCTTCGATCGGCGTGAAGTAGCTCAGCCACGGCCAGTTGCGCGCCTGCCACGCGGCCGCGAACACGATGTTCGCCTGCGCGGGGTCGGCCGCGAGATCCACCACGCCCGTGTCGGCATCGATCGCGAGCGTGTGCGTCCAGTGGCGGCCGCCGTCGGTGCTGCGGAACACGCCACGTTCGGCGTTCGCGCCGAACACGTGGCCGAGCGCGCCGACGAGCACGGTGTTCGCGTCGCTCGGGTCGACGAGGATCGCGCCGATGTGCCGCGTCGCCTCGAGTCCCGCGTGTTGCCAGTGCGCGCCGCCGTCGTCGGAGCGGTACACACCGTCGCCCGCAGCGATGTCGTAGCGCGGTTCCGGATGGCCCATGCCCACGTAGAGCACGCGCGGATCCGATGGCGCGACCGCGATCGCGCCGACCGGCGCGGACGCGAGGCCTTCCGACACCGGCTGCCACGTTGCGCCGGCATCGACGGTCTTCCACACGCCGCCACCGGCCGCACCGAAGTAGAACGTATCGGGCTGGTCGGCGACGCCGCTCGCCATCGTCCCCCAGCCTGCACGGAACGGACCGAGCAGGCGCCATTCGAGGCTGAGGCGGTCGGCGGGCGCCGATTGCGCGAGCGCAGAGAAAGCAACGGACAGGCACGACGCCGCGACGGTGGCGCGGTGGAAGCGGAACGGCATGGGAAGTCTCCTCGCGATGACGCGGCGGGCGAAACGATACTCCGCGAGGCCGGTCGAGGTAAGGCCATGGGCGGAGCGGATCGCGTGTCGGCCGGTTCGCCGGGCGGCCACCGCCCGCGGCGGACCGGGCGGCGATGCGCCTCCTCCGCATCCGCAACGTGCGCCGTCGTCTCGCGCGCCGACGCGACGACGACGCGCGCGAGGCCGGCGCGACCCGCTCCCCGGACGGAGAACGGGTCGCCCGCGGGCCAACCGCTCAGAGCTCGCGCAGCGCCGTCGTGACCGGCAGCCGCGCCGCGCGCAGCGCCGGATAGAGGCCGCCGATGAAGCCGATCGCGAGCGCCCACTTGAGGCCGGTCCAGAGCACCGACGGCGCGACGGCGAACTCGAACGTGAGCTGGCCGGTCGTGCCCGCAGCGAGCGTCGACGCGGTGTAGCCGTTGAACACGAGCCATGCGATCAGTCCGCCGAGCACGCCGCCGACGAGCGCGAGCAGCATCGTCTCGAGCATGATCGCGACGACGACGGGCAGGCCGCGGAAGCCGATCGCGCGCAACGTCGCGATCTCGCGCGCCCGCGTCGCGACCGCGGCGAACATCGTGTTGAGCGCGCCGAACACCGCGCCGATCGCCATGATCGCGCCGACCACGATGCCGATCGCGGTGATCACCTTCGACGTGCCCTCCGACTGCTTGCTGAAGTAGTTGACCGTCGTGTCGACGTCGACCTGCAGGCGCGGATCGGACACGAGCGCGGCCTTGAACGGTTCGAATGCCTCGGGGCCGGTCAGGCGCGCGAACACCGAGGTCGAACTGTTGGCGCCGTTGGGGCGATAGGTCGGGCCGACCACGTCGGCGTCGCCCCACAGCTCCGATTCCATCGCGTCCTTCGATTCGAAGATGCCGACCACTTTCCAGAGCTGGTTGCCGAGCTTGATCTCGTGGTCGACCTCGAGGCCGTCGAACTGGCGCTGCGCGCCCCTGCCCGCGACGAGTTCGCGCAGGCCCGGGGTGAACTTGCGCCCGGCGACGATCTTCGCGTTCGTGCGCAGCTTCCACGCCATCTCGCCGATGCCGCGCAACTGCACGCTGCCGAAGTCCTCTTCGGGATTGCCGCCCTTCATCGGCAGGTTCGCCGCGACGACGAGTTCGGGCGACGCGATCGGCCGGCCCTGCTCGTCGCGCGCGATGCCGGGCGCCTGGGCGATGACGACCGCGGCATCATGGCCGAGGACTGAAGAGACCTCGGACGCGGATGCTCCGCGCAGCACGATCGCGGTGTCGTCGCCACCGGTGCGACGCAACGTCTCGCGGTAGCCGTTCGCCATCGCGAGCATCGCGACGAGCACGGCGACGACGCCGGCGATGCCGACGACGATGACCGCGGACGAGCCGAGCCGCTCGCGCAGCGTGGCGACGCCGATCGCGGTGACCGACGCCGCCTGTCGACCGCGCCGCGTGAGCGCCATCCACAGCCCGAGCAGCACGACGAGCAGCAGCAACGCCTGCCACGGCACGACGAGGAAGACGACGACGCCGGCGACGACGGCGAGGAACGTGAGAAGTCCGATCAGGAATTTCATGCCATTCTCCTTCAGCGTCCGGCCAGCGCATCGACGATGTTGAGGCGCATCGCGCGGATCGCCGGCACCGCGCCGACGACGAGGCCGATGACGGTCGCGAGCGCGACGCCGAGACCCCAGCTCTTCGCGCCGACGTGCGCGCCATTGATCATGCCGCCGCTCATCGCCGGCAGTGCCGCACCGATGAGGCTGACGAGCGCGAGGCCGACGAGTCCGCCGAGCAGCAGCAGCAACACCGATTCCGCGAGCACGAGGCCGAGCACCTTGCGGCTCGAGAAGCCGATCGTCTTCAGCACGGCGAGCTCGTTGGTGCGCTCGCGCACCGCCTGCATCATCGTGTTGCCGGTCAGCAGCACGAGCGTGAAGAACACCGCGCCCATGATCGAGGTGACGATGAGGCCGATGTCGGCCATCTGCTTGATCCAGTTCCTCGTCGCCGCCTGCTCGGTCTGCGTCTTGGTTTCGTGGTCGGAGTTCGCCGACAGCGCGTCGATCGCCTTGGCGATCCGGTCCGACTGGTTGACGTCGTTCACGCGGCTCACGTACCAGCCGACCGCGCCGCGGTTGTAGGGCGTGGTTTCGTCGAAGGTCTTCCAGTGCAGCACGATCATCTGGCTCTGGAACGCCTTGTTGTCCTTCGACTTCATCGTGCCGACGATCTGGAAGCTCCAGTTCTTGCTGCCTTCCTTGTTCGGGAAGATCTGCGACTGCAGCGGCAGCCGGTCGCCGACCTTCCAGTGGTACTTCTTCATGAGGATGTCGCCGACGAGCACGCCGTCGGCGGTCGCGTCGAACGCCTTGCGCTCGGCCGGATCGACCTCGACCTCGGGATAGACGTCGAGGTAGTTGTCGCTGACCGCGAACGTGAAGATCTGGTTGTGCGGGTCCTGGTAGGCACCGCCGAACCAGTTCGCGTGCGCGACGTCCTTGACGCCGGGCACCGCCGCGATCTGCTGCTGCAGGCTCTTCGGCAACGGCTGGATGAACGACAGTTTCGCGCCGGTCTGCAGGCGTTCGGCGCCGTTCGCGGACTGGCCCGCCTCGGCGAACGAGACGCGCACCGCGTCGAGCAGGCCGAACAGCAGGAAGGCCATGATGATCGACAACAGGGTGAGGATCGTGCGGGTCTTGCGCCGGAACAGCGCCGCCCAGATCAGGTGCAGGTATTTCATAGCTTCGCCTCTTTGGGGCTGAGGGCTGGATGAGCTGCGAACGGAGGTCGTGGGGCTACTGCCCTCAGCCCTCGACCCTCAACCCTTGCTGTTCCACGAGCGTGCCCTTGTCCAGATGCAGCGTCTGGCGCGCGTACTCGGCCGCCTTCGGATCGTGCGTGACCATGATGATCGTCTTGCCGTGTTCGCGATTCAGCGTCTGCAGCAGGCCGAGCACGTCCTCCGCCGACTGGCGATCGAGGTCGCCGGTCGGCTCGTCGCAGACGAGCAGGTCCGGATCGGACACGATCGCGCGCGCGATCGCGACGCGCTGCTGCTGGCCGCCCGAGAGCTCGGTCGGCTTGTGGCTCGCGCGCTCGGCGAGGCCGACGAGCTGCAGCGCGATGCTCGCGTTCCTCTTGCGCTGCGCGGCCGACAGGTTGGTCAGCAGCAGCGGCAGCTCGACGTTCTTCTGCGCCGACAGCATCGGCAGCAGGTTGTAGAACTGGAAAATGAAGCCGACGTGCTCGGAACGCCACTTCGCGAGCGCGCCCTCGCCGAGGCGATCGATGCGCTCGCCGCCGACACTGATGCTGCCGTCGGTCGGCGAGTCGAGCCCGCCGATGAGGTTGAGCAGGGTCGTCTTGCCCGAACCCGATGGCCCCATCAGCGCGAGGAAGTCGCCCTTCGCGATGTCGAGCTCGATGTGGTGCAGCACTTCGACCTTCTGCTTGCCGCGTTCGTAGACCTTGCTGACGTTGCGGATCTCGACCAGGTTTGCCATGACGGTAGTCCTCGGTTTGCAGTCGTTCGTGGTCGCGCCGGCTCGGCGCGCGATCGCGGGACGTCGCCCGCGCTTGCAGCGGGTCGTGCCCGCCCTGCCTGTTTGCGGCGCCGCCGCGGCGGCGTCGTCGTGCCGGTGCCGCTACTTCCTGATCGCGATGCGCGTGCCGTCGGCGAGCCCCGCCGCAGGCTCGCGCACGACGCGCGTGCCGACGCCGATGCCTTCGACGAGGCGCTGGTCGGCGTAGGTCTGGCCCGGCGTGACGGCGCGCATGCGCGCGCGATCGCCGTCGAGCACGAACACGACGCTGCGGCCGTTGCGCTCGACGATGCTCGCCGACGGCACGAGCACGCCCTTCGGCGGCTCTGCGGCGGCGGCCTTGGGCGCGCTCGAGTCCTCGAGGAACGACACGCGAACGCCCATGTCCGGCACGATGCGCGCGTCCTTCCGGTCCATCGAGACGCGCACCTTCACGGTCGCCTTGCCGCGGTCCGCAGTCGGGATGATCGCGATGACGTGGCCCGGGATCTTCCAGTCGGGGTAGGCGTCGAGCACCGCCTCGACCGCCTGCTTCGCGCTGACGCGATTGATGTACGACTCGTTGACGTCGACCTCGACTTCGAGCGAATCCATGTCGACGATCGTGCCGACGCCGGTACGCGTGAAGCCGCCGCCGGCCGACAGCGGCGACACGATCTCGCCCGGCTGCGCCGCCTTGGCGATCACCACGCCCGCGAACGGCGCGCGGATCGTGCAGTAGTCGAGCTGCACCTGCGCGCCGTCGACCGCGGCCTTGGCGACGTCGACCTGGCGTCGCAGCGATTCGAGCTGCGCCGTCTGCGCGTCGACCTGCGTGCGCGCGAGTTCGACCGCCTGCTTCGACACGAGCTTGCGCCCGACCAGTTCCTCCGCGCGCGCGACGTCGCGCTTGCTCTGCGCGAGCTGCACGGCGAGCTGGGCGAGCTGCGCCTGCGCCGCGCGGTAGCCGGCTTCGGCCTGCGCGAGCTGCGCCTTCTGCGCGGTGTTCTCGAGGTGCGCGAGTACCTGGCCCGCCTCGACGCGCTCGCCTTCCTCGATCAACACGTCGGTGAGCGTGCCGGTGATCTGCGCGGATACGGTCGCCTGGCGCCGCGCGGTCACGTAACCGGTCGCCTGCAGTACCGCGAGCGGGCCGCTGCCCGCCGCGCTCGGCGCGCTCGCGGTCGCCGCTTCCACTTCGATCGCCTTCGCGTCGCGCAGGAACCACCAGCCGCCGCCGACCGCGAGGCCGAACACGAGCACGCCGACGACCGCGCCGATCCACACGCCGGCACCACCACGGGCGCGCGGCGTCGGCGCAGTGCGATCGATGCGCAATTGTTGCAACAGGTCAGACTTCTCCATCCCGCACCGCTCCCGCGAAGACGCACAGCGTTCAAGTCTGCCATAGACTGGTGCCTCGACCCCGGCCCGACAAGCCGTGGCGGTCACGCAGCGGAGATGACAGATGTCACGAGCCGCAGCCGGCTATTCCGGCAAACCGGTCTGGCAAAAACTCGGTCTCGCGACGGAGCTGCGCGTGCTCGTGCGGCACGCGCCGTCGGACTACGCGACCCTCGTCGGCGGCGAGCCGGAGCGGCTGCGGCTCGTCGGCGCACGCGCGGCGTTCGATCTCGCGCACGTGTTCGTCACCACGCGTGCGCAGCTCGCGGCCGAACTCGCCGCGCTCGACGCGCGGCTGCCCGACGACGGCACCCTCTGGGTGTCGTGGCCGAAGAAAGGCTCCGGCGTCGCGAGCGACGTCGTCGAGGACGGCGTGCGCGAGCTCGCGCTGCCGCTCGGCCTCGTCGACGTCAAGGTCTGCGCGATCGACGCGACCTGGTCGGGGCTCAAGCTCGTGCGCCGGCGCGAGCGGCGCGGCGCGCGCTGAGCGCTGCTATCCTGCCGCGATCGCCGCCGCGGATCACCGCCATGACCTTCGCCATCGCCGCGCCGTTCGTGCCGAGCCTGCCCGTCGCCGACGACGACATGCGCTTTCCGGTCCGCCGCATCTACTGCATCGGCCGCAATTACGCCGACCACGCGAAGGAGATGGGCGCGAGCGTCGAGCGCGCGCGGCCGATGTTCTTCATGAAGCCGGCCGATGCGATCGTCGCCGACGACGGCGACATCGCCTACCCGCCGGCGACGGCCGACCTGCACCACGAGGTCGAGATGATCGTCGCGCTCGCGCGCGGCGGCCATGCGATCGCTCGCGAACACGCGCTCGATTGCGTGTTCGGCTACGGCGTCGGCCTCGATCTCACGCGCCGCGACCTGCAGGCCGCGGCGAAGGTGAAGGGCCACCCGTGGGACGCGGCGAAGGGTTTCGACGACTCCGCGCCCGCGTCGGCACTGCATCGGGTCGCCGACGTCGGCCATCCGCGCAGCGCGCGCCTCTCGCTCGAGGTCAACGGCGAACTGCGCCAGCAGGCCGACATCGCCGACATGGTGTTCGACGTCGCCGCGATCATCCACGAGCTGTCGCTGTTGTGGACGCTCGCGCCCGGCGACCTCGTCTTCACCGGCACGCCGGCCGGCGTTGCCGCGCTGCAACGTGGCGATCACGTGCATGCGCGGCTCGAGGGGATCGCCGAGCTGCACGGGCGCATCGTCTGATCCGCGCGATCTGCTGCAGCGCGACGCGGCGCGGCGCGCGATCGCGGTAAAGTGCACGCGCCGCCGTATCGGCGCGATCCGACCCGATGGAGGAGACCGCAATGGGCATGCTTTCGGAGTTCAAGGCGTTCGCAATGCGCGGCAACGTGATGGACCTCGCCGTCGGCGTGGTCATCGGCGCCGCCTTCGGCAAGATCGTCACCTCGCTCGTCGACCAGGTCATCATGCCGCCGATCGGCATGCTCATCGGCGGCGTCGACTTCTCCGCCTACAAGTGGGTGTTGCATCCGGCCGGCCCCGACGGCAAGGGCGAGGTCGCGCTGCAGTACGGCGCGTTCGTCAACACGATCATCCAGTTCATCATCGTCGCGCTCGCGATCTTCGTCGTCGTCAAGGTCATGAACCGCATGATGCGCAAGGAAGAAGCGGCACCCGCGCCGCCGTCGGCGGAAGTCGTCCTGCTTACCGAGATCCGCGACCTGCTCAAGAAGGGTTGATCGCCGCGTCCGGCGGCCGGGCGGCGGCGACTGGCGCAAGCGGTTCCATCGTTTCCGTGACGTTTGGCCCGCTGCGCCGCCGGACAGGCGGCGCATACTTCGGGTTTGCCTCGATCGGAGTACCGCCATGCTTCGCCTGCGCCCGCTCGCCCTCGCCTTCCTGCTGTGCGCCGCGCCCGTGCTCGCGGCGGACAAGCCGACCACGATCGCCGCGGCCGACCTCGATACGGCGGCCCACCTGCGCGACGTCGCGCTCGCCGACGACACCGCGTACGAGTTCGTCTCCGGCATCACGACCGAGGTCGGCGCACGCCTCGCCGGCGGACCCAACGACGAGAAGGCGCGCGAGTGGACGATCGCGAAGTTCCACGCACTCGGCTTCGACCGGGTGTGGACCGAACCGGTGACCTATCCGAAATGGGTTCGTCGCAGCGAGCACGGCGAGATCCTCGCGCCCCATGCCCAGCCGCTCGCGCTCGCCGCACTCGGCTATTCGGCGGCGACGCCCGCCGGCGGCCTCGAAGCCGAAGTCGTCGGTTTCCCCACCCTCGACGCGCTCAAAGCCGCCGACCCGGCGACCTTGCACGGCAAGATCGTGTTCGTCGGCGCGCGCATGCAGCCTTACCGCGACGGCCACGACTACGGCATCGGCTCGGCGGTGCGCACCGGCGGTCCCGCGATCGCCTCGCACAAGGGCGCCGCCGCGTTCCTGCTGCGCTCGGCGGGCACCGACAGCAACCGCCTGCCGCACACCGGCGTCACCAACTTCACCGGCGCAACGCCGATCCCCGCGGCCGCGCTGTCGGCGCCCGACGCCGACCTGCTCGAGCGCATGCTCGCATCCGGCAAGCCGGTCACGATCCGTCTCGCGCTCGACTGCGGCATCGAGGGCCAGTACACGGGCGCGAACGTGATCGGCGAGCTGCGCGGCTCGAAGAAGCCCGACGAGTATTTCGTGATGGGCGGCCACCTCGATTCGTGGGACCCGGGCACCGGCGCGATCGACGACGCCGCCGGCGTCGCGATCGCGACCGGCGCGGCGAAGGTCATCGCGGGCCTGCCGAAGCGCCCTGCGCGCAGCATCCGCGTGGTCGCGTTCGCGAACGAGGAGTCCGGCCTGTTCGGCGGCAAGGCCTACGCGCAGGCGCACAAGGCCGAAATCGCCAAGGCCGTACTCGGCAGCGAATCCGACGCCGGCGCCGATCGCATCTGGAAGATCACCGCGAGCGTGAAGCCCGCTGCGCACGACGCGATCGCACGGATCGCCGCCGTGTTGCAGCCGCTCGGCATCGAGTACGCCGCCAACGAACCCGGCAACGGCGGCTCGGACCTCTCCGAACTGCACGCGGTCGGCATGGCCGCCGTGTCGCTGCACCAGGACGCGACGCGCTACTTCGACTGGCACCACACCGCGAACGACACGCTCGACAAGATCGATCCGCAGCAACTGCGCCAGAACGTCGCCGCGTATGCGGTCACCGCGTATCTCGCCGCACAGGCCGACGGCAACTTCGGCTCGAAGCCGGGCGCATGGGCGAACGAGCACGAATGAACGCGCGCATGAGGGCGTTGGCCGGCGTCAGGCGCCGGCAAAGGTCATCTTGAGCGCGAACGCGGCCGACATCAGCGCGAGCAGCGCGGTCGACACCGCGAACCAGCCGCGCTCGACGCTGCGGTTCGCGGTCGCGTCCGCCAGCGCGAGCGCGAGCGGGAACATGCCGAACAGGTAGCGCGCGAGCGACATCAGGGTACCGGTCACGAGCGGCGCGAGCAGGCCGAGTGCGAGGAACAGCGCGAGCGAAGGCGCGCGCCGGCGCCACAACGCGGAGCACGCGGCGATGCCGCCGAACGCGGCGGCGAGATTGAGGTAGCGGAAGTTCCAGTCCTCGATCGCGAGGCGCGGCTGCTGCAGTACGTCGACGAACGGCGTGAGCGGCGAGCCCGGATGGCGCCCCCACGCGTACTGGATGCCGCTGAATGCGAGCGCGTTGCCGCTCGCCGCGTGCAGCTCGACCATGAATGCGAGCAGGCCGATTGGCGCGCACGCGAGCGCGAGCCATGCGTGCCGCGGCAGCACGCGCCGGCGCGGCCACATCCACGCGGCGAGCGCCGGCAGCAGGAACAGGCCGGCAAGGCGCGTCGCGCTCGCCAGCGCGAGGAGCACGGCCACCCAACCCCAGCGCCCGCGCAGCGCGGCGAGGAATGCACCTGCCGACACGAGCAGGAACAGCGCTTCGCTCCACGGCAATGCGGCGAAGTAGCTGACCGGGAACAGCGCGAGCGCGAGCACCGTGCGTTCGGCCGCGGGCGGATCGCGGCCGAGCGCGAGTGCGAGCCGGTGCAGCACCGCGAGCGCGGCGAGGAAGGCGAGGTTCGCGAGCAGCAAGCCGGCCACGCGCACGTCGCCGGCGATGCCGGCGAACGCGCGCCACAACAGCGGATGCAGGGGAAAGAACGCCCAGTTGGCGGCGCGCGTGGTATCGAACGGACGCTGCTCGTAGCCGTGCTCGACGATCGTCGCGTACCAGCCGCCGTCGTTGTAGAGCGCGAAGTCGCGCAAGGTCTCGGCCATCTCGCGCGGACCGACCTGCGCCCGCGGCAGCGCAAGCTGTTCGCGACCGGGCGGATAGCCGAGCTGCAATTGCGTCGCGAGCAGCCAGACTGCGAAGATGACGCCGCGCGACAACGCGAACGCGAACGCGGCGACGCGCAAGGACCGCAGCCAGCCGGCGCCGCCATCGCTACGCGCATACGGCAGGGGCATCGCGACCGCATTCATGGCCAGGCTCCGTGCAGCGAGGCCCGTCAGCCTGCGGGCGGCGTGTTGCGCGACGATGACCCGCGCCGGTGAGCCCGCGATCAGCCCGGATGCGACTGGCGCCAGTACTCGCCGAGCAGCACTGCGACGCTCGCGGCGACGTTGAGGCTCTCGATCGCGCCGCTGCCCGGAATGGTCAGGCGCAGGTCGGCGGCGCCGATCATCGCGTCGCTCATTCCTTCGCCTTCCGCACCGAGCACGAGTACGAGGCGTCGCGGCAGCGTCGTCGCGAACAACGGCGTGCCGTCACGCGGGACGGTCGCGGCAAGCGCGTAACCGCGTGCGTGCAGCTCGCGCAGGGCCAGCCGCGGATCGTCCGCCTGCACGAGCGGCACGATCTCGGCCGCACCTTCGGCCACGCGCGCGGCGGCGCCGGAAACGTCGAGGCCCGCCTGCGCGGGCACGATCACGCCGCCGACGCCGAAATGGGCCGCGCTGCGCAGCAGCGCGCCGAGGTTGTGCGGGTTGCCGACGCCATCGAGCCAGAGCAGCAGCGACGCGGCAGGCGCGCTCGGTTGCATGTCGAGCAGCGCCGACAGCGCCAGCGGCTCGGGGCGCAAAAGGTCGAAGCACACGCCCTCGTGGTGGCGCGATGCGGTCAGGCGATCGAGGTCTTCGGACGCGACGACGCGATAGCCGATGCGCCGCTGCACGCACCACGCGAGTACCGCCTTGAGTGCGCCGATGCGCGCTTCGACGAGGTAGACCTTGCGCAGCGCATCGGGCCGTCGCGCGAACGCGGCGAGGCAGGCGTTGAGCCCGTACAGGCGCTGTTCGCGCGAAGTCGCCTCGCGCGACGCCGTCGGTGCGCCATCCGCGGCCGCAGGCGGACGTGTCCCACCGCGTTCGCGCGGTGCCTCGCCGCGCGGGGGACGTCGTTCGTCGCCTGCGCCCGAAGGCGACGGCGGTCGCCGCTGGACTGCCTGCGCGAGGCGTTCGCGCTCGCGCCGCGACGGTCGCTCCGTGCGCGGCTTGGCGCCGGCCCAGGGAGAATCCGATCGCGTGTCCTTGGTCATCGTGGTCCGCTCAATGCCCGTCCGCGGGCAGCGCCATTGTCGCAGATCCCTGCGCATCCGCCGACGCATCGAGTGCGCTGCGCACGCGCGCGTACATGACGATGTCGAGCAGTTCGCCCCGCTTGACCACGGCCGATTTGTGCACGCCCTCGCGCTCGAAACCCGCCTTCTCGAGCACGCGCATCGAGGCCGGATTGTTCGCGTAGACGGTCGCGTACAGGCGATGCAGGCGGAACTGCGCCATCGCGCGCGGCGCGAACGCCGCGATGATCGCGGTCATGAGTCCTCGGCCCCAGTAGCGGCGGCCGATCCAGTAGCCGAGTTCGGCCGAATGACGATGCACGTCGGTTCCCGGATGCAGGCTCACGCCACCGACCGCCGCACCGTCGACCTCGATCGCCCAGGCGCGATCGGACTCGTCGACCGCGCGCGCGAGCCAGGCGCGTCCATCGTCGCCCGTGTACGGATACGGGAAACGGTCGCGCAGGCCGCGCGACACGTCGGCATGGCTCGCGTTCGCGACGAGGCTGTCGAGATCGTCCGCGCACCAGGGCCGCAGCAGCGCGACGCCGCAATCGAGGCGGGGCAGCGGCAGCGTGGCGGGATCGGTGGCCATGGGAGGGCTGAGGGCTGAGGATGAGGGCTGGAACAGCATGCCATCGCCGCGGAGGGTATGCGCCCTCGGCCGCACCCGGATGGCGGCGGGGCTTGCACCGGGTGCTCGACCCGCCCTGCCGCGTCGTGCTCGATCCGCTTGCGACATCGCCCGGCACGTTCGTTGGGCGGTGCGCGTAGCGCATGCCGCCGCGCGGCTCAATGATCCGCCGCGATCGTCGCCGGCACGCCCTGCGACTTCAGCGGGCGCAACAGCAGCAACAACGGAATCGACACGACCGTCATGACCATCATGAGCCAGAAGTCGTCGAGGAACGCGATCGCGCTCGCCTGGCGCGTGACTTCGGCGTTGAGCACGGCGAGATTCGTCCCACCGTGGCCGAGCGTCGCCGCGAGCTGCGCCGCATGGTCGCCGAACGGCGACACGCGCTCGGCGATCTCGGCGTGGTTGATCTGGGTATTGCGCGACAGCAGCGTCATCACGATCGAGATGCCGACGCTCGAGCCGATGTTGCGCATGAGGCTGAAGATGCCGGCGGCCTCGGTGCGGGCCGCCATCGGCAGGGTCGAGTACGCGATCGTCGAGATCGGCACGAACACGAGGCCGAGGCCGAGCCCCTGCACGACGCCGGTGGCGACGATCGTCGACTGCGGCACGTCGAGGTTGAAACGCGTCATGGTCCAGAGCGAATACGCGGTGAGCAGCATGCCGACGCCCGCGAGCACGCGCGCGTCCGCGCCGCGCGCGAGCAGGCGACCGACCAGCATCATCGCGATGAGGGTGCCGACGCCACGCGGAGCGAGCAGCAGGCCGGTCGTCACGACCGGATAGTTCATGAGCCCCTGCAGGTACGGCGGCAGCAGCGCCATCGTCGCGAACAGCACGACGCCGAGCACGAAGATGAACAGGTTGCTCGCGAGGAAATTGCGGTCGGCGAACAGCCCGAGGTCGACGAACGGGCGCGCGCTGAACTTCCAGTGCACCGCGTACAGGTAGAAGCCGAGGAACGCGAGCGCGGCCTCGATCTGGATCTCGAGCGAGCCGAACCAGTCCTGCTGTTCGCCACGGTCCAGGCACAGTTGCAGCGCACCGATGCCGACGGCGAGGAACGCGAACCCGCGCCAGTCGAAGCGCGAGGCGCGCGTCTCGTCGGTCGGCAGGCTCGCCGCGACGCCGAACAATGCGAGCGCGCCGATCGGCACGTTGATGAGGAACACCCAGTGCCAGCTGTAGCTGTCGGTGAGCCAGCCGCCGAGCGGCGGGCCGAGGATCGGGCCAACCATCACGCCCATGCCCCACAGCGCCATCGCCGCGCCGTGTTTCTCGCGCGGGTAGACGTCGAGCAGGGTCGACTGCGACAGCGGCACGAGCGCGGCGCCGAACAGGCCCTGCAGCAGGCGGAATGCGACCATCGCGCCGATGCCGTTCGCCATGCCGCACAGCACCGACGCGAACGTGAAGCCCGCGATCGCGATGAGCAGCAGTCGGCGACGCCCCATCACGGAGGCGAGCCAGCCCGTCGCCGGGGTCGCGATCGCGGCGGCGACGATGTACGACGTCAGCACCCAGGAGATCTGGTCCTGGGTCGCGGACAGGGTGCCCTGCATGTTCGGCAACGCGACGTTCGCGATCGTCGTGTCGAGCGCCTGCATGAGGGTCGCGAGCATCACCGACACGACCAGCAGGCCGCGGTTGGCGACTTCGCGATGGGTGGCGACGGCGGTGCCCACGATCGCTCTCAGCGCAGCGCGTCGCCGAGCGTGCTCGCGTGGCGCGTGTACGCCTCGCGCGCGATGCGGCGCGCGATCTCGCGGTACACCGGCGACAGCTCGCCGGTGCGGTCGGTGAAGGCGAATTCGACGTCGAACGACGCCGTGGTCGACGCGGGCGCGGCGTGCTGCCACGCGGCAGCGTCAGTCAGCGGGTCGTAGCTCTGCTCACGAAACATGGTGGATATCCGTTCGGTTCGGGGTTGCGAAGAGGGCCGTCTTGGTGCGGCCGGTTCGCGGGATCACGGCGCCCGTGCGACGCTCGTTCGTGGTTGCGGCTCGCGGCCCTGCCAGCGGCCGATCACCGAGTTCTGCCTGCCGGTATCGATCTCGACCACGGCGCTCATGCCCGCGCGCAGGATCATGCCGTCCTCCGGCGCGTCGTCGAGCGTGAGGCGCACGGGAATGCGCTGCACGATCTTGACCCAGTTGCCGGTCGCGTTCTGCGCGGGCAGCAGCGAGAACTCCGAACCCGACGCCGGACTGATCGAAGCGACGCGAGCCTGCCACTTGCGGCCCGGGAACGTGTCGACTTCGATCGTCGCGGGTTGGCCGACCGCGACGTGGGTGAGGTCGGTTTCCTTGAAGTTGGCGTCGACCCAGAGCGTGTCCGCGACCAGCGGCATCGCGGCCTGGCCTACGGCGAGGAAGTCGCCCGGCCGCAACGTGGTCTTGCCGATCGTGCCGTCCATCGGCGCACGCACGGTCGCGTGCTCGAGGTCGAGCCTGGCCTGCGCGAGTTGGGCGAGCGCGAGCTTGTAGCCGGCAAGCTGCTCATCGGGCGTGCTCGGCAGGCCGCCGAGCATGTTCTGCGCCTTGCTCAGGGCGGCGTTGTTCGAGTCCTGCTTGGCGCGCGCGGCAGCGAGGTTGTTGGCGGCATCGTCGAGCGCAGCCTGCGCGACGAGGCCGCGCGAACGCAGCTCCTTCATGCGCTCGAACTGCTGCCGCTTGTAGTCGAGGTCGGCTGCGGACGAGCGCACGTCGGCCCGGGCCGCGTTGTAGCCGCTGCGCGCGGCGTCGAGCAGGCTCTGCACCGACTCGACCTGCGCCTGCATGCGCGCAACCGCGATCTGCAGCGGTTCCGGGTCGATGCGGAACAGCACGTCGCCCTCGTGCACGACCTGGTTCTCGCGCACGGCGACCTCGGCGACGCGACCGCCGACCTGCGGCGCGATCGTCACGCGGTCGGCCTGCACGTAGGCGTTGTCGGTCCAGGCGTAGCGCCCGGAGGTGAGGTACAACCACGCGCCGGCGCCGAGCACGAGCGCGGGCCCGGCGATCCAGAGCGTCGTGCGCAGCCAACTGCGCTTGCGCGGCGCTGCGGTCGTGGTGGGGTCGATCTGCGGTTGCTGGTCGGTCATGACGGTTCTCGTTGGTCTTCGGTCGCGCCGTCGTCGAGCGCGAGCAGGTTGTCCTTGAGCTGCGCGAGCACGCGCACGAGCGCGTCGAAATCGGCGGGCGCGACGCCGCGCAGCGCGTCTTCGCGCAGCCCCGCGCCGATCACTTCCATCTCGTCGACGATCGCGTGCGCCTTCGCAGTCAGGTGCAGGCGCCAGCGCCGGCGATCGGCCGGATCCGCGCGGCGTTCGACGAAGCCGGTCTTCTCGAGGCGGTCGACGACGCGACCGACCGGGATCGGCTCCATGTCGAGGTAGTCGGCGAGTTCGGTCTGGCTCAGGCCTTCGTGGCGGCGGATCACCTTGAGCGCGCGCCACTGCGCACGGGTCAGCTCGAGCCGCGTCGCGCGGCGATCGAAGTGCTTGCGCATGAGCCGCGTGACGTCGTGCAGCAGGTAAGCGAACGTGTTGTCGGTTGTCTGGATCATCATTGCTGCGAATATTATGTCCTAGGCAGTATAATTTCAATACCTGTCGGTACAAGATGTTTGCGGTGCAACAATGACCGGGGAATCTCATCAAAACCAAAGCCTTGGCGCGGAATGCGTTCGATGCCACGGGCCGGGCCGTTAGGCGGATCGCCAACGCGCTTCAACGCGCCGCGGCAGGATGCGCAGGCCGGGTTGCTGGGTGAGCGATGGATCGCGAACCTAGCAACGACTCGACGCCGGCGCCGCCCGCGATGAACCTTCCCTTGCGCGTCATCGAAGCCGACATCACCTCGCTCGCCGTCGACGCGATCGTCAACGCGGCCAACGACAGCTTGCTCGGCGGCGGCGGCGTCGACGG
>DASTSE010000140.1:0-5883 GCA_035760865.1 Dokdonella sp.
GCCATCGCGCGCTGGAACGCATGCGAATGCAGGTTCGGCATGCCCGGCACGACGATGCGCCCGAGCGGCGTCGACTCGCCGCGGGGCGCGCCGATGCGCGCCGATTGCAGTACGCACGCGCCGTCGTCGGACGCCCCGGCCGCGAAGTCGACGCCGGCGGCGAACCCGTCCGGGAGCCAGGCATGCTCGGCGTGAAAGTGGATCGGTCGCATGATCGGTCCGTCGCGGCGAAGCGGCGAGACTAGCCGCGCGCAAGCGGCTTTGCCAGCGCATCCGCGCGCGGTGCCCACGGGCGCCAGGCCTCGTTCCAGCGGCGGTTTTATTGTGGTGAAGGCGGTGCTAGGCTCGCCGGACAGGGGAACTTCTTGTCTGGGCTGATGGGGATGCACATGCTCAAGTACAAATACCTCACCGCCGTGCTGGCGCTCGCAACGGGTGTCGCAGCCGCAGCAGCGGGCGGCGCCGCTCCGGCGGGTTTCGGCGCCGGATTGAAGTCCATCGATGAAGTCGCCACCGCGCGTTTCGGTGCGCTCGACCTGAAGACCATCGCCGAGGAAGACGCCGTGCGCGAAGCGGCGGGCCAACCGATGCGCTTCGCGATCGCGCACGACAGCGGCATCGACGTGCGCACGGGCGGCACCTGGGAACGCAAGGGCGATCGCAGCATCTGGCGCTATCGCGTGCAGGCGCAGGACGCCGCTTCGCTCAACTTCGGCTTCACGCGCTTCCATGTCCCGGCGAGCGCGCGCGTCTACATCTACGCGAGCAAGGACCACGCCCAGCTCGCAGGTCCGTACGACGCCGCCTCGCACAACGCGCTCGGCCAGTTGTGGACGCCGATCATCGCGTCGACCGACGTCATGGTCGAGCTCGACGTCGCGACCAGCGAACGCAGCCAGGTCGACCTCGTGCTCGGCAAGATCAACCAGGGCTATCGCGGCTTCGGCACGCACAGCAAGGGCTACCAGCAGCCGGGCATCCATGTCGCCGGCGACGGCAAGTCCGCCTGCTCGCCCGACGCGATCCAGTCGGGCGCATGCAACATGGACGTCGCCTGCATGGATGCGTCCGATCCATGGAACAACCCGCGTCGATCGGTCGGCGCGTACACGATCGCGGGCACCGACACCTGCACCGGTTCGCTCGTCAACAACACCGCCAACGACCGCAGCATGCTGTTCATCACGGCAAGCCACTGCAACGTCGTCGCGAACCCGTCCGGCATCGTCGTCTACTGGAACTACGAGTCGGCGACCTGCCGCACGCCGGGCAGCGCCGCGAGCGGCAATCCCGTGCCTCGCCCGACGACGACGAGCAGCGGTTCGACGTTCCTCGCGCGCACGCGCAATCCGTTCAGCGGCGCCGATTGCACGAACGGCGCGGTGTGCTCCGACAACACGCTCGTGCGCCTCAACGGCACGCCCGATCCGGCTTGGAACCTGTATTGGGCCGGCTGGGACCATGGCGCGACACCGGCGACCTGCGTGCCGGGCCCGAACGCCAATTCCGATGCCGGCCAGTGCGCGACGATCCATCATCCGAATGTCGACGAGAAGCGCATCACGTTCGTCGAACAGAATTTCGAAGTCGGCGGCATCAGCGGCGGCACCAATACGCACTGGCACGCGTTCTGGGATCCGACCCCGCCCATCCTGCCGAACATCGTCTCGCCGCCGCCGTCGCTGCCGCCGGGCGTCACCGAACCGGGATCGTCGGGTTCGCCGCTGTACAACGCGAGCCAGCGCCTGGTCGGCGTGCTCAGCGGCGGTCCTTCCGCGTGCGGCGCGACCGGCGCCGACCTGTCGGATTTCTACGGCCAGCTCTCCGTGGCCTGGGAAGGCGAAGGCACGCCGGCGACGCGCATGAAGGACTGGCTCGATCCGACCAGCTCCGGCGTGACGGCGATCGACGGCATCGGCACGACGCCGTTCAACTTCACGGTCGATCCGACGTCCCTGTCGGCGTGCGTCACGAGCGACACGGCGACCGTGAATATCGCAGCGACGTACGACGCGGGTTTCAGCGGCACGGTTGCGTTCAGCGTGTCCAGTACGCTTGCCGGAATCAACGGCAATTTCGTGCCCGCGAGCCTGACGCCACCGGCGAGCGCTTCCGTGCTCACACTGGACGGCATCTCGACGCAACCGCCAGGTGCATTCGGCGACGTCCTCGTGACAGGCACGAGCGGCGCGGACACGGTGAGCAAGACGATCCCGCTGACCGTGGCCGGCCCGCTCTCGGGCAGCGTCAATCTGCTCACGCCCGCGAACGGCGCGACCGGCGTCGGCATCAGCACCACGCTGACCTGGGACGCACTCGCGGGTGCGGCGAGCTACACCGTCGAAGTCGCGACAGACGCCGGCTTCACCAACATCATCGCAACCCAGTCGGGCATCACGACGACGAGCTACGCCACGAGCGGCCTGAATCCGAACACGACCTACTACTGGCACGTGAAGCCGACCAACGGCTGCGGTGAAGGCACGTTCTCCGCGGCGTTCAGCTTCACCACCGCCAACCTGATCTGCCACAGCGTTTCGCTCGCGATCCCCGACAACAATCCCACCGGTGTCGACGACACGATCACGCTGAGCGACGCGTCGATGGTCAACTCGCTCAAGCTGTCGATCAAGGCAACGCACACCTACGTCGGCGACCTCAAGTTCACGCTGTCGAAGGATGCGGCGAGTTCGGCCGTCATCGATCGCCCCGGCTATACGGGCAGCGGCTTCGGTTGCGGCAACAACGACATCGACGTGCTGCTCGACGACGCGGCGTCCTCGCCGGTCGAAGACGCGTGCAGTGCGACGCCGCCTGCGATCGGCGGCACGCTGTCGCCGAACGCGCCCGGCCTCGCGCCGTTCGCGGGCCTCTCGCTCGCGGGCAGCTGGACGCTCAACGTGTCCGACAATGCAAGCGCGGATACGGGCACCCTCACCGAGTGGTGCCTGCTGCCGGAGCTCGCGATCGACGACACGATCTTCGCCGACGGGTTCGAGCTCATCGTGCGATAGGCGATCGATCCATTGCTTCGGACTTCAAGGGGCCGCCATGCGCGGCCCCTTTTTCGTCCGTGCTCGCGCTTTCGCCGGGGAATAGACGTCCTGCCTTCGGAGCTATCGGACCCTGGAGTCCAGAGCCCATCCATGGCCGCGCTTTTCAAGCCAGGTAAGACGGATCCAGGCGCGAGGCGCCGACTGCACCGCGGGAGCGGCGCGAATGGCGAAGCCGGGTCGGAAGGACCGCAGGGCAGGACGCCCGACGTCATTTGCCGCTTGCGCGGCTCGATCCGGCCACAAGTCCCCCGCTCGGCCGCACCCGCAACGAACGCCGAGGGAAATCCCCTGCGCCGGCCGTGATCCCTCGCCCATCGCCCTCCCGTATGCAAGGCCGAGCGCTCATTCCGACGCGCACGAAGGAGTACTGCGATGGTCGCCAACACCACGATGTTCCGCACCCTGCTCGCCTGCGGCTTGGCGCAGGCAGGCTTCGCCGCTGCCGCGCCGCTGGACGGCGCGCTCGACACGAACTGGGGTGTCCTCAATTCGGGCAAATCGCCGATCGCATTCGATTACGGCGGCACGATGTCCGACTTCGCGGGCGGCAGCGTGATCGGTCCCGATGGCGCGATGTACATCTCGGGCACCGTGCGCGACGCGAACGGCATCGCGCGCATGGGCGTCACGCGCCTGCTGCCGAACGGCATCATCGACGACAACTTCGGCACCGACGGCCGCGCGATGACGCAGAGCTCGCAGGGCGAACTGTTCAACACCGCCGGCATCGCGATGCGCAACAACAGCCTGCTCGTCGGCGGCTACAAGAAGACGACGGCCGACAACTGGGACTTCGTCGTCTGCGCGTTCTCGACCGCGGGCGTCCCGCTGCTGTTCAATTCGACGCTGACCTCGTGCGTGAGCGCGTCGATCGAACCCGGCCCGTCGCTGAGCCGCGACATCCCGTACGACATCGCGGTGCAGCCGGACGGCAAGATCGTCCTCGCCGGCACGACCGCGGTCGCCAGCATCACCGACACTTACGCTGCGTTCGTTCGCTTCGACGCCAGCGGCGCGCTCGATCACAGCTTCGGGCTCAGCAACTCCGGCATCCAGCTCATGCGCACGACCAACCTGTTCGAACGCCACCAGATCAACGCGGTCGCGATCGCCTCGAACGGCAAGATCGTCGGCGTCGGCAAGACCGATGTCGTCGGCGGCAACGACAGCTCGGCGCTGATCGTCCGCCTCGATGCGGACGGCACGGTTGACGCGCTCTCGCAGTCGGACGAATGCTCGTTCGAAGTCGACGGCAGCAACTCGCGCGACACCGAACTGCTCGACCTCGTGCTCGTGCCCGGCAGCGGCGGCGAGGACGACATGATCACGGTCGGCTACGCGCAGATGTCCGGCACCGTGCACAGCGGCCTCATCGCCAAGCGTCTCGGCTCGTCCTGTGCCTACGACGCCAGCTTCAGCGGCGGCGATGGCAGTAACGGCTACACGACGGTGACTGCGGGCGACTCGCTCACCTACCAGAGCGTCGCGCTGCAACCGGGCGTCGGCTACGTCGTCGGCGCGACCTACACGCCGAGCGGCGGCGACGGCGACTGGCTGGTCGGCCGCTACCGCTTCGACGGCACGAGCGACTCGCTGCTCAACGAGATCGACTTCGGCGCGCTCCACCAGAGCGACGTCGTCGCCGACGTGCACGTGTTCCACGACGGCATCTACGTCGCGGGCAGCTGGCTGAAGTCGGGCGTCAATTACGACTTCGGCGCCGCGCGCCTCCTGCTCGACCAGATCTTCGCCGACGGCCTCGACGACTGATCGCCGTGCACCACCCCGGCCGCGCGGTCCGCTCCGCGCGGCCGGGTCGAAGGGCCGTCTCCCCGGGGCGGCCCTTCCCTTCGCTGCGACGCTGCACGACGCAGCCCGCATCGATCGCTCGCCTCGTGCCGATCGACACGCCCAGGGTGGTTCGCTGCCGCACCGCTCGACGCGCGCGGACTTGCCGCACCGCGCCATAGCGGGTTCAATGGGCGGATGTCCCCTGCAACCGACTGGCTTGCCCTGCATCACTGGCGCCGACGCGCGACGCTCTGGGGCGGAGCGATCCTCGTGGGTCTCTCGGCGATCCTGTTCGCCGCGGCCTCCAACGCGTGCTACGCGTTCTTCCTGCGCATCCTGCATGCGAGCCGATACTGGCCGCTGCTCGTCACGCCGCTCGCGTTCGCGCTGCTTTCCTGGCTCACGCAGGGCCGGCTGCGCGCGACGCGCGGCTCGGGCATCCCGCAGACGATCGCGGCGCTGCAGGTCGACGACGGCGCGTTCCGCGCGCGACTGCTCTCGCTGCGCGTCGCGGCCGGCAAGATCGCCCTCACGCTCATCGCTCTGGCGGGCGGCGCGTCGGTCGGGCGCGAAGGCCCGACCGTGCACGTCGGCGCCAGCCTCATGTACTCGCTCGGTCGTCGCTTCGGCTTCACCGAGGCACAGGTGGCTTCGCGCTTCATCCTCGCCGGCGGCGCAGCCGGCATCTCGGCCGCGTTCAACACGCCGCTCGCGGGCATCGTGTTCGCGATCGAGGAAATGGCGAACGCATTCGAACACCGCATGAGCGGCGTCGTGCTCACCGCGGTCATCATCGCCGGCGTCGTCTCGCTCGGCCTCCTCGGCGACTATGCGTACTTCGGCAAGGTCAGCGCCGTGCTCCCCGCGCTGCCGGGCTGGCTCGCGGTGCTCGCCTGCGGTCTCGTCGGCGGCCTCGCCGGCGGCGTCTTCGCACGACTGATCGCGTTGCAGGGCGTGCGCACGCTCGCCGCGCTCGCGCGCTGGCGCGAGCGCGGGCCGATCCTGTTCGCCGCGGGCTGCGGCCTCGCGCTCGCGT
>DASTSE010000141.1:0-2047 GCA_035760865.1 Dokdonella sp.
CGCGACGGCATTCCCGAACGCGCACGGCGCCGCGGCGTGGCGACGTTCGCGATGCTGATCGACCGCATCCACGCGCGCCTCGCCGATCCCGATCTCGGCCCGGCACTCGCGGACCGCCTGTTCGCGGCGTTCCCGGCCGCGCTCATCGACGAATTCCAGGATACCGACACGCGCCAGTACGCGATCTTCGACCGCATCTATCGCGACGCGCGCGGCGACGAGCGCGGCTGCCTGGTCATGATCGGCGACCCGAAACAGGCGATCTACGCGTTTCGCGGCGGCGACATCGGCGCCTACCTCGCGGCCAGCCGACAGGCGGGCGCGCGCCATTCGCTCGCGACGAACCAGCGCTCCGCGCGCCGCCTCGTCGATGCGCTCAATGCACTGTATGGCCGCGCGGGAGGCTTCGGCGCGGCCGGCATCGACTACCAGCCCGTCGGTGCCGCGGGTCGTGCCGACGAGCATCCGTATCGGGTCGATGGCGCGCCCCTCGAGCGACCGTTGCTCGTGCATCTGTTCGTCGACGAAGCGGGCGCCAAGCTGCCGGCGGTGTCGCGGCTGCACGACCGCGCGCTCGACGATTGCGCGAACGACATCGTCGCGCGACTCGGCGACGGTTCGCACACGATCGACGGCCGGCCGCTCGCACCCGGCGACTTCGCGGTGCTCGTGCCGACCAACCTCGACGTGATCGCGATGCGCCGCCGCCTGCGCGAACGCGGCGTGCCGTGCGCGGGCGGCGGCCGCGGCAGCGTGTTCGACGCCGACGCCGCGGCCGAACTCGAACTGCTGCTGCACGCGGTGCTCAATGCCGAGGACGAGCGGGCGGTGCGCGCGGCGCTCGCGACGCGCCTGCTCGGTGCGGACTTCGCCGCGCTGGAGCGGTTGACGCAGTCGCCCGCGGAGTTCGAGCGCGAGATCGAGCGCTTCGCGCAATGGCGCGAACTGGCGCGGCAGCGCGGCGTACTGGCGCTGCTGCGCGCCGTGCTCGAGCGCCGCGCGGGCGCGTTGCTCGCCGGCGTGGACGGCGAGCGCATGCTGACCGACCTGCGTCATCTCGGCGAACTGCTCGCCGCCGAAGAAGCGCGCAGACACGGGCTCGAGGGCCTACTCGCGTGGTTCGCGACGATCAGGCGCGAGAAAGGCGACGACGACACGGCGGCGACCGATGCGCGGCAGCTGCGCATCGAAAGCGATGCGGCTCGCGTACAGATCATGACGATCCATTCGAGCAAGGGGCTCGAGTTTCCGATCGTCTACCTGCCGCTCGCCTGGCGCGTGCAGGACCTGCGCGGGCGCGCGCCGCGGGTGCTGCGGTTCCGCGACGACACGGGGCGGTTGCGCATCGACGTCGGTTCGAAGGATTTCATCGCGAATCGCGCGCGCCATCATCGCGACGCGCTGGACGAACGGCTGCGCCTCCTGTACGTCGGCCTGACCCGGGCCGTGCACGCGTTGCACGTCTACTGGGTCGATCGGGGCAGCGTGCGCGCGGATGGCGGCATCGACGCCGCGAAGGCATGGAACGTCGCCGCGATCGACGTGGTCTTCGACGCCGCGTTGCGGCGCGGCGGGTTCGGCGGCGGCGAATCGGGCTTGCGCGAGTTCGCGCGTGCCGCACCGGGCATCGATGTCGTCGCTGCGCATGCCGGCGCAGCGGCGCGATTCGCAGCGGGCGGCAGGGAGAACCTACCGCGCGCCGTGCAGCGGCCGGCGCCCGCGCTGCGAAGCTTCGAATGGCAACACAGCTTCAGCTCACTCGTTCGCGGCATCGCCGCGCGCGTGCAGGAGGAGGCCGGTGCGTCCGACGAAGGCTTGGCCGACGTCGAGGCCGGGATCGAATCCTCGCCGATCGAGGATCCGCGCCTGCTCGCGTTGCAGGCGTGGCGCGGGCCGCGCTTCGGCGATGCCGTGCACGCGCTGTTCGAACATGCAGGCACGCAGGCGCTGTGGCCCGCGCGGCGCGCGCAGATCGAGCAGGCGCTGCTCGCGCAGGGCTTGCGCGCCGCGGCCGGAGACGCCGAGGCGGTCGAGCACATCGGTCGCA
>DASTSE010000142.1:0-3223 GCA_035760865.1 Dokdonella sp.
GAGCGCCTGAGGGCAGAAGGTCTTACACGGCATGAGTCGCTCCACGCGATTGGCTCGGTTCTCGCGGAGCACATTCACGATCTCATGAGAGGGAACGTCGATGAACATTCGGCGCAGGCCGTGTACGAGGCTGCCGTCGAGAAGCTCAGCGGCAAGGCGTGGCGCGGCGGCTGACGCCATCGAGTGTCGTGGTAGGTGTCGGCCAGTACGATAGTCGATACACCCCAGCGCGTCGCGGTGTTCGCAGGTATGCCCGAGTACGCGCTTCGGGACGACGGTCGCATTGGCATGCCGGCCGGTAAGATCTCGTTCGTACCGTCATCGCCACGAATGGGCACCCCGATGCGCCAGCGGCCGTTGCTTTCGAGATCCTCGCGGGATAGCCGGTTCGCGCTCGGCGAGGAAGACCCGAGCGCATTGCAACGCATCGACCGGCTTATCGCCGACTTCTTCTCGGCCTTCGACAATCGAGCCGGAACACCGGGGATGGCCGCCATCCTCGACTGCTTTGCCGACAAGGCCGTCGTCGCTCGCCGCTCCGGCACGGGCACGGAGCTGCTTACCGTTGCCGAGTTCGCGCGGCCGCGGATCGAGTTGCTCGCGGGCGGAGCACTGGTCGATTTCCACGAATCGGAGACCCTGTCCACCACGAGCATCGTCGGTCGCGGTATCGCTGCCCGCGTTTCACGCTACCGCAAGTCCGGCCTGCTCAACGGAGAACGCTACGCCGGCAGCGGTACCAAGCTGTTCCAGCTCGTCTCGCTCGGCGACGACTGGCGTATCGCGTCCCTGGCGTGGGTCGACGACGAGGCCTGACGACGTCATTCGATGAACACCCGCATTGCGCCTCACGGATGGGCGCATCGGCCGCTGGAGGCCATCACGACCGCGGAACGGCGCGACGGCAGCGATCGGCGTTCTGCCGGCGGGTGCCTGCTTCGTCGACGCCATTCGCATTGCGCTCGATGCCACGGCCGAACACCTGAAGGCAGCGGCGCGCACCGCCGTCGACGCTGCAGCGCCCTTGCACGCTGCGCTAAGCTGCGCCGCGACAGGCACCGGGCACCATGGCGCGCATCCTCACCATCGAAGACGACGCGGTCACCGCGCGCGAGATCGCGGCGGAACTGCAGGCCGCGGGCAACGAGGTCGACTGCGTCGGCGACGGCACGGCCGGGCTCGCCCGCGCGCTCGCGGGTGGCTACGACGCGATCACGCTCGACCGCATGCTGCCGGGCATGGACGGGCTCGAACTCGTGTCGCAGCTGCGCCGCGCGGGCGTCGACACGCCGGTGCTCATGATCAGCGCGCTCAGCGACGTCGATGCGCGCGTACGCGGCTTGCGCGCGGGCGGCGACGACTACCTGACCAAGCCGTTCGCGCCGGAGGAAATGGCCGCGCGCATCGACGTGCTGCTGCGCCGCGGCGCGGGCGCGCGCGAGACGACCTTGCGCGTGGCCGATCTCGAGCTCGATCTCATCGCACGCACCGCGCGCCGCGGCGGCGCCGCGCTCGACCTCCTGCCGCTCGAGTTCCGCCTGCTCGAATACCTCATGCGCCACGCGGGCCAGGTGCTCACGCGCACGATGATCTTCGAGGCGGTGTGGGGCTACCACTTCGATCCGGGCACCAACGTCATCGACGTGCACATCGGCCGGCTGCGCCGCAAGGTCGATGCGAACGGTTTCGCGCCGCTCATCCACACGGTGCGCGGCTGCGGCTACGCGATGCGCGCGCCATGAACGCCGGGGATGCGTCGCCGCGGCACGACGGGCTCAGCGGTCGCTGGCGCTCGAGCACGAAGCGGCTCATCCTCGTCTACGGCGCGTTTTTCGTCGCGTGGACGGTCGTGCTGATCGGCGCGATCCGCTGGCAGACCGCGAGCTACCTCGACGGCATCGTCGACAGCATCCTTGAGCAGCGCCTGCGCTATCTCTCTTCGGTCGATCGCGCGCACCTGCCCGCGCTGCTCGCGGCGACGACGCAGCTCGACCTGCGCGGACTCATGGCATCGGGTCTGTTCGACGCGCAGGGACGCTATCTCGCGGGCGACATCGACCACCTGCCGAACGGACTCGCGGTCGACGGCCGCGTGCATCCGCTGCCCGAAGGCGTGCAGCGCATCAGCGGCGAGCGTGCGGGACGCATGCACGCGGTGGCCCTGCGCCTCGACGACGGCAGCGTGATGCTGCTCGCGCGCGACTACCGCGTGGTCGACCAGGTCGGCGCGATCATCCGCAGCGGCCTGCTGTGGGCACTGTCGCTCACGCTCGTGCCGGGCCTGCTCGGCGGCTACCTGCTCAGCCGCGGCCCGCTGCGCCGCGTGCGCGACATCGAGACCGCGATCCAGCCCGTCATGCGCGGCGACCTCGGTGCGCGCCTGCCGGTGTCCGACCGGCGCGACGAGCTCGACATGCTCGCCGCGATCGTCAACCGCATGCTGGAGCAGATCGAGCGCCTGCTCGGCGAGGTCAAGGGCGTGTCCGACAGCATCGCACACGACCTGCGCACGCCCCTTACGCGCCTGCGCACACAGCTGCACCGTGTGCAGCAGCTCGGCGGCGACGGCGACCCGCGCAACGAGCTCGTCGAACGCTGCATCGTCGAGGCCGACGCGTTGCTCGACCGTTTCCGCGCGCTGCTGCGCATCTCCGAACTCGAGGACATCGGGCGCCGCGCGGGCTTCGGTGTCGTCGACGTCGGCGACACGGTGCGGCGCGTGCACGAGCTGTACGCGCCGCTCGCGGAAGAGAAGGAGATCGCGTTCGCGCTCAAGGTGGACACGGTGCCGCCGCTGCGCGCGGACGGCCACCTGCTGTTCGAGGCGATCGGCAACCTCGTCGACAACGCGATCAAGTTCGCGCCGCACGGCGGCCGTGTCGTGCTGAAGGCGTCTGTCGAGGGCGGGCGCGTCGCGATCGAGGTCACCGACGACGGCCGCGGCATCCCGCCGGAAGAACGCGAGGCGGTGCTGCGGCGGTTCTATCGCAGCGCCGCGTCGGGCGCGAGCGAGACGGGCGGGCACGGCCTCGGCCTGCCGCTGGTCGCCGCGATCGCGCGCCTGCACGGCTACGACTTCACGATCGGCGACAACGCGCCACGCGGCACGCGCATGCGGTTGGCCTGCTGAGCCAGCCGCCCTCGCCGCTGCGCGCCCGTTTTCTTGTGGGAGCGGCGGAAGCCGCGATGCTTCTCGACGGCTGGCGACTGGGCAGGGTTGAAG
>DASTSE010000143.1:0-9922 GCA_035760865.1 Dokdonella sp.
CTGGTGGCGCGCGCTCGACCTGCGCAACCCGGTCACCGAGCTTCGCCGCAGCGCCGAGGCGAACCGCGACGAAGTGCTCGCGAAGGCGCAGGCGATGCTCGCGCGCGGCAGGCCTGCCGATGAAGCGCTCGCGTTCCTCGCCAACACGCTGACCAACAAGCTGCTGCACGCGCCGAGCGCGAACCTTCGTGCGGCCGCGTTGCGCGGCGACGACGAGCTGCTGCGCGCGGCCGAGCGACTGTTCGACACGACCGCGAACGGGGAGACGGGAAGCGGGAATCGTTAGGAGCATTCGCGCACTTCCGTTACCTTCCGCGACGCGTCCCGGACTCCTACCCCGCCTTTCGACTCGCCCACCCATGCAAGCCAGCATCCGCCGCAAGCTCGAACAACTCGCCGAGCGCCACGAGGAACTCGAGCACCTGCTCGCGAGCGCCGAAGTCCTCGGCGACGCGAAGCGGCTGCGCGACGTCTCGCGCGAACACGCCCAGCTGACGCCCCTGAGCGAAGCGCTGCGCGCATACGACGAGGCCGGCAGCGCGCTCGAATCGGCGCGCGCGATGCTGCGCGACCCCGACCTCGAGGCCCTCGCCGGCGAGGAAGTGGAACTGCTGCAGGCCGAGCGCGAGCGCCTCGAGGGCGAGCTCAACCGCCTGCTGGTGCCGAGGGATCCGCGCGACGAAGGCAACCTGTTCCTCGAGATCCGCGCCGGCACCGGCGGCGACGAGGCGGCGATCTTCGCGGGCGACCTGCTGCGCATGTACCTGCGCTACGCCGAACGCCGGCGCTGGAACGTCGAGGTGCTGTCGGCGAGCGACGGCGAACACGGCGGCTACAAGGAAGTCATCGCGCGCGTCGAAGGCCATGGCGCGTATTCGCGCCTGAAGTACGAATCGGGCACGCACCGGGTGCAGCGCGTACCGGAAACCGAATCGCAAGGTCGTATCCACACCTCGGCGGCGACCGTCGCAATCCTGCCCGAGCTCGGTGAAGTCGACGAGATCGAACTCAAGGATGCCGACCTCAAGGTGGACACGTTCCGCGCCTCGGGCGCGGGCGGCCAGCACGTCAACAAGACCGACTCGGCGATCCGCATCACGCACCTGCCGACGGGCATCGTCGTCGAATGCCAGGACGAGCGCAGCCAGCACAAGAACCGCGCCCGCGCGCTGTCGCTGCTCAAAGCGCGCCTGCTCGACGACGCGCAGTCGAAGCAGGCGGCGGAACAGGCCGAGTCACGTCGCCTGCAGGTCGGCTCCGGCGACCGCAGCCAACGCATCCGCACCTACAACTACCCGCAAGGGCGCGTCACCGACCACCGCGTCAACCTGACCTTGTACCGCCTTCCGGAAATCCTCGCCGGCGACCTCGACGAACTCGTCGACGCGCTCACGCGCGAGGACCAGGCCGACCAGTTGCAGCTGCTGACCGCCGCGGGGTGAAGTGGAATCGCTCCGAATGCTGCGCGGCGCACCAACGCATCGCGGGCGAAGCGGCAATGCTCCGATCTAGCGATCCGCGCTTTCCGCGGGCCCGATCTCGTCGAATTTGTCGGTCCACGCCTCGTCACCCTTCTCACGAGGCGATGCCCAGACTTTGGAGAGAAGTCCGTCACGCACGCGGAATCGGTGTCCCACCATCTCTGTTTCGACCGTTCCGCCACGTGCGAGCAGCGCTCCTTCGCCCTGGTAGACCAGTTCCTCGCCGGCCTCGAACGCATCACTGTAGCGAACCTCACCTGCCTTGGATGGAACTCGGACACGATATACATAGCCGCTTCGCAACGCATGCGAGGTGGTCGGCGGCGTCTTCTGCACCAGGCGCGCGGCTTCGATGCGTCTTGCGATGGCATCATTGCGCGCCCGCACGGCGGCCATCTGCGCGTCGGTCCCGTCAGCCGCTCGCAGCGTGGGGTCGGCGCCAGCCTTCAGGAGCGCGTCGACCATGGCCGCGTTGCCGTTCATTGCAGCGATGATCAATGCCGTCTCGCCGCCGTAGCCCTGTACATTGGGGTTCGCGCCTGCATCCAGCAGCGCCTTGACGATCGCGAGATTCGGTTGTGCTGCCGCCTTGGTCAATGGCGTAGTGCCACCTGTTGCGCCTGCGAACCGATCAAGTGAATACCCCTGCTTCGCGAGCGCAGCTACGATCGGGTGCGCGCGCGGATAGCCATTTATCTCATGAAGAATCTCCAGTGGATCCTCCAGGTATTCCCTGGCCTCGGAGAAGATCATCTTCGCTTTTGCTTCGTTTTGTTCGGTGATCAGCGCTTCCGCCCATTCGAGATAGAGGGTTTCGCCGAGGTTTTCGCGCCCGCGACGGTAGTCCATTTTTTCGAGCGCTCTGCGCGCCCAATGTTCCGACTGCGGCAGGTCGAGCGCCAACACTCTCAGGGCCCGCGCGTAGTCGCCCATCAACCAGGCGCTGTCGGGATCCAGTTTCAACGCCTGCTCGTACGCCGTCAGCGCCTTCGCCGGCTCGCGATGCTTGGTCGCATCCCTCGCCAGCTCCGTGAACGCCTGGGAGCGCACCTTGGCAGGCAATTGCGCGGCGTTCGCAAAAGCAGAGTACTTTGCCTGGGCAGCCGCGCGATCGCCTCTCGCGGCCGCCAGCGCCGCTTCGTTCATGCCAAGCCAGGGGCTCGATGCGCCGAATCGATGCGCGTCCGCAAATGCCTGCTCCGCGACGTCCGCCATCCCTTCTTGCATCAGCACATATCCCAAGAGTACGTAGGAGTTGCCGTGCCCAGGCTCCGCGGCCAGTCCTTTACGCAACAGCTTCTCGGCGTGCTCGAGGGTCTCGGGCCGCAGCCCGTCCTGCTTCATCGCAAGCCGGGCCATCTCGACGTAGGCATCCGCGTTGCCTTCGTCGAGCGCTAGCGCTTCGTTCAGCTTCGCCGCAGCCGTGGCGAAGGCCGATGAATCGCCTTCGTAGCCATCGAGGATCTCCTTCGCCGCTGCCGCGAGGACGCGCGACTGATTCGCCGCATCGGCGGATACGGCTGCCCCGGCGGCACCGGCCGGACCGGGGTCACCCATTGCGGACAATGTGGCGAAGCACAAGCACAGTGCGACGCTGTACAACAAGAAGTGGCGCGGGGGTGTCGAAAGCATTCTAGTCTCCTTCCGCACGCGGATCGCTATACGATTGTAAAATCACTCGCCATGAATCGCTCTGCGAGCGAACGATAGAGCTTCGGCAGGCGCTCGAGTTCGTCGAGCGCGACATGTTCGTCGACCTTGTGGATGCTCGCGTTGCAGACGCCGAGTTCGACCACCTCGGCGCCGAGCGGCGCAATGAAGCGGCCGTCGGACGTGCCGCCGCCGGTGCTGAGTTCGGGCTCGATGCCGCAGTTCTCGCGGATCGCGGCGATCGTCGCCGCGCGCAGCGGCCCTGCGGGCGTCGCGAACGGCTCGCCCGACAGCCACCAGTCGAGCGTGCTCGCGCCGTCGCCGAGATCGACGCCGTGTCGGGCGAGGATCGCCTCGGTGCGCTCGCGCAGCCCGCTAGCGCTGCTCGCGGTGCCGAAGCGGAAATTGAACACCGCGCGCAGCTCGCCCGGAATCACGTTGTCGGCGCCGGTGCCTGCATCGAGGTTCGACAGCTGGAACGAGGTCGGAGGGAATGCCTCGTTGCCTTCGTCCCAGCGCTCGCCGACGAGCGCAGTCAGGGCAGGCGCGAACGCGTGGATCGGATTTCGCGCCTTCTCGGGATAGGCCACGTGCCCCTGCACGCCGCGCACGGTGAGGCGGCCGGTCAGCGAGCCGCGGCGGCCGGTGCGCACGAGGTCGCCGAGTCGCCGCTTCGACGACGGTTCGCCGACCATGCAGGCGTCGATGCGCTGGCCACGCCGCCGGAACTCGTCGGCGACGCGGCGCACGCCGTCTATCGAGGCGCCCTCCTCGTCCGACGTCACGAGCAACGCGATCGTGCCGGCGTGATCCGGCTGCGTGCGCACGAAGTCCTCGAGTGCGACGACCATCGCGGCGACGCCCGACTTCATGTCGGCGGCACCGCGCCCGTACAGGCATCCGTCGCGCACGACCGGCTCGAACGGCGGCGAAGTCCACTTCTCGCTCGGTCCGCTCGGCACGACATCGCTGTGGCCGAGGAAGACGAACACGGGTGCGCCTTCGCCGTGCGTCGCCCACAGGTTGTCGACGTCGCCGTAGCGCAGGTGCTCGATCGCGAAGCCCGCGCGCGCGAGGCGATCGCCGACCAGCGCCTGGCAACCGGCGTCGTCGGGCGTCACCGACGCGCGTCGCATCAGCTCGCAGGTGAGTTCGAACACGGCCGACGGCACGTCACGCCTCCGCGGCGAACAGGCGCTTGAACAGCGTGTCGCTGAAGCCCTGGTGCACGCTGCCGTCCTCCCTGACGACGAGTGGGCGGCGGATCAGCGCCGGGTGCTCCTTGATCAACAGGGTCCATTCGGCCGCGCTGCCGGGCGACTTGCGCGCCTCGGGCAAGCTGCGCCAGGTCGTCGATGCGCGGTTGACGAGTTTCTCCCAGCCGCCGAGCGCCGGCGCCCACTCCTTCAGCATTGCGGGCGGAATCGGTTGCGCGCGGTAGTCGATGAACTCGTAAGGCACCTTGAAGCGATCGAGCCAGTTGCGTGCCTTCCTGCAGGTGTCGCACTTGTCGAGGCCGTAGATGCGCGTGGTCATGGGGCGATGGCTGAGTGAGGGCCGAGGTTGAGGGCCGAGGCGCGGGAGCATAGCGGTCCGGACGGCATTCGGGGGAAGGCTTCAGTCGCGTCGCTGTCCATGCAGGTGGCTGATTCTCCCGCGCGTTACTTCGGGCCGCTACGCGCGCAGCAACTCGTTGATCGCGGTCTTCGCGCGCGTCTGCGCGTCGACCTTCTTGACGATGACCGCCGCGTACAGGCTGTGGCTGCCGTCGACCGCGGGCAGTGCACCTGCGACGACGACGCTGCCCGCGGGTACGCGCCCGTAGGAGACCTCGCCGGTCGCGCGGTCGTAGATCTTAGTCGACTGGCCGAGGAACACGCCCATGCCGATCACGCTGCCGCGTTCGACGACGACGCCTTCGACGACTTCGGAGCGCGCGCCGATGAAACAGTCGTCCTCGACGATGGTCGGGTTTGCCTGCAGCGGTTCGAGCACGCCGCCGATGCCGACGCCGCCGGAGAGGTGCACGCGTGCGCCGATCTGCGCGCACGAGCCGACCGTGGCCCAGGTGTCTACCATCGTGCCGGCGCCGACATGCGCGCCGATGTTGACGTAGCTCGGCATGAGCACCGCGTCCTTGGCGACGTGCGCGCCACGGCGCACGAGCGCGCCCGGCACGACGCGCGCGCCCGCGGCGAGGAACGCATCCTCCCCCGCGTCGGCGAAGCGCAACGGCACCTTGTCGAACGCGGCCATCGGACCGCCGTCCATGACCCGGTTCGCGTGCGTGCGGAAGTACAGCAGTACGGCCTTCTTGAGCCACTGATGCACGTGCCAGCCGCCGCTGCCGTCGGGTTCGGCGACGCGAGCGCGGCCGGCTTCCATCTCGTCGAGGACACGTTCGAGCGCCGGGCTCAACGACGCGATGTCGGCGTCGGACAACGCGGTGCGACGCTCCCAGGCGTCGTCGATCTGGGCTTGCAGCGATGACATGGCTCTCTCTCGATCAGGCGCGATACCGGGCGGGTCGCCGCGGTCCGCTTCAGGGTAATTCGGCGCCGAGCCGCTCCAGCAGGCGGGCGCGCAATCGGTTGCGCGTCGTCCCGGTCAGCACGGCGTCGGATTCGTCGGTCAGGACGAAGAAGTCTTCCACACGCTCGCCGAACGTGGCAATGCGCGCGTCGTGGACGCGAACGTGCGACTCGCGCAAGGCCTGGGCGACCTCGGCGAGCAGTCCCGGGCGGTCGCTGCAGACGAGCGCGAGCTGGGTCGCGCCGTCGACGTCGCGGAATTCGATCTGCGGCGCGCGCTGGAAGTGGCGCAGGCGTCGCGGCAGGTGGCGGCGCGCGACGCGCGCGACGAGCTCGCGCGCCTCGAGCACGCGCCGCAGGGCCGCCTCGAGATCGCGCGCGCGCTGCGGCGCAAGCGCGGCCTCGGTTCGCGCATCGAGCAGTTCGAACGTGTCGAACACGCGTCCTTCGGCGCCGACCAACAGGCGCGCGTCGACCACGCCGAGGCCGAGGCGATCGAGCGTCGCAGCGATCGCGGCGAACAGGCCGTCGCGATCGGGCGCGCACACGAACAATTCGCTGCCGCCCCGCGCCGACTGCGGATTGACCGCGACGACGATGCCGTCCGGCCCGACCGCGGCGATCGCGCGCGCCTGGCGCGCGAGCTGCGCGGGCCGATGGCGCAGGAAGCTCGATTGCGGGAACGCGTCCAGCCAGCGCCCGGCCGACGCTCGGTCGCAGCCTTGCTCGACGAGCAGCTCGCAGGTGCGCTCGCGGCACTCGGCTGCGCGCTCGTCCGCGTGCAGCGGCCGGCCCAGGTCCGAGCGCAGGACGTAGCGTGCGGCCGTGTGCAGGTCGGCGAGCAGGCGCGCCTTCCACTCGTTCCACAGCTTCGGATTCGTGCCCGCGATGTCGGCGATCGTGAGCAGATAGAGGTGGTCGAGGCGCTCGCGATCGCCAACCTGGACCGCGAACCGGTGCACGACGTCGGGGTCGGTGATGTCCTGGCGCTGCGCCGTCACGCTCATGAGCAGGTGCCAGCGCACGAGCCACGCGACGAGATCGACATCTGGCTCGGGCAGACCCAGCCGCGTGCAGAACGCGCGCGCCTCCTGTTCCCCGAGCTCGGAATGGTCGCCGCCGCGTCCCTTGGCGATGTCGTGGAACAACGCCGCGAGCAACAGCAGCTCGGGCTTGTCGAGCGCGGCGAAGACTTCCGCGGCGAGGGGCATCGACGCGGCCGCGTCGGCGTCGGCGTAGCGCGCGACGTTGCGCAGCACGCGCAGCGTGTGCTCGTCGACGGTGTAGACGTGGAACAGGTCGTACTGCATGCGCCCGACCACGCGGCGGAATGCAGGCAGGATCGCCGCGAGCACCCCGTGCCGGTTCATGCGCGCGAGCGCTTCGACCGCGGGCGCTCCACGCCGAAGCAGGCCGAGGAAGGCCGCGAGGACGTGGGAATCCGCGGCGAAGCCGTCGCCGTAGTGGGCGAGCGCCTGCTGCAGGCGGCGCATCGTCTCGGCCGACAGGCCGTGCACCTGCGGATGATCGAGTGGCACGACGAAGACGTCCACCATCGCGCGCGGCCGACGCAGGAACAGGTCCGGCTCGCGCAATTCGATGCGCGTGCCGAGCGCGGTGAAGTCGCGATCGAGATCGCGCGGTGGACCCGCCGGCGGCTCGAGCCGCTCCGTGCAGCGCTCGACGAACTGCACGCCGAGTCGCTCGGCGATCGTCGCCGCGCGGTAGTACGCCTGCATGAACTGCTCCACCGCGAGGTTCGTCGCGTGTTCGTCCTCGTAGCCGAACTCGCGCGCGAGCCGCCGCTGGTAGTCGAACAGCAGGCGTTCCTCGGGCCGTGCAGCAGCAAGGTGCAACGCGTAGCGGTAGCGCCAGAGCGTCGCTTCCGCGCGCTCGAGTGCGGTGCGCTCGGTGCCGTCGAGCAGACCGCGTGCGACCATCGCCGCGTAGTCGCCGGCGCCGGCGACGCGCCGGCCGAGCCAACGCATGAGGTCGAGCGTGCGCAACCCGCCCGGGCCGTCCTTGAGGTTGGGTTCGAGGTTGTATGCGGTGTCGCCGTAGCGGGCGTGGCGCGCGCGCTGCTCGGCGCGCTTGCCGACGAGGAAGGCGTGCGGCGGCCACAGCGCCGGGTCGGCGACCAGTGCCGCCAGGCGCTCGGCGAAGTCGCGCTCACCGGCCAGCAGGCGCGCGTCCATGAGCGCGGTGTAGATGCCGAGGTCCTCGGTGGCGAGCGCGCGACAGTCGGCGAGCGTGCGCACCGCGTTCCCCGGCTTGAGGCCGATGTCCCACAGGCAGGCGAAGAATGCCTCGAGCGCGCGCGCCTGGCGCGAGAGGGCGTCCGCGCCGCCCAGCACGAGCAGATCGACGTCCGATTGCGGGAACAGCAGGCCGCGCCCGAAGCCGCCGACCGCGAGCAGCGCGCACTCGGCGGCATCGCCGACGCACGAGCGCCAGACGTGCACGACGACGGCAGCGACCGACTGCGCGCGCAGCCGGACGAGCGCGGCGATGTCGGCCCCCGCGCGGAACGCGTGCGCGAGCGCGCGCTCGTTGTCGCCGAGGATCTGCCGCAGCGCGAGCCGCGCCTCCGGCGATACGCCGCTGCGCGGCAGCGCCGCGGGCAGGCGTGGCAACTCGGGCAGGCGCGCGTCGATCGCCTCGCGCGCGTCCATGACGCTAGGCGGCGCTCGGCCAGGCGGTCAGGATCTCGTATCCGTCGTCGGTGACGGCGACGGTGTGCTCCCATTGCGCCGACAGCGAATGGTCCTTGGTGACGACGGTCCAGCCGTCCGGCAGCAGGCGCGTGTGCGGCTTGCCGGCGTTGATCATCGGCTCGACGGTAAAGGTCATGCCCTTCTGCAGCCTGAGGCCGGCACCGGGATGGCCGTAGTGCAGCACCTGCGGATCCTCGTGATAAACCTGCCCGATGCCGTGGCCGCAGTATTCGCGCACGACCGAGAAGCCCTGCGCTTCGGCGTGCTTCTGGATCGCATGGCCGATGTCGCCGAGGGTCGCGCCGGGGCGCACCTCGGCGATGCCGCGCAGCATCGCCTCGAGGGTGGTGTCGACGAGGCGCTTGGCGAGCACCGACGGCGTGCCGACGCAGTACATGCGGCTGGTGTCGCCGTGCCAGCCGTCCTTGATGACGGTGACGTCGATGTTCACGATGTCGCCGTCCTTGAGGATCTTGCCGGGGTGCGGGATGCCGTGGCAGATCACGTGGTTGACCGAGGTGCAGAGCGTCTTCGGGAAGCCCTTGTAGCCGACGTTGGCCGGTACGGCCTTCTGTTGCCCGACGATATGCTCGTAGGCGATGCGGTCGAGTTCCTCGGTGCTGACCCCGGGCTTGACGTGCGGCACGAGCATTTCCAGCACCTCGGCGGCGAGCCGGCCGGCAATGCGCATCTGTTCGATCTGCTCGGGGGTCTTGACGGTAACGGGCATGGTATTCGCTGGTTTGACTGGCGCGGACGCGCGGAGCGGGATATAATTTTATGGTTTCGCCAGCCAACTTCGTAAGTCGTTGGCGGCGAAACGAAAATATGCGGCCGATCGGGCAATCCGCAAGGCCGCTACGGCAATCCTGCCGAATCCGCACACGTATCGTCACCGCGTTCGGGGTGCTCCGCAAGGAGTCGCACGCGGCGGGTACGTGGAGGTCCAACCCCGGAATTGGTTCGCGAGTCCCCTCGCGAGAGCCCGCACATGCGTGTGCGGACCTCCGCGAATGGCCCGCTCCGATTCCCATCTTCGAAGGAACACCTTCCATGCCTCAAGTCACGATGCGCCAGATGCTCGAAGCCGGCGTGCATTTCGGCCACCAGACCCGTTACTGGAACCCGCGCATGGCGCCGTACATCTTCGGCGCGCGCGGCAAGATCCACATCATCAATCTCGAGAAGACCCTGCCGCTGTTCAGCGATGCGATGAACTTCATCTCGGCGATCGCGCAGAAGCGCGGCACGATCCTGTTCGTCGGCACCAAGCGTTCGGCGCGTGACGCGGTCAAGGAAGAAGCGGCTCGCTGCGGCATGCCGTACATCTCGCAGCGCTGGCTCGGCGGCATGCTGACCAATTTCCGCACGGTCAAGCAGTCGGTCGCGCGCCTGAAGGAGCTCGAGACGATGGCGGCCGACGGCAGCTACGAGCGCCTGGTCAAGCACGAAGTGCTCGGCCTCGTGCGCGAGCGCGAGAAGCTCGAAAAATCGCTCGGCGGCATCAAGGACATGAACCGCCTGCCCGACGCGTTGTTCGTGATCG
>DASTSE010000144.1:0-9472 GCA_035760865.1 Dokdonella sp.
CGGCAACCTCACCTACGACTTCGACATCGACGAAACGCAGGGGCCGCAGTGGGCGACCTCGGCGATCACCGCGGCGCACGCGGCCGGGCGCAAGGCGATCATCATGCTCGGCGGCGCCGGCGAGATCGACGGCTGGCGTGGCGCCGCTGCATCGGCCTCACACCGCGACCTGTTCGCGCTCAATCTCGCCGAGCTGCAGATGGCCTGGGACGTCGACGGCTTCGATTTCGACTGGGAACCGCTCGAGGAGTCCGACCGCGACGCGTTCATCGCGCTCGTGCAGGCGGTGCGCAACCGCACGCGCGCCGGAACCCTGTTCACCGTGCCGGTCGGCTGGATCAACACGAACTTCGCGACGCCCGATCCATGGTGGGGCGAGGCGGCGACGCTGTTCGACCGCGTCAACATCATGAGCTACGACATGGAATGGCCCGCGGACGGCTGGCAGAGCTGGCACAGCTCCGCGTTGCACGGCGAGACGGGCACCACGCCGTCGTCGATCTCGGGCAGCGTCGGCTACTACCTCGCGTCCGGCGTGCCGGCCGCGAAGCTCGGCGTCGGCAGCGGCTTCTACGGCGTGTGCTGGCACGGCGTGACCGGACCGCGGCAGGCCCCCGGCTCGATCGTCGGCAGCGACAACACGTTTTCGTATACGAACATCATGGGCGGCTACTACGCGGCCGGCGCCCGCCAGTGGGATGCGCAGGCGCATGTGCCGTACCTGTCTTCCGCGGCCGGCCTCGGCGCGCAGGGCTGCAACTTCCTCAGCTACGAGGATGCGCAGTCGCTTGCCGACAAGGGCACCTGGGCGAAGGCACAAGGCCTCGGCGGCATCATCATCTGGACGATCAGCCAGGGCTACCTGCCGTCCGCGCCCGCCGGACAGCGCGATCCACTGCTCGAGGCGTTGCGCACGAGCTACCTGCAGTAACGCATGCGCGCGTCGCCGGGTCGACCGGCGACGACGAGCCGCGCGCGGGGCCGTGGCGACGCCGCATCGCCTCTTGCGTCCCGACGCGGGCATACTCATGCACTGCGCGCGCACGCGCGATCCGCCGCGGCGGATCGCATGACGGTGCGGCGCCGGCGCTTCCACGTGACGACCCGATGACCCTAGACATCCCACGCCTGCTGCAGGCGATTGCCGACGACGTGCGGCCGCTGCTCGACCAGGGCGAGGTCGCGTCGTACATCCCGGCGCTCGCGCGCGTGCCGCGCGCGCAGTTCGGCATCGCGGTCGCGACCGTCGACGGCGCCGTGTACGGCGCCGGCGACAGCGAGCGACGCTTCTCGATCCAGAGCCTGTCGAAGATGTACGCGCTCGCGCTCGCGCTGCAGCGCGAGGGCGACGCGCTCTGGCAGCGCGTCGGGCGCGAGCCGTCGGGAACGCCGTTCAACTCGCTCGTGCAGCTCGAGCGCGAACGCGGCGTGCCGCGCAATCCGTTCGTCAACGCGGGCGCGCTCGTCGTCACCGACGTGCTGTGCCGGCGCTACCTGCAGCCCGAACGCGCGGTGCTCGAGTTCCTGCACCGCCTGCTCGGCGAAGCGGGCGTCGCGATCGACCCCGAAGTCGCGCGCTCGGAACGCGAGCACAGCGACCGCAACGCGGCGATCGCGCACTTCATGCGCAGCTTCGGCAACCTGCACGGCGACGTCGGCGCGGTGCTCGATGCGTACTGCGCGCAATGCGCGATCGCGATGTCGTGCAGCGAACTCGCGCGCGCGAGCCTGTTCCTCGCCGCCGACGGCGTGCAGCCGCGCGGCGCGCGCGTGGTCGACGCCCTCGCCGCGCGCCGCATCGACGCGCTCATGCTCACCTGCGGCGCCTACGACGCCGCCGGCGATCTCGCCTGCCGCATCGGCCTGCCGATCAAGACCGGCGTCGGCGGCGGCATCGTCGCGGTCGTGCCGGGCCGCCTGTGCGTGTGCGCGTGGGCGCCCGGCCTCGATGCCAACGGCAACTCGATCGCCGCCGCCGCGGCGATCGAGCGCTTCGCCACGGCGATCGGCGCGTCGATCTTCGCCGGCGACGCGACGCCGGGCTGAGCTCCCGCCGACGTGCGCGTGCGGGCGCGACCGCGCGGATCAGCGCCCGAACGCGACCTGCTCGCGGATCTGCGCCTCCACCACCGCGAGCGCGGTCATGTTGAACACACGCCGCACGGTCGCCGCGGGCGTCAGCACGTGCACGGGCTTGGACGGCCCCATGAGGATCGGGCCGATCACGACGCCGTCGGTCATCACGCGCGTCATGTTGAACGCGATGTTGGCCGCATCGAGGTTCGGGCAGACGAACACGTTGGCGCTGCCGGTCAGGCGCGAATGCGGGAACAGGCGCTCGCGCACCTCCGCATTGAGCGCGGTGTCGGCGTGCATTTCGCCCTCGATCTCGACCCGCGGCAGGCGCTCGCGCAGCAGTTCGACCACGCGGCGCATCTTCAGCGCGCTCGCGTCCTCGTGGCTGCCGAAGTTCGAGTGCGACAGGATCGCGACCTTCGGCACGATGCCGAAATACTTGAGCCGCAGCGTCGCCTGCGCGGCCGCCTCGGCGATGCGCTCGGCGTCGGGATCGATCGCGACGTGCGTGTCGAGGAAGAAGAACACGCCGCGCTCGTTGAACACCGCGCTCATCGCCGACATCGAGCTCACGCCGGGGTCGAGCGGAATGATCCCGCGCAGGTAGCCGAGCTTCTTGTGGAAGCGGCCGACGATGCCGCAGATGAAGCCGTCCACCTCGTTGCGGCGGAGCATGAGGGCGCCGATCACCGTGGCGCGCGAGCGCACGATCTGCTTGGCGCTCTCGGGCGTCACGCCGTTGCGCTGCATGATCTCGTGGTAGAGCGACCAGTAGTCCTTGAAGCGCGGGTCGCTTTCGATGTTGCACAGCTCGAAGTCGACGCCGGGGCGGATGCGCAGGCTCAGTCGCTCGATGCGCGACTCGATCACCGACGGGCGGCCGATCAGGATCGGCCGCGCGATGCCCTCGTCGACGATCGCCTGCACCGCGCGCAGCACCGTTTCCTCCTCGCCTTCGGCGAACGCGATGCGCTTGGGGTCCGCCTTCGCGCGCGCGAACACCGGCTTCATCAGCAGCGTCGTGCGGAAGACGAACTCGTTGAGCTTCTCGGTGTACGCGCGCAGGTCGGCGATCGGCCGCGTCGCCACGCCCGACTCCATCGCCGCGCGCGCCACCGCCGGCGCGAGTTCGACGATCAGGCGCGGGTCGAACGGCTGCGGGATGATGTAGTCGGGGCCGAAGCACATCGTGCGGCCACCGTACGCGCGCGCGGCGACGTCGCTCGCCTCGCGCCGCGCGAGCGCGGCGATCGCGTGCACGCAGGCGATCTTCATCGCCTCGTTGATCGTCGTCGCACCGACGTCGAGCGCGCCGCGGAAGATGTACGGGAAGCAGAGCGCGTTGTTGACCTGGTTCGGGTAGTCCGAGCGGCCGGTCGCGATGATCGCGTCGGCGCGTACCGCGCGCGCCTCCTCGGGCAGGATCTCGGGCGTGGGGTTGGCGAGCGCGAGGATGATCGGCCGCTCGGCCATGCGCGCGACCATCGCGGGCTTGAGCACGCCCGGCGCGGACAGGCCGAGGAACACGTCGGCGCCGTCGATGATGTCGTCGAGCGTGCGCGCGTCGGTGTCGCGCGCGTACCGGCACTTGTTCGGGTCCATCTCCTCCTTGCGGCCCTTCCAGACGACGCCGAGGCGGTCGGCGACCCAGACGTTTTCCATCTTGACGCCGAGGCTGACGAGCATGTCGAGGCAGGCGATGCCGGCCGCGCCGGCGCCGGTGGAGACGAGCTTGATCCTGCCGATGTCCTTGCCGGTGACGTGCAGCGCGTTGACGAGCGCGGCGCCGACGATGATCGCGGTGCCGTGCTGGTCGTCGTGGAAGACCGGGATCTTCATCCGCTCGCGCAGCTTGCGCTCGACCTCGAAGCACTCGGGCGCCTTGATGTCCTCGAGGTTGATGCCGCCGAAGCTCGGCTCGAGGCTCGCGATGATGTCGACCAGCTTGTCGGGGTCGTTCTCGGCGATCTCGAGGTCGAACACGTCGACGCCGGCGAACTTCTGGAACAGCACGCCCTTGCCTTCCATCACGGGTTTCGCCGCGAGCGGGCCGATATTGCCGAGGCCGAGCACGGCGGTGCCGTTGCTGATCACCGCGACGAGATTGCCGCGCGCGGTCAGGCTGGCGACCTCGGCGGGATCGCGCACGATCTCCTCGCACGCGGCGGCGACGCCGGGCGAATACGCGAGCGAGAGTTCGCGCTGGGTGACGACGGGCTTGGTCGGCGTGACCTTGATCTTTCCGGCCGGCGCCTTGCGGTGGTATTCGAGCGCGGCTTTCTTGAGTTCTTCGATGGTCGACATGGGGTCGTGGGCGCGCGCGGCAATCGCCGCGCGATGGCTGGATGCGGTCTCCCGACTATAGCATCGCGCGTGCTACCGCCCGCGCCGTCGCGCGGCGCCGCGCCGCCGCGGCGACGGTCCTGCCCGCGTCACGACGTCGGCGCGCCAGCGTGGAGGAAGTCGAGCGCGGCCTGCAGCATCGCGCTCGTGCCGACCGCGAGCGCGCCCTCGTCGAGGAAGAATTTCGGCGAATGGTTCGTCGGCGCATTCGCCGGATCCTCTCCCGCCGGCGTTGCGCCGACGAAGAAGTAGACGCTCGGCGCGTGCGCGCCCGCGGCGAGCTGCGGGAAGTCCTCCGACGCGGTCCAGCGCTGTGCCTCGAGCACGTGCTCGCGCCCGACCGCCGCCTCGAGGCTCGCGCGCACGCGCGCGGTCAGGGCCGGATCGTTGTAATTGACCGGATTGCTGCCCGGCGCAGGGATCTCGGCGTCGATCGTCGCACCGTTCGCGGCGGCGACGTGCTCGGCGACGGCGCGCAGCGCGTCGAGCGCCTGCTTGCGCATGTCCTCGTCGAACGCGCGCACGGTACCTTCCAGGTGCGCGGTGTCGGACACGATGTTGAAACGCTGGCCGCCGTTGAACACGCCGAACGTGACCACCGCCGGATCCTTGCCGATGTCGAGGCGACGACTGACGATCGTCTGCGCCTGGGTCACGATCGCGGCTGCGGTGACGACCGCGTCGATGCCCTTCCACGGCGTCGCGCCGTGCGCCTGGCGACCGTGCACGGTGATGCGGAACGTGTCGGAACTCGCCATCGCGCCGCCCGCGCGCACGGCGACGTCGCCGACCGGATACGCGCTGACCACGTGCATGCCGAACACCGCGTCGGGCTTGAAGTCCTTGAATACGCCGTCCTTGACCATGAGCGGCGCGCCGCCCTCCTCGCCCGCGGGCGCGCCTTCCTCGGCCGGCTGGAACACGAACATGACGTCGCCGGGCAGGTCCTTGCGCTGCTTCGAGAGCACGGCGGCGAGACCGAGCGTCATCGCGGTGTGGGCGTCGTGGCCGCACGCGTGCATGACGCCGACGGTCTTGCCCATGTACTCGCCCTTCGCCTTCGACGCGAACGGCAGGTCGACTTCCTCGGTGACCGGCAGCGCGTCCATGTCGGCGCGGATCGCGAGCTTCGGCCCCGGCTTGCCGCCCCTGAGGATGCCGACGACGCCGGTCTTCGCGATGCCGGTGCGCACCTCGAGGCCGAGCTTCTTCAATTCCGCCGCGACGAGCCTGGACGTGCGCACCTCGCGGTTGCTGAGTTCGGGGTGCTGGTGCAGGTCGCGCCGCCACGCCGTGATCTGCGGCAGCAGCGGTTCCACCTGCGACGATGGCGCGTCGGCGCCGACGGCGGGCGAGGCCAGCAAGGTGCACGCGATGATCGTGGCGAGACGCATGGCGGTACTCCATCGACGGGGGATGCGCGGATTAGGAAGGATCACGCGGCCGATCGCAACGACCGCCGGCCATCGGCAGGCCGGAGTCGCATCGGCGCGCCCGGGCCCGCCCTACAGGCCGAGCACGAGGTCCTCGGCCTCGACGCGATCGAGCCGGATGCGGTTGGCGAACAGCGAGAACGCGAGCATGCCGGCGAGGCCGTGCGCATGCTGCACCCACGGCGGCAGGTAGCGCGGCTGCGCGATGTAGCCGTTGTCGAAGTACGGCTCCAGCGCGATCACGTCGTGCAACGCGCACTTGCCCGCGAACAGGTTGCGGCACAGCGCCATGCGCTGGTTCTTCAGCGCCCAGCGGAAGAACGTGTGCACCGACAACAGACCGCGCAGGTAGACCGCGTCCTTGGTGAAGGCCGCGCCGCCGCCGACGGGCGCGCCGCGGAACACGCGCTGCGCCGAGCTGAAACTGTCGGCCTCGCTCTGCCCCGCGTCCATGAAGAAGCGGAACACCTCGATGAAGTCCGCGCCGCGGATCGCCATGTCGATGCCGAGGATGCGCAGCGAGATGCGTTTCATGCGCGCGATGTCGATCGAGCCGGACATGAGCTCGGCGAACACCGCGAGCCCTTCCTGGGTCGCGGTGATGCGCGGCGACGAACGCGCGAGCGACTTGAGGTTCGGCTGCGCGCGGCCGTTCAGGGCGGTGAGCGAATGCACGAACGCTTCGTGCGCGAGCAACTGGTCGCGGTCGTAGTTCGAGAACGTCGTCGCCGAGCGCAGGCGGATGCGCGTAGCGCCCGCGGCCGCCTTCGCGATGAGGTCGGGATCGACCTCGACGCGGATCGCGTCGACGCCGAAGAAGCCGTCGAGGCGCTGCTTGAGCTCGATGCGCAGCAGCTCGGCCGGGATGCGCGTCTCGATCTCGTCCAGCGGCGCGCCGCTGTTGTACTCGTCGGCGATCGCGATGAAATGGCGCGCGGCATCGACGTTGGTCAGCGTCGCGCCGGGCACGCGGTCGCCGGGCAGCCCGTAGAGCTTGGCCGAGTGCGCGGTGATCGCGGGCGTGCCCATCGCCTCGAGCAGGTCGGTCGCGACGCGCCAGGATTCGGCCGTGCGGCGAATGTAGTCGCCGACCGGGTGCGCGGGGTCGGCGGCGTCGGAGATCGCGTCGAGCTTCGCGCGCGTGTCGCCGAAGTCGAGGCGCGGATAGGCCACCTCGGGCAGCTTCGCGCGCCCGGCCTTCCACGACGCGATGAAGCCGATCTCGATCGACGCGGGCCAGCTCACCGAATCGAGCAGGCGGATGCCGCGCGTCGCCTCGACGAGGCGCGCGTCGAGGGTCGCGAAAAGGTCCGCAGCAGCGCTCGCAGCCATGTCCACCCGTGCGGTCGTTCAGCGCAACCTTAGCAGACGGCTTGCACGATCGGCGGGAGTGACCGGGGGGCCCTGCGTCACGCCATCGGGAGATCGACATGACGCACCGCCTGCACCTGCTCCGACCCGTTCCGCTCGCCGCCGCGCTCGCATGCGCGTTCGCGGCCGATGCTGCCGTCCCGCCCGCTCCCGCGGGCGTGTCTGCGCGCTACGCGCTGCGGCTCGAAGCGCGGCGGCACCCTGCACGCGCGCACGCTGTCCGCGCACCGGCCGCGCCTCGCGGCGCCACCCTGCCGGTCACGAACTGCCTCGACGACGGCAGCGCCGGCAGCCTGCGCAGCGTGCTCGCCGGCGCGGCCGAGGGCGACATCGTCGATCTCTCCGCGCTCGCCTGCAGCACGATCACGCTGACCCAGGGGCCGCTCGACACGAGCGTGCTCGGCGACCACCACCTCTATGACGTGACCCTGCAGGGGCCCGGCCGCGACGCCCTCACGATCGAGGCGGGCGGGAATTCCCAGGTGCTCGTGATCGGTGGCTTCAGCAGCGACCAGGGCACGTTCACGGCGAACGACCTCACGATCGCGAACGGCAGCTACGCGGGCAGCCTCGCCGCCTGCATCGAAGGGTTCGGCGGCACGCTCGCGCTCAATCGCGTCACCGTCACGAACTGCCACGCGAGCGGAACGTACCAGCTCGTGTTCGGCGGCGCCGTCGACGTGACCACGCTCGTGATGACCGACAGCGCGATCACGAACTCGAGCCTCACCGCGACCGGCGCGCACGGCACCGGCGCGGGCGGCGGCGCTTACGCGAGCGACGGAGCGACGCTCGTGCGCAGCACGATCTCGGGCAACTCGGTCACGGCGCCGTATGCGGCCTACGACGGTTACGCGTCGGTCGGCGGTGGCCTGTACTCGCGCGGCGAGCTGTCGCTCGTCGACAGCACGATCTCGGGCAATACGATCAGCGCGAGCGTCGACGGCGAGAACGCGAACGGTGGCGGCGTCTACGTGCGCGGCACGGCGAGCGTGATCGGTTCCACCATCGACGGCAACGCCGCCGACGGTCGCGGCGGCGGCCTGCACAAGGCGCCGTTCAGCGTCTACGGCGATCCGCCGCCGCCGCAGGACACGATGCTCGTCATCGCCAACAGCACGATCGACGGCAACACGGCCGACGGTGGCGCGGGCATCTACTCCGAACGCCCGGCGACGATTTCCAACAGCACGGTGACGGGCAATTTCAGCACGCTGACGGACGGCGCGGGACTGCTGTTCGCAGACGCGACGCTGCCCCTGACGGTGCGGAGTTCGATCTTCGCCGCGAACACCGCCTGCGACACCTGCATGCCGCCCGTGCCGACCGACATCGCGACGATCGACATCGAGGCGCCCCTCGGCGTCGTCGGATCGAACAACCTCATCCAGGCGGTCGCGGCGAACGTGTCGCTGCCGAGCGACACGATCGCCGACGATCCGCTGCTGTTCCCGCTCGCGTGGAACGGCGGCCCGACGCGCACGCGCGCGCTCGGCGCCGACAGTCCCGCGCTCGACGCCGGCAACAACGACGCCGCGCTCGATTCCGACCAGCGCGGCGCGCCGTTCGCCCGCGTGTCCGGCCCTGCCGCCGACATCGGCGCATTCGAGGCGCAGCAGCCGCCTGCGGACACGGTCTTCGCCGACGGCTTCGACGGTCCGATCATCCCGGTCGCGGTCGAACACGTCTACGACGACGGCGACGGCGACACGAACCAGGGGCCGCCATCGACGTTCGATCCGGACATGCTGTGGGGCAACTACTTCCTCGCCGCCCCCGGCGGCGAATGGATCACGCGCGTGTCGGTCGCATTCGGACCGACCTTCCCGTCGCTCGCGAACGGGCCGGTCACGTTCTGGCTGCTCGCGGACGACGATGGCGACGGCGACCCGCGCAACGCGCATGCCGTGGCGAGCGTGGAAGCGACGCCGAACGTGTCCAACGACACATTCTTCGTCGTCGACCTGCCGCCGACGTACGTGCACGGCGGCTTTTTCGTCGGCGCGAGCGCGAAGCTCGAGGGCGGCGCGGATCGTCCCGCGCGCGTCGACACCGGTGCGTCGGGGCACGACTCATGGTTCTTCTACGCCCCCGACATCGCCGCGACGATCGACGACCTCGCCTCCGCACCGTTCGGCACGCGCAACGACGACCCACAGTACGTCGTGCTGCCGGGCGCATTCATGGTGCGCGCGCACGGCACGAGCGTGCCGTAGCGGCATCGAAGCCGCGAGGCTCATCGCGCACGC
>DASTSE010000145.1:0-7113 GCA_035760865.1 Dokdonella sp.
CCGCCCCACCCGTCGCCGCCTGGGCGTGTGCGCTCGCGATGAAGAAATCCATGATGACTCCGGAAACGGCTGGGTTCTGAAAACACGCACGACGGCCCGCGAGGAGCCATTCGCGCCAAAAGGCCGCCGATTATGCCATGGCACCGGGCGGTTCGCGCATTGCGCCGCAAAATCAATGGGATCGCCAGGTCCGCGCGGCAAGAGGCGGCGCGCGCTCGAGCGCCTCGGCGAGAGTCGCGGGCCCGGCAGTGCCGCCCCGCGCCGGCGATCCGCCGGGCCACGCGCGCACGCGGCGGCAGCAGGCGTCGCGCGCGCCGCCCTACGCCCGCATCGCGTAGAACGTCGCGACGAAGTCGTCGAGCCGGCGCTCCGCGATGGCCGCGCGCAAGCCGGCCATCAGTTCCTGATAGTAGTGCAGGTTGTGGATCGTCGCGAGTTGCGGGCCGAGCATCTCGCCGCAGCGGTCGAGGTGGCGCAGGTATGCACGGCTGAAGCCGGAACGGCAGGTGTAGCACGCGCACGCCTCGTCGAGCGGCCGGGTGTCGCGCTCGAACTTCGCATTGCGGATGCGCAGCGTGCCGTGCCGCGTGAACAGGTGCGCGTTGCGCGCGTTGCGTGTCGGCATCACGCAATCGAACATGTCGACGCCCCGCCGCACGGCCTCGACGATGTCCTCGGGCCTGCCGACGCCCATGAGGTAGCGCGGCCGCGCGGCAGGCAGCAGCGGTTCAATATGCTCGAGCGTGGCGTTGCGCTCGTGCTCCGGCTCGCCGACCGCGAGGCCACCGATCGCGTAACCATCGAAACCGATGCCGATCAGTGCTTCGGCCGAACGCCGGCGCAGCTCCGGGTAGACGCCGCCCTGGACGATGCCGAACAGCGCGTTCGGGTTGCCGCGCTCGTCGAATGAGAGACGCGATCGCTCGGCCCAGCGCAGGCTGAGTTCCATCGAATCGCGCGCCTGCTTTTCGGTCGCCGGGTACGGCGTGCACTCGTCGAAGATCATCGCGATGTCCGAGTCGAGCACGTGCTGGATGCGCATCGACTCCTCGGGCGACAGGAACACCTTGGCGCCGTCGACGGGTGAGGCGAACGTGACGCCCTGCTCGGTGATCTTGCGCTTGTGCGCGAGGCTGAACACCTGGAAGCCACCGGAATCGGTGAGGATCGGCCTGTTCCAGCCGATGAAGCGATGCAGCCCGCCGAATTCGCCGATGACGTCGAGGCCCGGGCGCAGGAACAGATGGAACGTGTTGCCGAGGATGATCTCGGCGCCGACGTCGACGAGGTTCCGCGGCGTCATCGCCTTGACCGACCCGTAGGTGCCGACCGGCATGAACGCAGGCGTCTCGATCGTGCCACGCGGCAACGTCAGGCGGCCGCGGCGCGCGCGGCCGTCGGTGGCGAGGAGATCGAAATGCATGGGTCGGCGGAATCGGGAATCGGGAATCGGGAATCGGGAATCGGGAATCGGGAAAGCATCGCAGACTCGGATGCGTTTTACGATTCCCGGTCCGCCGTCACCGCGGCGCTGCGGGGCGGCCATATCAGCATCGCGTCGCCGTAAGAGAAGAAGCGGTATCGTTCGGCGACCGCGTGGCGGTACGCATCGAGCATGAACTCGCGTCCGGCGAACGCCGATACGAGCATGAGCAAGGTCGACTCGGGCAGGTGGAAGTTGGTCACGAGCGCATCGACGCTCGTGATCCGATAGCCGGGGAAGATGAAGATCTGCGTCTCGCCCGCGAAAGGCGCTACCTCACCGCCCTGCAGCGACGACTCGAGTGCGCGCACGACGGTCGTGCCGACCGCGACGACGCGGCCGCCGCGCTGCCGTGTGCGACGAATCCTTTCGACGAGTTCGGCACCGACATTGAGCCATTCGCGATGCATCGTGTGGTCTTCGAGATGCTCGCTGCGCACGGGCTGGAACGTGCCCGCGCCGACGTGCAGCGTCACGTAGCCCGACTCGACACCCCGTTCGCCGAGGCGGCGCAGCAGGTCGGCGTCGAAATGCAAGCCCGCCGTCGGCGCCGCGACCGCGCCGCTGTGGCGCGCGAACACGGTCTGGTAGCGCTCGTCGTCGGCGCGGCCGGCTTCGCGCTCGATGTACGGCGGCAGCGGCATGCGGCCGAGTCGCAGCAGTACCTTCTCGATCGGTTCGGCGGTCTCGAAGCGCAGCAGGAAAAACTCGCCGTCGCGACCGAGCACGCTGACCTCGCTGCCGTCGCCGAGCACGATGCGCCCGCCCGCCTTCGGCTTCTTGCTCACGCCGAGTTGTGCGCGCGCCTCGTGTGTCCCGGTCACGCGTTCGATGAGGATCTCGACCAGGCCGCCGCTCGGCTTGCGCCCGAACAGTCGCGCGGGCAGCACACGCGTGTCGTTGAACACGAGCAGATCGCCCGGCTGCAGCAGCTCGACGAGGTCGGTGAAGCGCCGATCGGCCAGCGCGTGCGTGCGCGCATTGACGACGAGCAGGCGGCTCGCCGTGCGCTCCGGCAGCGGCGCTTGCGCGATCAGTTCGGGCGGCAGATCGAAATGGAAGTCGCTCTTCTTCAATGGTGGGCTGGGGGCTCAGGGCTGAGGGGCGGCATGGTCGCGGTAAGCGGCGGCCGAAGCAATGCGCATGGCTCTTTCCAGCCCTTTGCCCTCAGCTTTCCCTCACAGCCAGCCCTTTTGGCGCGCAAGACGGTACGCCTCGATGCGGTTGCCGACACCGAGCTTGCCGATCGCCTCGGACAGGTAGTTGCGCACCGTGCCCTGCGAGAGGTTGAGGCGCTCCGCGATGTCGCCTGCGGACAGGCCTTCGCCGGCGAGACGCAGCACCTGGCGCTCGCGGTCGTTGAGCGGGTCGGCATCCGACCAGGCCTCCACCGCGAGCTGTGGATCGATCGCGCGCCCGCCGCGGTGCACCTTGCGCAGCGCCTCGGCGAGCTGCTCGGCCGGCGCGTCCTTGAGCAGGTAGCCGCCGACGCCCGCTTCGAGCGCACGGCGCAGGAAGCCCGGGCGCGCGAACGTCGTCACGATGACGACCTTGCACGGCAGCTCGTGCCGCTGCACCCGTTGCGCGAGTTCGAGCCCCGTGAGGCCCGGCATCTCGATGTCGGTGACGAGCACGTCGGGCTTGTGCAGTTGCAGCGCGCGCCAGGCTTCCTCGCCGTCGGCGGCACTGCCGACGACGTCGATGTCGGATTCGAGCCGGAGCAGCGCGGACAGCGCGCCGCGCACGAGCGCCTGGTCTTCTGCGAGGAGGACGCGGATCACGTGTTGCGCATTCCCGATGGCGGTGCGGACGCACGTCCGCGGCCGTGAACTCTAGCAGGCGGGGCGCGGCGGACGCGCGGGTCAGGTCGCGACGGCGGTGGCCGCGCTGCCGACCGCGGCCGGAGGCAACGGAACGATCGCCGCGATGCGCGTGCCGCGGCCGCGCACCGACTGGATCTCGAGACGGCCGTCGAGCAGCGCGAGGCGCTCGCGCATGCCGCTGAGCCCGTTGCCGGGCACGATGGTCGCGCCGATGCCGTCGTCGCTGATCGCGAGGCGCGCCGCGCCGTCCGCGACGGCCACTTCGATGCGCGCGCGTCGCGCCTGCGCGTGGCGCTGGATGTTCGTGACCGCCTCGCGAACGGTGAGCGCGAGCACCGTCTCGATTTCGACCGGCAGCGCCGCTTCGCCGAGCTCGTACTCGAGGCGCACGTCGCTCGACTCGAGCAGCAGCCTCGCCGAGGCGAGTTCCGCCGACAGGCCCGCGGTGCGGATGCCGCTCACCGCGCGTCGCACCTGGCCGAGCGCGTCGCGCGCGACGCGCTCGACGTCGGCGATCTCGCGCCTCGCCGCGTGCGGATCGCGCTCGAACAGCTTCACCGCGAGCTCGGATTTCAGCGTGATCAGCGACAGCGTGTGCCCGAGCAGGTCGTGCAGGTCGCGACCGATGCGCTCGCGTTCGGCGAGCGCGGCGAGGCGACGCACCTCGTCGTGGCTGAGCTTGAGTTCCGCCTGGCGCAGGCGCTTCTCGTGGTGGAAATGGTTCGCCGCGCTGATCGCGAGGCCGACCATCGCGGTGATCGTGATCGTGAGCGCGATGTACTGGAATGGCCAGTCGAGCAGCCACAACTCGATCGAGTACAGCACGAGCGCGCCGGCGATGATCTCGATCAGCCGGCGCAGACCGATGCCGGCCGCGCCTGCGCATGCGCCGGCGTAGATGAGGTAGGTGTTGGCGCCGGTGTTGATCGCGACGAGCGCATAGCCGAGCAGCGCGATCGCGGCGCCGTAGTAGAGGCGCCGCCGGCCGCAGACCTGCAGCGCGCGGTAGTAGAGCGGCAGGAACACGCAGACGCTGAGCGCGGTCGGCGGCAGCCAGGTCGAAGTCGGCCGGCCGTTGTAGTTGAAGAACAGGAAGCCGAGGTAGAGCAAGCTCCAGAGCGGCGCCCAGCCCTGGTCAGCGAGATCGGGCGGCAGGCGCATGCGAATCCGCTCGAGCATCGCTCCCCGCGCCATCGTCCGTCCCGCCCATCCGCCGTCGTCGGAGATCATACGCCGTGCTCCAGGCCTCTACAGGTGCACGCCGAGTGCGTTGCCGACCAGCAGCAACGCGCACAGCACGCTCGTCACGCACAGTCGCCGGTAGATCGTTCGCATCGCAGCCTCCTCAGCCGCGCGCGAGGCGGCGGCGGGCGAGCGCCGTGAATGCGCACGCGATCGCGGCCAGCGCGACCGCGTGCGGCACCATCGCCTCGCCGGGCGCCTGCCCCACCGCCGCGAGGGCGAGGCGGCCGAGGTGCCATGCCGGCCACAGGGGCGCGATCTTCGTGATGAACGCGGGCATCATGCCGAGCGGCATCCACAGGCCCGAGAGCAAGGACATCGGCAGGTAGACGAGGTTCGCGATCGCGGGCGCCGCCTGGCCGCTGACGAGGCTGCCGAGCCACAGGCCGATCGCACAGAACGGCAATACGCCGAACAGCTCGACCGCATACAGCGACAGCCACGCCTGCAGCGGCAGGCGCACGCCGCCTGCGAACGTCGCGAGCAGCGCGAGGATCGCGAAGATGATCGTCGCGAACAGCATCGCCATCGCGAGTTTCGAGGCGAGGTAGGCGCCCGGCGGCATCGGCAGCGCCCGCTTGAGCGCGAGCCAGCCGCGTTCGCGATCGAGCGCGACGGTGACGCCGAATCCGAACAGGCCCGGGCTCATGACGCCGAACACGCCGTAGGTCGCGAGCAGGTAGACGTTCGCCTGGAAACCGCCGCCGTGATCGCGGAACAGCAGCACGGCGAACAGCAGGTAGAACATCGGCGGGAACAGCAGGGTCGGCAGCGCGAACGAGGGCGCGCGCAGCAGGCGCAGGAACTCGTTGCGCGCCTCGAGTGCGTAGCAGCGCGGCAGCGACACGCGCGGGGCAGGCAGGGTGGCGGCAGTCATCAGGCGGCCTCGCGGGTGATTTCGACGAACGCGTCGGCAAGGCCGGCGCGCCGCACTTCGAGCTGGCTCAGTCCGCTGTCCTCGAACAGCAGCTGGCGCACGACGGTCTCCGCGTGATCGGTGACGATCTCGATGCGCTCGCCGTCGCGGCAGACGCTGCGCACCTCGGGCCATGCGCCGACGCGCGCGGCGTCGAGCGAACTCACGCAGCGGATGCGCCGCTGCGACACGCGCGCGCGGATCTGCTGCACGCTGCCGGCGGCGACGATCCGGCCGCCGGCGAGTACCGCGACGCGGTCGGCAAGCGCTTCGGCCTCCTCGAGATAGTGCGTGGTGAGGACGACCGCGCAGCCCTCGGCGACCATCCGCCGGATCGTGCTCCAGAGCACCGTGCGCGCTTCGAGATCGAGACCGGTCGTGGGTTCATCGAGGAACAGCAGCCGCGGCGCGCCGCAGATCGCGAGCGCGAACTGCACGCGGCGCTGCTGCCCTCCGGACAGGCGCCCGTAGCGCCGGTCCATGAGCCCCTCGAGGCCCGCCATCGCGACGCAGTCGTCGAGCGTCCTGGGCGCCGCGTAGTAGCTGCGCGTGAGCTCGAGCAGTTCGCGCACGTGCAACGAGTCCGGCAGGCCGGCCGATTGCAGCATGACGCCGCAGCCGCGGCGCGCCTCGAGTTGGGCGGGCTCGCGGCCGAACAGCCGCGCTTCCCCGGCGTCCGGACGCAGCAAGCCGAGCGCGATCGCGATCGCCGTGCTCTTGCCCGCGCCGTTCGGCCCGAGCAGCGCAAGCAGTTCTCCCCCGCTGACGTCGAGATCGAGGCCGTCGAGCGCGACCGTACCGCCGTAGCGCTTGCCGACCCCGCGCCAGATGACCGCCGTTCCGGAACCCGCCTGCCGCATGGAACCACTCCGCTGCCCGATCCGGGAGCCACTTTAGGCGGAGCACCAAAACCCCTGCAGAATCAGCCGTCAGGCGCCGCGGATGACGCTTGTCACGCACGCACGCGGGCGGCCCGTCGGGGTACCGCGGCCCGCCCCCCTGTGATAAAGTCGCCGCTTGGCGTTTTTTTCCATTCCAATCAAAGATTAATAGCGCCGTGCCCGTTCCCGCGAGGGGCGGGCACGTGTCGTTTTCCGGGAGGTTGCAATGAATCCGATGTTGGCCAAGCTCAAGGAAATGCGCGAATTCGACGGCGCGGTGCGCACCACCGGACTGCCTGACGCCGCGATCGAGCGCTTCCTGGCCACCGACCCGGAACTGGTCCAGGCGATCGACGAGGCATATGCCGCACACCTCGCGCTGCGCTCGTGCATGCCCGACTTCCTGCACCTGGACGAACAGGAGCAGATCCGCCAGGCGCAGGCCGATTTCGTCAACTTCTACCCCGAGGACGGCGTCAACCCGTATGTCGCGCTCGCCGCGCACGGCGCCTGGCTCGTCACGCTCAAGGGTGCCGTGATCTACGACGCCGGCGGCTACGGCATGCTCGGCTTCGGCCACGCGCCGAAGAACATCCTCGGCGTGCTCGCGCGGCCGCAGGTGATGGCCAACGTGATGACGCCGAACCTCTCGCAGCTCAAGTTCGGCATCGCGCTGCGCAAGGAAATCGGCCAAACGCGCGGCGGCTGTCCGTACGCGAGGTTCATGTGCCTCAATTCGGGCTCGGAATCGGTGTCGCTCGCGGGCCG
>DASTSE010000146.1:0-14995 GCA_035760865.1 Dokdonella sp.
CCGAAAAGGAATCGCATCTCTACCGCTTCTATGCGCTGACGGCGCCGGCCGACAGCGGCCCATAGCGGAGCAGCTCAGGGCACCGCGCTCGCGGCCGCGTAGTCGGCGGCGATCGTGGCGAGTATGGCGCGCAGGTCGGCCGCATTGTGCCAGCGTCCGTCGACCATGACGCCGAGCGGTCGGCGCAGCGTCGACAGGTCGTCGAGCGGATTGGCCTGCGACAGAACGAGGTCGGCGCGCTTTCCGGCCCCGACGGTGCCCGACTCGATCGCCGTCGGTGCCGCGCGGTGAAGCAGCAGGCCGGGCGTGCGCGTCGCCGTCGCCAGCGCCTCGTAGCGCGACAGGCCGGCTTGGGTGAGGCTATCGAGATCGTCGTGCAACGACACGCCGGGCACGAGGCCCGGGATCGTCGGCGCGTCGGTGCCGGCGACGAGGGCGACACCGGCATCGCTCATCGCCTTGGTGAAGCGGCGCAGGAATGCGAGGTTGTCGTCGAGGCTGCCCTTGCGGGCGGCATAGCCCGCGTGCCGCCAGGACAGGCGGCGGTCGGGCGAGAGGTAGCGCGTCGTGTCGGCTTGCAGGAACTGCTCGACCACGGCGGGCTTGCCCCATTGTTTCGCAATGGTCGCGTACGTATCGAGGTCCGCGGTCACGAACGCCTTGTTGCGCAGGACCGCGGCGATCGCGCGCGGAATGCGCGTCGGATCCGGCACAGGGTCGGCCTGGCCGGGGCGTGGTTGCAGCAGGCAGGTGTAGAGGAACTCCTCCGTGTGCGCGACCATGAGCTGGCCCGCGTCGAGCTGGCGTTCGATGCCGACCGCGGTCACGCCGTGTCCGACGATCGGCAGGCCGCGGCGGCGCCCTTCGTCGACGAGCGCCCTGAACGCAGGCGGCGAGAGATTGTTGTACACCTTGATGAACTCGTAGCCGTTGGTCTTCGCAAGGCGCACGATCGCGCGTGCCTCGTCGGCGGTCGTGACCGTGAAGTGCCCGTAGCGGGGCGAACCATCGACGAGGAATGCGGCGTGCACGTGCGGACCGGGTCGTTCGCCGCGCTCGATCGCCGGACGCACCTGGGCGATGAACTCGTTCGATGCCTCGCCCATGTTCAGCACCGTGGTCACGCCGCTGGCGAGATAGAGCGCCATGTCGCGTGCGGTGTCCGAATGCGTGTGCATGTCGGCGAGGCCGGGCGAAAGGTACGCGCTGCCGCGACCGTCGATGACCGCCGCGTCCGCGGGCGGCTCGATCGCGGCGCCGACCGCGCTGATCCGGTTGCCTTCGACGATCACGGTCTGGTCGTGCAGCACGCGTTCGCGATCCATCGGCACGATGTTGACGTGCACGAATGCGACGCGCTGCGCGGCAGGCGCGGCCGTGGGCGCCGCGGCGACGAGCGCCGGCGACAGCGAGGCGGCGAGGAAAAGCGAGGCGAGGCGCTGCAGCAGGGCGTTCAAGGGGCGGTCCGGCGGGTTTCGGATGGCATGTCGGTTCGATGCGCGCGACGCGGACAGGGTTTATGCGCGAGCGCGCAAGCGGCGTCACGCGCGCGGTGGCCGTCGCGCCTACACTGCATGGCCCGCACCCGCAAGGGAGCACGCACATGACGCACAGGTTGCCGTGGTTGGGCGTTCTCGCGCTGTTCGCCGCGAACGCGGCGCCTGCAGGCGACCGTTCCGCACGCGATGCGGCCGATGCGCGGGAACTGCTGCGCGTCGAAGCCGAACTGTGTCGTGCGTTCGAGGGCGGCGACGCGCCCACCGCGCGCAGGGACCTCGATCACGCCTTCACGCTCACGGACTCGCGCGGCACCGTCACCGGCTACGCGCAGAACGTCGCCGAAATCGAGCGCCGCGAACCGCGCTACGATGCGTTCCGCAACCACGGCCAGGCCGTGCGCCTGTACGGCGACGCGGCCATCGTCACCGGCGTCACGACGGTGAAGGGCACTTCCGGAAGGGACGCGTTCGCGGCGGACTTCGCCTACACCGATACCTGGGTGCGCCGCGACGGCCGCTGGAAGCTCGCCGCGAGCCATGCGAGCCGGCTGCCGTAGCAACGCGACGGTCGCCGTTCGATCATCGGCCTGAAGCCGCCGCACGACATGCGCATGCTGTCGAACGGCATGTCCCGCGGGGCCATCCCATCCATGACGAGCCGGGAACGACTCGATCGAGAGCGAACCGGGCGCGCGGTCGAGGGCGTGCTAGATTCGCCGCGCGGCGACGTCGTGCCGCGCCCCGCACACGACCGGAGACGAGGCGATGTCGGTTGAACTCAAGATGCTGGCCTGGGCGATCGTGCTCGGGCTCGTGCAGCTGCTCGTTGCCGCGAGCTTCGCGACCGCGCAACGCGGTCTGCGCTGGAACGTCGGGCCGCGCGACGCCGCGCAGACGCCGCTCACCGGGCTCGCGGGGCGCCTCGATCGTGCCGCGAAGAATTTCCTCGAGACGTTCGCGTTCTTCGCCGTCGCCGTGCTCATGCTCGCATCGCTGAATCGTGCCGACCCGCACACTGCGCTCGGCGCGCAGCTCTACTTCTGGGCTCGGCTCGCCTACGTTCCGGCCTATGCGATCGGCGTGCCGTTCCTGCGCACGGCGATCTGGGCAGTCTCGCTTGCCGGCCTGTTCATGGTCGTCGCGCCGTTGCTCTGAGCGCGCCGTCAGTCGGCATGGTGCGCCTCCGAGGTGCCGAGCACTTCCGGGTGCGTGATCGGCCGCGGTCGTTGCAGTAGCGGGTGCACGAACACCGCGCCTAGGATGATCGCGGCGCCGCAGTAGAACGTCGGCGTCAGTTCGCGCTGTTCGCCAAGCAGGATCGCCGCGAGCACGATCGCGTACACGGGCTCGAGGTTCGTCGCCAGTTGCGCCGCGAACGCGCTCATGTGCCGCAGTGCGACGAGCGCCAGCGAGAACGGCAGCAGCGTACAGGCGAGCGCGAGCAGCAGCAGGAGGCCGGTATCGCGCGGGCCGGGCAGGGCGAACGGGGCGCCCGCGAGCACGGGAAACACGTACGGCAACGCCGGCGTGAGCAGCGTGAGCGCGACGACGCCCGCGCCGAGTTCGAGCCCGGTGACCGCGAGCGGATCCGCGTGCTCGACGAGCCGCTTGTTGAGCGAGCCGAACAGGGCCACGAACAGCGCCGACAGCGCGCCGACCGCGATGCCGACGCGCATCGATCCCGGTACGCCGCCGACGACGAGGGCGACGCCGGGCAGCACCGCGACGCCGAGCAGCAACTCGCGCATCGAGAACGTGCGGCCGGCGAGCTTCGGCTCGACCAGCGCAGTGAAGGGTGTCGCCAGGGCGATGCACGTCGCGCCGACCGAGGCGTTGGCGAGCTTGATCGAACCGTAGAACGTGAGCCAGTGCAATGCGACCAGCACGCCGATGCCCGCATAGGCCGCGAGCAGGCGCGGCGCGAGCAGGCGCAGGCCGCGCCAGGCGCGCGGGATGAGTGCGAGCGCGCAGACCACGAACAGCATGCGCCACCAGACCAGCGCGAGCGCGTCGAGCGTGATGAGCTTGCCGAGGATTGCGGTGAAGCCCCAGAGCAGCACGCATGCATGGATCTGCAGCTGCGCCTTCGTCGCGGGAGACAGCGTGGCCACGTATTGGGAGAATGTCGGGAGGAGCTGCATCTTAGGGCCTGTCCCGGCAGCGTCAACGGGTGGCAATCCCGAAGCGGAGGGCGCATGCGCACCGAACTCAACGGCCGGCCGGTCGACGTCGACGGCTTGCGTGCGCTCGCATTGGTCAACTACGGCCACTTCAGTTCGATGCAGGTGCAGGACGGCGGCGTGCGCGGCCTCGACCTGCACCTCGAACGCCTGTCTCGTGCGACGTCGGAGCTGTTCGCGAACGCGCTCGATGTCGATGCGACACGAGCATGGATGCGCCAGGCCGTCGGCGGCGCGAGCGGGCCGCTGTCGTTGCGCGTGACGGTGTTCTCCCGCGCGCTCGATCGCGACCGCCTGGCGGAGCCGGCGCCGCCCGACGTGCTCGTCGCGACGGGCCCCGCGCGCACGCTCGAACCGCGTCCGTTGCGCGTGCGCAGCGTGCGCTACCAGCGCGACGCGCCGCACATCAAGCACGTCGGCACGTTCGGGCTGTTCCTGCAGAAACGCCTCGCGCAGGCGGCCGGCTACGACGACGCATTGTTCGTCGAGGCCGGCGGCGCGGTCGCGGAAGGGTCGGTCTGGAACGTGGGCTTCTTCGATGGCGAGCGCGTCGTATGGCCAAATGCGCCCGCGCTGCCGGGCATCTCGATGCAACTCCTGCAGGACGGCCTGCGCCGGCGCGGCGTGCCGACCGACGTGCGCAGGATCGATATCGACGACGTCGGCGCGTTCCGCGCCGCGTTCTTCACCAATTCCTCGTGCGCGGTCATGCCGATCGCGTGCATCGACGACACGCCGTTCGCGCCCGACCCCCGCTTGCACGAGCAGCTCCAGGCGTGCATGGCGCTGCACGCGTGGCAGCCGATCTGACCGTGGGAACCTGCGCCTTCGACCGCGGTCGATGAGGGACATCCGCAAACGGCGAGGGGCACATGACGTTACGATGGACGACGAGCGTCGGCGCGGCTGCATGCGCACTGCTGCAATCGATCGGCGCGCTCGCCGCCGGTCCCGGCCGCGACGCGGCGATGCCCGTTGCGCCGCCCGCGGTATTCGCGCCCGGCACGATCTCCGGTCCGGCGCACGATTCGGCGCCGGCATTCACGGCCGACGGCGACACGGTCTACTTCACGCGCAGCAACGCCGCGCAATCGACGATCGTCGTCTCGCATCGGCGCGGCGGGCATTGGTCGGAGCCCGAAGTGGCTCCGTTCTCGGGCGAATGGAACGACATGGAGCCGTCGTTCGCGCCGGACCGCACGTGGCTCGTATTCGTCTCGAACCGGCCGGCGAGCGCCGGCGGCGCGCCGATCGAGGCGACCTACGGCGGCGGCACGCAGAAGGGTGGCAATCTCTGGCGCGTCGAGCGCCGGGGCCGTGGCTGGGGCGAGCCGCAGCGATTGCCCGATGCGGTCAACCCGAGCCCGTCGACCTTCGCGCCGAGCGTCGCTGCCGACGGCAGCCTCTGGTTCATGAGCACCGATCCGACCAGCGGCAAGTTCCGCTTGTACCGCTCGCAGTTCCGCAATGGCGCGTACGAAGACGCGAAGCCGCTGCCGTTCAGCGACGGCAGCACGACCGATGTCGATCCCGCAGTCGCACCCGACGAGTCGTTCGTGGTGTTCGGTTCGGGGCGCAAGGCCGGGCGCAGCATCGACCTGTTCATCGCGTTCCACGACCGAGACGGTTGGGGCGAACCGGTCTGGCTCGGCGATCGCGTCAACAGCCCCGGATCCGACGCGGAGCCGCGGCTCGCTGCCGACGGCGCGACGCTTTACTTCAGCAGCGAGCGCGTCGTGCCGGTCGCATTCCCGCGGACGCGCGCGCAGGCACGCGCCGATGCCGCACGCATGCTCGCCTGGGACGACGGCAACTACAACATCTGGTCGGTCTCGTTGCAGCCGTGGCTGGGGTCCGCGCAGCGCGCGGCGGCCGTGCGCTCACAGCCGTGACAGCAGGGCCATCGCTGCGGCGGGGTTGCGGTCCTTCGCGGCACCGCTGAAGTAGACGAAGACGTCGCGCGGTGCGGCCGTCGAGGTCGGCGTGGCGATGCGTGGCAGGTCGGCCGGGTCGCCACCCGCGGCCCATGTGCGCGCGCGGTCGGCCCACGCATCGAGCGCGGCGGGCGCATAACCCGTCGCGTGAACGGCCTCGCTGCGGACGAGCCGCGCATAGACGAAATCGGCGGTGACGTCGGCGAACGAAGGATGCGTCGGCGAGTCGGTGAACACGGTGGCGACACGGTGCGCGCGCGCGAGCGCAAGGAAGTCGGCGCACGCGAACGACGCATGGCGGACTTCGAGGACGTGACGCAGCGGGCGGCCGTCGAGCTCGCGCGGCAGCAGGTCGAGGAACGCGGCGAGGTCGTCGGGCTCGAACGCCTTTTCCGGAGCGAACTGCCAGTTGATCGGGCCGAGCCGATCACCAAGTTCCGCGAGGCCGCCGTGCACGAACGCGTCGACGACCTTGCCGGCGTCGGCGAGCACGCGTCGATCGGTGCCGTAGCGCGGTGCCTTCAGCGAGAACACGAAGCCGTCGGGCGTCTCGCTGCGCCACTTCGCATACGTCGCCGGCTTCTGCGCGGCGTAATAGGTGCCGTTGACCTCGATCGCGGTGACGTGCCGGCTCGCGTACTCGAGTTCGCGTCGCTGCACGAGCCCGGCCGGATAAAAGGTGTCGCGCCAGGGCGCGTACGTCCAGCCGCCGATGCCGACGCGGACCTCGGCGTGCGCGCTGCGCGCGTGCGGCAAACGAGAAGGATCGTCCATTGCATTCCGCTGCGGGGTCGAGCCGCTATCATGGCAGCGCAGGCCGACCGATGCCACGCACAGCGGGGTGAACATGCACGGTCCATCCGCGCGACGCAGGTTCGCGCTCGCCGTCGCGACGATCGCATGGTCGGCGCTCGTGCTGCAGTACGGATTGCTGATCGCCGCGACCTGGAAGGGTATCGGCCCCTGGCTCGGCACGCTGCGTTTCCTCAGCTACTTCACGATCCTCGGTAACCTCGCCGTCGCGCTGACGACGACCGCAGCCGCGCGTCTCGGCGAGGGCGCCTGGCACCGCTTCTTCGCGAGCCCGCGCGTGGCCGGCGGGGTCGCCGTCTGCATCGCGATCGTCTGCGCGATCTATCACGTACTGCTCGCGTCGACCTGGTCGCCGCGTGGACTGCAGCTCGTCGTCGACGTCGCATTGCACTATGTCGTACCCGCGCTCTACCTCGGCTGGTGGGTCGGTTGCGTTCCGCACGGGCGGCTGCAATGGAGCGATCCACTGCGCGTGCTGTCGTTTCCCGTCGCATTCCTTGCCTGGAGCCTCTTGCGCGGCGCCTGGGTGCACGAGTATCCGTACCCCTTCATCGACGTCGATGCGCTCGGCCTCGCGCGGGTACTGCGCAACGCAGGTGCGATCGCCGTCCTGTTCGTCGTCGCGGGCCTGCTGCTGGTCGCGCTCGATCGCTTCGCCCTTCGCGCGGCTGCGGAGCCGTCGCGCGTTCGGGCAGAATAGCGGCATGCGACACGGCGCAAGCACGAGATGACGGAACGCGCGCTATCCCACGTACTCGTCGTCGGCGGCGGCTTCGGCGGATTGTGGGCGGCGCGTGCGCTCGCCGCAGCGCCCGTGCGCGTGACGCTCGTCGACCGCACCAATCACCACCTGTTCCAGCCACTGCTCTACCAGGTCGCGATGGCCGGCCTTTCCTCGCCGGACATTGCCGCGCCGTTGCGGCACATCCTGCGCCGCCAGCGCAATGTGACCGTGCGCATGGATGTCGCGCGAGAGATCGACGTCGCGCGGCGCGAGGTCCGATTCGACGGCGGCACGCTCGCCTACGACTACCTCGTCGTCGCGAGCGGCGCGCGGCACGCGTATTTCGGCCACGACGAATGGGCGCGCCGTGCGCCCGGGTTGAAGACGCTCGACGACGCGCTGCACATCCGCCGCCACATGCTGGAGGCGTTCGAGGCGGCCGAACGCGCGCGCGACGAGCGCGAGCAGGGCGAATGGCTCGACTTCGTGATCGTCGGCGCCGGGCCCACCGGGGTCGAACTCGCGGGCACGCTCGCCGAGATCGCGCGCCATGTACTGCCGCGCGAGTTTCGCCACAGCGATCCGCGGCGCTCGAGGATCCACCTCGTCGAGGCGGGCCCGCGCGTTCTGCCGTTGATGCCGCCGTCGCTGTCCGAGCGCGCACGCCGGCAGCTCGAGCGGCTCGGCGTGAGCGTGCACCTGGGTCGGGCAGTCACCGCGATCGACGATCGCGGCGTCGAACTGGGCGACGTCCGCATCGACGCGCGCACGGTGCTCTGGGCCGCAGGCGTCGCCGCGTCGCCGCTCGGCGCGCAGCTCGGTGCCGAACTCGACCGCGCCGGCCGCGTGCGCGTGGCGCCCGATCTCTCGTTGCCATCGCATCCGGACGTGTTCGTCGTCGGCGATCTCGCGAGCGTCGTGCAGGACGGCAAGTCCGTGCCCGGTGTCGCGCCCGCGGCGAAGCAGATGGGCGCACACGCGGCGGCGATGATCCGCAACCGGCTCGCGGGCCGTGCGACGAGCGCGTTCCGCTACCGCGATTACGGCAATCTGGCGACGATCGGTCGCATGGCGGCCGTGGTCGACCTCGGGCGCGTGCGCTTCTCCGGCGCACCGGCCTGGTTCTTCTGGCTGTGGGCGCACCTGTTCTTCCTGATCGGTTTCCGCAACCGCGCGGTCGTCATGGCGGAATGGATCTGGTCGTACTTCACCTACCAGCGCCATGCCCGCATCATCGTCGGCGGCCGCGACGCTTGGCAGGACGGCCCGTGCGCGAGACACGAAGGACACGAGGAGAAGCGACGGACGTCAAAAGCCTGAAACACGGAGCACACGGAGCACACGGAGAAATGCGTTTGCTTCATCCATCAGGGCCACGCCCGCCCCGTGCAGTCGACGACCGAAGACTGAACCGCGAAGACACGAAGGGCACGGTAAGAAGCAGCGGACGTAAAAGCCTGAAACACGGAGCACACGGAGAACACGGAGAACAGCGTTTCGCCTGGCAGCGCGATTCCCGCATCTTCGTCGGCGACCGCGACACTTCGCAGGACGAGCCGTCGTTCGCGCAGGATGAATTGCCCGAAACACGAAGGCGCGGAGCGCGCGGCGGGAGCGCGGCAGGAGTTGGCCTTTTCTCGAAAGGTTTTCCTCCGTGTGCTCCGTGGGCTCCGTGTTTACATCTCGAACGCTTTTCCTTCGTGCCTTACTCTTTGTCTTTGGCTCTGCCACGCACGCGGGCGGAGGCTTGCGGCGCATCTGGCATGAGCCGCGGCGTGCCCGGGCGAAAACACGTATCGTGTGGACGTCGGCGATCGCGCGCCGTTTCGCAACGAGGAACTTGCCGTGGATATCGAGCACAACGCGGCGCAGCGCCGCTTCGAAACCGTCGTCGATGGCGTGTCGAGCGTACTCGAGTACGACTTGCGCGACGGCGTGATGACGATCACGCATACCGGCGTTCCCGCCGAGGTCGGGGGTCGCGGCATCGCGGGCGCGCTCGTGACCGCGGCGTTCGAAACCGCGCGCCACGAAGGGTGGCGCGTCGTGCCGGACTGTTCCTACGCGGCCGCCTGGATCCAGCGCCACCCCGCCTACGCGGACGTCCTCAACCGCGCGTAGCGACGTCCACGCCGAGCTTGCGGCCGAGTTCGACCTGCCGGCGCCGTGTCGTCGATCCTTCGACGAAGCGCGTCGCGAGCAATGGGACGACCGCGTCGTACAGCGAGCGCGCCTCTTCGCGCTCGCCGCGGGCGACGAGTACGTCGGCAAGCTCCAGTTGCGCTTCGATGGTCGAGTTCGCGTGCGGACCTGCGCTCTTCGTGAGGATGTCGACGGCGCGGCGCAGCTCCGATTCGGCCTCGCCGAGGTGGCCGCGGTCGCGCTGGACGAGGCCGCGCAGGCGGGCAATCGCGCCTTGCCGCGCGTGCGTCGGCGGATACAGGGCGGCGAACGCGGCCGACGACTGGTCGAGGTAGGACAGCGCTTCGTCGTAGCGATGGCTGCGGCGCATCCAGTCGCCGAGATGGGCAAGGCGGCGGCCGCGCTCGACGCGCAGGTCCATCGAATCCGCGTTGCCTTCGATCGGCATGTCGAGCATCACGCGCGCGGCGTCGAGCTTGCCGTTGAGCATGAGGCTGCGCCCGAGGTTCTGCCGGAAGATCGGCAGGCGCGGGTCGTCGGCTTCGGCCGATTGCCTCAGCGCGTTGTCGAGCACCTCGCGGAACATCGCGAGCGACGTCGTGTAGTCGCCCGCCTGTTCGAGCAGGCTCGCGAGGTTGTTGAGCCCGATCGAGTACGAGGGCGTGCGTTCCTGGTGGTTCGCGCGCATGAGGTCGACGTTCTCCTGCAGCAGCGCGGTCGCCTCGACGATCCGGCCCTGCAGCTGGATCGCCTGCGCGAGGTTGTTGCGCGCGGTGACCGCCCAGGCGCTGCCCGGTTCGAGCGTGCGCAGGCGCGTGTCGAGCATTTCGCGCAACAGGCGCTCGCCGTCGGCGTAGCGACCCTGCTGTTCGTACACTTCGGTGAGGAAACCCTTCGCCTGCATCACCTCGTCCGCGTCGTCTGGGAGGCGTTTTCGCATCGTCTCGATGCTGAGCCGCGCATCGCGCTCGGCGTCGTCGAACCGGCCGCTGCGCATCTCGGCTTCGGCGAGCGCGTACAGGCATTGCGCGTACGTGACGCTTTCGGTGCCCTGCGCATCGGCCGCGTAGTCGAGCGCGCGCCGTGCGCTCGCGACGCCGCCCGAGGCATCGCCGTTGCGCGCCTGGGCGAGGCCGAGCGTGGAAAGGATGTCGGCGGCGAGCTTGCGGTCAGCGGGCGCGACCGTACCGAGCGTGGCGATCGCCTCGCGCAGCACCGGTTCCGCCGAGCCGGGCCGCTCGGCGAGGTTGAGCGCGAAGCCCTGGTCCGCGAGATAGGCGGCGCGCTGGCGCGGCGTGCCGTGGCTGCGCTCGAGTTCGGCTGCACGCGACAGGCTGTCGGCGGCATCGTCGGGCAAACCGAGTTCGAGGTAGATCTTGCCTAGCGCGCCGAGCAGGCGTGCGCGCTGCTGCGGAGCATCGGCGAGTCGCTCGTCGATTTCGCGCCGGCCGCGGTCGACGAGATCGCGGGGCGCGATCGGCCGGGTGCCGGCTTCCTCGGGCGAGGCCGAATGGAACAGCGCGACGAGGTAGTCGACCACGCTGTTCGCGGTCGCCGACTGCTGTTGCGCGAGCGCTTCCGCGCGCAAGGCGCGATCGCGTTCGTTGGCGAGGCGCCAGGTGAACCATGCCGCGAGCGCGATCGCGGCGACGCCCGCGGCGGTCGCGAGGCGATGGCGGCCCACGAACTTGGCGAGCCGATAGTGGATGCGGTCGGGCGCGGCATGCACGGGCCGGCCGCGCAGGTAGCGCGTGATGTCGTCGGCGAGCGCGGATGCGGACACGTAGCGTCGCTCGGGCTCGACATGGGTCGCCTTGGCGACGATGAGATCGAGCTCCGGCGGCAAGCGTCGCTTCGCGACGCGGCTCGGTGGCGGCAAGCGGCCCGTCTCGTCGCGGCTCGGCACGCAATCGCTGATCGTCTCGTACAGCAGCAGCCCGAGGCCGTGCACATCGGTCGCGGTGCTCACCGCGTGGCCCTTGCGCTGCTCGGGACTCGCGTAGGCGGGCGTGAACCACGGCAGGCCGGTCTGCTGTGCGGTGCCGCCGGTCTCGCCGAGCAGCTTGGCGATGCCGAAATCGAGCAGTACGGGTTCGCCGTCGCCGCGCACGAGCACGTTGGCGGGCTTGAGGTCGCGATGGATGACGAGGCGCTGGTGCGCATACTGCACCGCACTGCAGATCTTGAGCAGCAGTTGCAGGCGCTCGCGCAGCGGCAGGTCGCGCGAGCGGCAGAACTCGTTGATCGGCACGCCGTCGACGTACTCCATGACGAGGTATGGCTGGCCGTCCGCGGTCGTGCCGCCATCGAGCAGGCGCGCGATGTGCGGATGGCTGAGGTCGGCGAGGATCTGCCGTTCGCGGCGCATGCGCTCGGTCGAGTCGCGCGTGGGCAAGCCGCGCAGCAGCTTGATCGCTACGCGCTGGTCGAAGTGCTGATCGATGCGTTCGGCGAGGAACACCGTGCCCATGCCGCCGCTGCCGATCTCTCCCGTAAGGCGGTAGGGGCCCAGCTGGCGGCCGCTCGCGGGCGCCGTCGCCGCGCGCGCCGCCGCTTCGCGCAATTGGCGCGTGATGCCGTCCTCGCCGTCGTCTTCGGCTGCGACGAGCGCGAGCGCCTCCGCGCGCAGGTCGGCGTCCGGTTCGACTTCGGCCAGCCACGCTTCGCGCGTCGCCGCCGGACGCGCGAGCAACCCTTCGAACAGGACTTGCAGGCGCTCCCAGCGCGGGTCGCTGCTCATGCGGCGAGCTTCTGCTTGAGCCAGGCGCGCGCGAAGCGCAGTTCGCGGTCGACGGTCGGCACCGACACGCCGATCACTTCGGCGATTTCCTCGCGCTTGAGGCCGAGGAGGTAATTCAGTTCGATGACCTCGCACTTGCGCGCGTCGATCTCGCGCAGGGCCGCGAGTGCTTCCTCGAGCGCGAACGCCTCGCCCTGCGCATCGTGGTCCGGCGCCTCGTCGGCGGCCGACAGCGTCACGTGCACCTCGCCGCCGCCGCGACGCTCCGCGCCGCGCGCGCGCGCGGCGTCGACGAGGATGCGACGCATGGCGACGCTGACCACGCCGTAGAAGTGGCGGCGATCCTGCCAGGCGACATCCGCGTTCATGAGGCGCAGGAACAGCTCGTGCGCGAGCTCGGTCGCCTGCAGGGTCATCCTGCCGCCGAACTGGCGCAGGTGCTTGCCCGCGATCGCGCGAACCTGTGCGTAGACGAGTTCGGTCAGGCGCTCCGCGGCCGACGCGTCGCCGTCGTTCCATGCGTGCAGGAGGCGCGTGACCGCCTGTTGCTCCTGCCCGTCGTTCGCTGCGTAGGGTTCGTTCATGAGCCTGTCCCGCGCGTCGCTCGCGGCCGATGATAGGAAATCCCGCATCCGCCCGTATTGATCCCGTGAATGCCGCAGCGTTGGCGAGTGCCGGCGCGCGAACGGCCCACTGAATCCGAAACGGGAGATGAAAGATGAAGTGTACTCGCAACCGATTGCCGAACGATCGGCATGCCCATGATGCTGGCGCGCACGCTCGGTGCGCTCGTTCCGGCGCATTTCTGCGTCGCTTCGGCGCGTCGTTGCTCGCGTTTGCGTGCACGGCCGGCGCCGCCTTCGCGGCCCACCCCGGCGACGTCGACGGCGGTTTCGGCCAGGGCGGTTTCGTCACCAACGACTTCTTCGGTACGGAGGAGGAGATCTACGCCATCGCGCCGATGCGCGACGGCCGCTTCGTCGTCACCGGCAAGGTGGTCGGCGCGAACGTGAGCGGGGACGGCGGCAGCGAAAACGTCGCGGTCGCGCGCTACCTGCCGAACGGCACGCTCGACCCGAGCTTCGGCAGCGGCGGACTGTTCCACCTCGACGTCGACGGCGCCTCGGACGAAGGTCGCGCGGTGCGCGTGCTGTCCGACAACAGCGTGCTGGTCGGCGGCACGCTGTCGACCGATTCCCACTCGGACTACGGCGTGGTGAAGCTGCAGCCCGACGGCACGCTCGACACGACGTTCGGCGAACCCGATGCGGGCACCGCGCGCAAGGGCTACGTGCGGCTCGACATCGGCGGCGTCGACATCCACGACAACCCCTACGCGATGGCGGTGCAGCGCAACGGCAAGATCGTGCTCGCGGGCATCACGCGCGTGTTCCACGACGGGTTCTGGTACGGCCAGGTCGCCGTCGCGCGCTTCACCGCCGACGGCGTGCTCGACACGACCTTCGCCGGCGGCCAGGGCTATGTCGTACTGGCGCCGTTCTTCGGCGCGGCGGGCGACACGTTGAGTACGATCGCCGTCGACCAGGCCGGCAATCTCGGCGCGGACGACCGCATCGTGATCGGCGGCTACACGTTCGGCCGCAACACGTCCTTCCTCGCCCGCCTCACCGCCGACGGCGCGGTCGACACGACGTTCAACGGCACCGGTCGGGTGACCTTCCAGGCCGCCAACAGCGGTGGCGTGTACAGCGGCCTGTACATGCTGGCGGCCGCGCGCCTGACCGCCGACGGCCACATCGTCGTGGTCGGCGAAGGCAACGATCGCGGCATGGCGGTCATGCGCTTCAACGCGAATGGCGCGCTCGACACGACGTTCGGCCAGAACGGCCGTTCGCTGATCAAGTTCAGCGGCGGTGCCGACGAGGACATCGGCATGGCGCTCGCGCTGCAGGGCAACGGCAGGATCGTCGCCGCGGGTTCGGCGACGAACCGGGCGACCGGCGCGGCGCACCAGGACTTCTTTGTCGGCCGCTGGAATGCGAACGGCAGCGTGGACACGACGTTCGGAGAGCAGGGCCTGAAGGTCGCACAGGTGTCGACGATCGAGGACGGCGCGTACGCAGTCGCGGTCGAGATCTCCGGCAATGTCCTCGCCGGTGGATACACCTCGCGCCCGAACGTCGCGCCGCACGACTTCGCGTTGCTGCGCCTGCTCGGCGATCCGGACCGCATCTTCGCCGACGGCTTCGACGCGCCGCCGGGCTTCTGAATCGATCGCGCCGGCGGCCCGTCGGACCCGCGAGCGGTACCTCGGGCGCCGGAGCCCGTTTTCCCCGGCCATCCCGCCTGCGCGTTCTCCCCGCCGCGCAGTCCCCGGGATGGCCTCTTCTTCCTTCGGGCGCCGCCCGCATCACGTTCGGGGCGTGAACCAGTTCCACCCCGGTTCGCCGAACGTGTCCGAGCGGGCACCGAAAACCGTTTGATAGAATGCCTTCAATCGTTACGGCGACGCGGGAAGCCGGCAGCGCAAGCGCCGGCAGCCCGTGCCTGTCTCGGGGGCGGCCTGCTGAACGGGGGCATCGGGGTTCCATCCATGGGAGTGAGAGAGATGAGCAAGTCGTTTTGTGCGGTGCTGCTTTGCGTTGCCGGCGTCGTCGCCAGCGGTGCCGCGGTCGCGGCGAGCAAGCCGGCGATCGGTGTCGCCGAGTTCAAGAACGAGTCCGCCGCCGGCTGGTGGCGCGGCGGCGTGGGCTGGGAACTGTCGGGCATGTTGTCGAACGAGCTGTCGAGCACGGGCGACTTCCGCATGGTCGAGCGTTCCAAGCTCGAGAAGGTGCTCGAGGAGCAGAACCTCGCCGCGTCGGGCCGCGTGCGTTCCGGCACCGGCGCGAAGATGGGCCAGGTGACGGGCGCCGACTACCTCGTGTTCGGCACGGTCACCGCGTACCAGGAGAACACCGCGAGCACCGGCGGCGGCCTCAGCTTCCACGGCATCTCGCTCG
>DASTSE010000147.1:0-7475 GCA_035760865.1 Dokdonella sp.
CGGACTATCCGCCCGCCGCGATCGGCGAGCCGGTGCGCCTGCGCTGGCGCATCGCGAGCGACGTCAGCGCCGCGCGCAGCGGCTGGTGGATCGACACGGTGTCGTTCGGATGCACCGACGAACCGCAGGCGCTCGCGCACATTTCGCCGCTGCAGTTCGCGTTCACCCTCGCACCGGGCGCGGAAGCATCGGATACGCTGCACGTCGGCAACATCGGCGAGCCGGGCAGCCTGCTGTCGTTCGCGATCGGCGAGGGCGAAGCGGCTTGCGGTGCGGCGACCGACGTGCCGTGGCTCGCGGCGACACCGAGCGGCGGCGACGTCGCCGATGCGATGAGCATGGACATTTCGGTCGCCGTCGACGCGAGCGGACTCGCGGCGGGCACCTACACGGCGATGGTGTGCGTGCAGACGTCCGATGCTTCGCAGGCGACGATCGCCGTGCCCGTCACGCTCGACGTCGAAGGCGACGACCCCGACCTCATCTTCTCCGACGGTTTCGATACGCCATGAATGTCCTCCGCACTCGACGATTGCACCTCGCGCTCCTGGCACTCTGCACGGCTCGCGCCATCGCCGGCACGCCGGGCATCGACCTCGCACTGACCTTGTCGACCGACACGACGCCGGGCACGTGCGGCGACCAGGCGAGTCTGAGCGTGATGACCGGCACCGAGGTCAACTACTGCTACGCGCTGACCAACAACACCGGCGAAACCCTCGCATTCGTGACCGCCGAGCAGGACGACATCGGCCGCTTCAAGGTGCTCGAGCCGCACACGATCGCGCCCGGCGAGACGTACCGCTACAACCGCATCGCGACCGCGCTCGAATCGGCCGCGCTGCAGACGCGCTGGACTGCGTTTCCGGTCGCACCCGACTACACGGTGGCGCAGAACGATCCGGACCGCGTGTTCGGCGACGGCTTCGACGGCGGCGACGCGGGCACGCCGGTGTTCGCGTTCGACGACATCGCCGCGGCGGGGACGCCGCTCGCGATCGACTCGTCGCGCAATGCGACCGTGCCGGTGCCGATCGGTTTCCCGTTCACGTTCTACGGCACGCGCGCCGACACCGTCGCTGCAGGCATCAACGGCGGCGTGCTGTTCGGTGTGGAAGGGGGCTACCTGCCATACTCGCCGACGCCGCTGCCGGCGACGACGCTCGGCCCGGCGCTGCTGCCGTTGTGGGATACGTTCTTCCAGTCGCCGGGCGCGGTCTATGCGCAGACTCTGGGCGATGCACCGGGGCGCCGCTTCGTCGTCGAGTGGAAGGACGACCTGCGCTTCCCGGCGACGCCCGACGGCGTCACATTCGAACTCGTGCTGCACGAGGCCGACGGTTCGATCGACTTCCGGTACGAGGACACGTCGTTCGGGGATCCGCAGTTCGACCATGGCCTGTGGGCGACCGCCGGCCTCAACTCCGGCGCGCAGCCCGCACTCACGTATTCGCGCAATGCCGCGCGCCTGCAGGACGGCCTCGTCGTGCGCTACACGCCGACGCCGGCGACCGCGTACGAAGCGACGGCGAGCGCACAGCTCGACGTCGGCAAGCCGATCATCCAGGTCACGCCGTCGGCCATCTCGGCGAGCGCGGGCGCGGGCGCGACGACGACCGCGATGCTCGCGGTCGGCAACATCGGCACCTTGCCGCTGGGCTGGGGCATGGGCGCGGCGGCGACGGGCGCGCCCGCCCGGCCAGTGCGACCCGGTCCGCTCGGAGCGGCCTTGCCCGCGTACGCGTTCGACCAATGGCCGACCGATCCGCCGCTCGTCACCTTCGACGCGCTGCATCCGGATCCGATCGTACCGGTGTTCTACGGCATGCGCCGTATCGCGGCCGCCGACTTCGCCGGCAACGATTTCGGCGTCGTCTACGCGATCGACCACTGGCAGGACGAGCTGCTCGCGGTGCAGACGACCGACTGCGCCTGCATCGACCAGTTCGTGCACGTCGGCTGGACCGCCCCCGCGCCCGAAGAAGACTGGGTCGGCATGCATTACGACGCGACGAGCAACCGCTTCTGGGCCGTGTCGTTCGGCGGGTTCGAACGGCGCACGTCGCACCTGCTGCGCATCGATCCCGCGACCGGCGCCTCGACGATCGTCGGCGCGATCGGCGGCATCGACGATCCGCAGTTCGGCACGCAGGTACAGGCCATCGCGGTGAGTCCCGAAGGCCTGCTGTACGGCATCGACGGCGTCACCAGCAGCCTCGTAGCGATCGACCGCAACAGCGCGCGCGCGAGCGCGATCGGCCCTCTCGGCTTCCAGGTCGCAGGCGCCGACATGGACTTCGACGACGCGACGGGCACGCTCTACCTGCTCGCGGGCGACGCCGCGCAGCAGGCGGAAAGCGTCTACACGGTCGACACCGCGACCGGCCATGCGACGCCGGTCGCCCTCGTCGGTCCGGACGGCCGTTCCAACGGCCTCAGCGCATTCGCGATCGCGAGCGTCGGCCCGTGCAACGTACGCGACGCGGTGCCTTGGCTGCACTGGGACATCGGCGGCGGCGCCGCGATGCCGGGCGAAGCGAACGACGTCACGCTCACGCTCGACGCGACCACGCTCGCGCCGGGCACCTACACGGCCGACCTCTGCATCGACAACGGCGACAACGCGCATCCGCGCGTGATCGTGCCGGTCGCCTTCGAGGTAACCGCGCCGTGAGGGCGGCTCGGTGCCTGAAGAAGAGCGAACCCTGAACACGAAGGACATGAAGAAGAGCCGAGGATCAGGAGATTGAAACACGGAGCACACGGAGCACACGGAGAATGCAAAGGCGAAAATGCTTCTTCATCGAGAGCTTTCCTCCGTGCACTCCGTGTGCTTCGCGTGCTCGTGCTTGAATCACTCTTCCGCTTTCCTTCGCGTCGCTCGTGGTTCGATCGTTTCGTTCCTTCGCCTTCGAGCGATTCTCATGGCGGGTCCTTCTCGAATCTGCGCATGCCGGCCGGCAACGTGACCCAGGCGTGGCGGCGGCCGTCGTGGACGGACACCCGCGGAGGCGGGAATGCGGGGTCGGCGAACGCGCCGACGGCGACGGACACCGAGCGCGCCTCGCAGCCTTCCTCGGTGTGGAACACGGTGGTACCGCAGACGGGACAGAAGCGGAAGCGGAAGCGTGCGCCATGGTCGCCGGTGCGCACGTACTCGGTCGCATGGCCGCTCACGCGATAGGGCGGCGCGAACGACGCGAGCGTGGCGAACACGCTTCCCGTGCGGCGCTGGCAGGCGAGGCAATGGCAGATGCCGACGCCGAGCGGCTTGCCGTCGACCTCGATGCGGAGCTGGCCGCAACAGCAGGATGCCGTGGGCACGGCGCTACTTGGGCGCGATCTTCAGGTGGGTTTCGTAGACCGACATCAGGGCGGCCGACGCGTACAGGCGGTGGTATTCGGCGATCATCTCGCCGTTCCTGATCACCGGGTCGGTCGCGGCGAGTTCGGCCGCCTCCTCGGGCGTTTCGACCGCGAACACGAACATGCCACGCCAGTCGTTCTTGTCGCCGAACGGTCCGGCCACCGCGAGCTTGCCTGCGTCGGCGAGTCGCGTGATGTTGGCGAAGTGTCCCGCGAACATCTCGTCGCGCGCCTTGCCGTCGGGCATGCGGTGCGGGCCGGTCTTGAGGATCGCGAGCACGTAGTGCCTCATGCCGCGCTCGTCGGCTCCGAGGCGTTTGGCGAGTGCGGGGTCGGCGACGGCCTCGTTCGTCTTCGGTGCGTCGGCCGCGTTCACCGGGTCGAACGTCGAGAGGGCCAGCAGTACGCCGAGGATGAAGTTGCGCATGGAACCTCCGTCGATGGCGGCACGGCGCCGCGGGTGGGATGCGTCAGGTGATCGCGCCGATCGCAAGGGTCGCGAGGTAGAGCACGCCCGCGGCGAATGCGATCGCGCGCGGCCATGTGCGCGCCGCTGCATTCCTCGCAAGCGCCCATGCGGCGAGCGGGAGCACGAGCGCGAGCAAGCCGCTCGCGGCGACCATGGTCCACGCGCCGACATTCCAGGCGACGAGGCTGTGTGGGAATGCGACCAGCAGCGCGAATGCGCCCAGCGAGAACGCGAGCGGCGAAGCGATCAGGAAGGTCGGGACGTGGGTGAGTCGGGACAGGCGCATGGCGCGCGTGCCGAAGTCGTCTGCGGTGCGAGGATGGTACCGCTCACGGGGCGCGACCATATCAGCCGTCCTCGTCGCGCTTGATCCATTCGACGCGCGACGAGCCGTAGCGGCTCTGCGCGAGCAGTCCCTGCAGCGTCGGCAGCCATTCCTCGACCGCGTGGTCGAACTGCCACGGCGGATTGACGATCGCGAGGCCGCACCCGTTGAGGCGCAGGCCCGAGTTGTCCGGGTGCAGCAGCAGTTCGGCAACGAGCACGTCGGCGCGACCGGCGTGCTCGCGCAGCCAGCGATGGAATGGAACGATCGTTTCGCGCAGCTTGATCGGATACCAGATCGCGTAGGTCGCGCTCGGCCAGCGCGTCCACGCGTTCGCGAGCGCGTCGGTGATCCGCTCGAACTCCGCGCCCTGAGCTTCGAATGGCGGATCGACGAGCACGAGCCCGCGTTTCTGCGCGGGCGGCAGCAGCGCCTTCATCGCCGCATAGCCGTCGCGCTGGTGGATCGCGAAGCGCGCGTCTGCGCCGAGCGCGAGGCGCAGGGCGGCCGCTTCCTCCTCGTGCAGCTCGCAAAGGATCGCGCGATCGTCGTCGCGCAACAGCCGTTGCGCAATGAGCGGCGAGCCGGGGTAGAACGCGATGCCGGCAGCGCTCGCGGGCTGGAACGCCTGCACGAGATCGACGTAGCGCTGCAGCGCGCGCGGCAGGCCCGCCGCGCCGAGCACGCGCTGGATGCCGCCGGCGTGCTCCTGCGTCCTGCGCGCCTGCTCGCCGTGCAGGTCGTACAGCGCGCGACCCGCATGCGTGTCGAAATAGCACAGCGGCGCCGGTTTCGCCTGCAGTGCGTCGAACAGGCCGATCAGCGCGGCGTGCTTGAACACGTCGGCGAAGTTGCCGGCGTGGAACCCGTGGCGGTAGTTCATCGAGCGAGCCGGGCGTCAGGGAGAGGGCTTTGCGGGGCTTGCAGGGGGCGCGTACCATTCTCGCCCGTGACGCACGTTTTCGCCACCCGCAGGCTTCACCTGTCCCGCCTCGCACGCATTCGCGCGGTGCGCATGTTCGCCTGCCTGCTTGCGGTCTCGCTCGCGTTCGGCGGCTATCTCGCCGCGGCGGCGCCGCTGCACGCGGCGATGGCGAGCGCGTCGACCGGCGCCGGCGACGGATGCGGCCACGAGGGCATGGCGATGCCGGCCAAACACGCCCATTCGTCCGACGCATGCTGCCGTGTCGCGTGCGCCTGTGCGTTCGTCCATGCCATCGGTGCCGTTGCACCGCTCGCTTGCGTGCGCAGCGCGCTCGCAATGGCAGCGCCGGCCGCGTTTCCCGAGGCGGATGCGCCCGATCGCGCGAATCCGCCGCCGCTGCGACCACCGATCGCCTGATCCCATCGACGAGAGGACGCACGCGCCGGCGTCGCCGGCCGCGTGCGCTTGACGTGGCTTCGCGCGGTGCGACGCTCGCACCGCGCGATTCGATCGGGTTCGATGCGATGCGATTTTCTCCTGCCGGCTCGCGCCGGCTTCCGGCGCTGCCGTCGCGGCGGCGTTTCGTTCAGGGCGTCGCCAGCGGCGCGCTGCTCGCCGCGTGCGGCTTGGCTCCGCTGCGCGCGCGTGCGACGCCGGACGCGTTGTCCGGCACGCGCTTCGATCTCGAGATCGGCACGGCGAAGGTCGACTTCACGGGGCATGTGCGCGATGCGGTCGTCGTCGACGGCAGCCTGCCGGGGCCGTTGTTGCGCTGGCGCGAAGGCGACACGGTGACCGTGCGCGTGCGCAATGCGCTCGCCGAGCGCAGCTCGATCCACTGGCATGGCATCGTCCTGCCGGCCGACATGGACGGCGTTCCGGGACTCTCGTTCATGGGCATCGAGGCCGGCGGCAGCTACACGTACCGCTTCACGGTCAACCAGGCAGGCACGTACTGGTACCACAGCCATTCGCGCTTCCAGGAACAACTCGGGCTGTACGGTCCGATCGTCGTCGAACCGCGCGTCGGCGAACGTTTCCCGGCCGAGCGCGAGCATGTCGTGCTGCTGTCGGATTGGACCGACACCGATCCCGAGCGCATCTACGCGACCCTCAAGAAGCACAGCGACTACTACAACTTCGCCAAGCCGACGGTCGGTGACTTCCTGCGCGACGCAAGCGCGCAGGGCGTGTCGGCGGCGCTCGCCGCGCGGCGCATGTGGAACACGATGCGCATGAACCCGAGCGACCTCGCCGACGTCTCGGGCCACGTCTACACCTATCTCATGAACGGCACCACGCCCGCGTCGAACTGGACCGGCCTGTTCGAGCGCGGCGAGCGCGTGCGCCTTCGCTTCATCAACGGAGCGGCGATGACGTTCTTCGACGTGCGCATCCCCGGCCTGAACCTGCGCGTGGTCGCCCACGATGGCCAGGACATCGAGCCGGTCGGCGTCGACGAGTTCCGCCTCGCGCCGGCCGAGACGTGCGACGTCATCGTCGAGCCGCAGGACGATGCCGCGTACACGATCTTCGCGCAGGCGATGGACCGCTCCGGTTACGCGCGCGGCACGCTCGCGCCGCGCGCGGGCATGGCCGCCGAGGTACCGGCGCCCGATGCACGCGTGCTGCTCACGATGGGCGACATGATGGGCGCGATGGACCACGGCATGCCCGGCATGAAGGGCATGGAAGGCGGCTGTGGCGCGTCGATGGCGGGCATCGACCACGCAGCGATGCGGCGCCACGACGATGCGACCGCCGTGCATCACGCGCCGGCCGAATTCGGCCCGCTCGTCGACATGCGCGTCGATGTGCCGCGCACGAACCTCGACGATCCCGGCGTCGGCCTGCGCGGCAATGGCCGTCGCGTGCTCGCTTACGCCGACCTGCGCTCGGTCACCGCGCCGATCTCGACGGACGTCGACCGCGAGATCGAGCTGCACCTGACCGGCCACATGGAGCGCTACGTCTGGAGCTTCGACGGCAGGAAGTTCTCCGACGCCGAGCCTCTTCGCCTCCGGCATGGCGAGCGCGTGCGCATCGCGCTCGTCAACGACACGATGATGGCGCACCCGATCCACCTGCACGGCATGTGGAGCGAGCTCGAATCGCCCGACGGCGAATTCCTCGCGCGCAAGCACACGGTCGTCGTGCAGCCCGCGCAGAAGGTGTCGTATCGCGTCAGCGCGGATGCGATCGGCCGCTGGGCCTATCACTGCCACCTCCTCTATCACATGGAAGCGGGCATGTTCCGCGAGGTGGTGGTCGCATGAACGCGGTTCGTCTCGCCTTGCCGCTGGCTGCTTCGTTCGCCACGACAGTGGTGGCGCACGCACAGGAGATGCACACGACGCATGAAGCACGCGACACGCGCGCGGATCCTCCTG
>DASTSE010000148.1:0-21685 GCA_035760865.1 Dokdonella sp.
GGCCCGCTGTACCTGAACTATTGGCGCTTCGTCGCCGACGCGCCGGACGTGCCGGCGAACCTCGTCGTGTCGGTCGACGGCACCGCCGTGCAGACCACTGACCTCAGCACGCTGTCGGATCCGGACTTCACGCTGCAATCCGTCGACATCAGCGTCTACGCAGACGGCGGTTCGCACGTGATCCGGCTGGAATACGATTACGACGACAGCGGCATGACCGACGGCAACACGTTCATCGACGACGTGACGATCGATCGGACGCAGGTGCCGACCGCGCGCTGATCGTCGCTGCGGGCGTGGACCATCGAGGCCTCCTTCGGGAGGCCTCTTCTTTTCCTGCACCGGTCGGCGCATGTTTCGCCGAATCATGTCTGCGATCGACAGAACGCATGCGAGCGGATGCAGGCATGCGACCCATCGGGTGCCGTGCGCGTCGCGAGCGAAGTCGAACCGCCCGCCGCAAACGCCGTCCCTTCGCCTCGGACCTGCGGCCCTGCGCCGAGGGCGATCGGACGCACGGATCGCGCGATGCGACGTTCATGATCGAAGGCATGCGAGCCTTGCGCACGCACACAGTGTCAGCGCGCGGCGGCGTCGAGGTGCTCGAGCAGGCGCAGGTTCAGCGCGTGCTGCTGCGCCTGCCAAGTGGCGAGCTGCGCGGGAGCGATCGACGGCTGTTCGTCGAGTGCGCTGAGCTTGCGTTTCCACCAGGTCGAGTAGCGGTACGCGGAGATGTCGCCGGTGACGTCGCTGCCGACGAGGCGGCCGCGCAGCGCGTCGATCGCGACGAACAGGTCGGTGTCGTGCAGGCAGCCCTGGTCCCAGTTCGTGCGTGCGATCGCGGGATCGAGCACGTCCTTGTCGATCGAAAGGTAGACCGCATTCTTCGCACCGCGCTGCTCCTCGACGAAGCGGTCGAGCAGGTCCGCGCGCGTGTCGAACGCGCGGAACGCATGAGCGAGGCCCAGACGTGCGCCCCAGCGCGTGTCGACGCCGATCGTCCAGTAGCTGAGCTTGCGCCGGCGCAGCGGTGCGAGGTAGTTCTCCCACGCGTGCGTGCGCGAGACGTCGGCGGAGCCGATGCCGAGCACGTGCACGTGGCCGACATGCGGCAGCAGCGCGACCTTACGCACCCATGAGCCGCAGTGCACGCCGAATGGGAAGCGCATGTTGTCCGGGTGATTGTCGAACACGACGACGTCGAACGGGCCGCGCGTCGCGTGCCGTTCGATCAGCGGCCAGCTCAGGTGGTGGAAGTCGCCGCTGCCGAGGAACACGGTACCGTGGTCGCGCGGCAGGCGCGCGTCGAGTTCCGCGGCGAGCGCACGCAGCGTGCGCAGCGAGCAGCCGAAGCGGATCGCCTCCTGCCGGTCGGCGAGGTCGAGCACGGTCGCGCCGGGCAGGGCGCCGACCGAGCGGTCGAAATCAAGGACGAGCGGCGCGGCCAAGCTCGGCTCCGTTCCCGGCATGCGCGTCGGCCCATGCGCGATCGCTCTCGAAGCGCGACGCGACCCGCCGCAGCAGCGCGCGCAGCACGCGGCTGCGCGGGCGCACTGCGTGGCGCGTGAACGTGAAGCGCGCGCCGAGGTAGGCCTTGATCTGCGGATCCGTCCAGCCGGCGACGTAGCAGCACAGCTCGCGGCGGCGCGCGTACTCGAGGTTGTGCATCCAGCTCACGAAGTAGAGATTGTGCTCGCGCGCGGCCGGGTACGAGAAGCCGACGTACTTGTCGACGAGCGCTTCGCCGACCTCGAAGCAGAGGTTCCAGCCGATCATGCGGCCGGCGTGGCGATAGACGAACAGGATGCCGCCGGTGCCCGGGTCCTGCAGCAGCGCATCGAAGAATGCGCGGCTGAGGCGGTCGAAATGGATCTCGCTCTGTGCGTAGACCTCCAGGTACAACGCATAGCACGCCTCGCGCAAGCCCGCATCGGCGAACGCGGGCCCAGTCGGGATTTCCTCGATCGCGAGCCCCTCGCGTGCGCGCAGCTTGCGCCGTATGTCCTTGCGACGGGAAGGCGACAGCCGCGCGAGGTAGTCGTCGACGGATTCGAAGTCGATCGGCACCCACGCCAGCGCCTGCCCTTCGAGCAGGACGAAGCCGGCGCGCTCGCACGCTTGGGCGATCGCGCGTGCCTGCCCGTTGCTCGCCTGATCGAGCAGCGGCGATTCTTGCGGGATGTCCTTGACGATGAGGAACGGCTGGCGCGCCGCGTGCTCGGCGAGCCACTCGTCGACGAGCGCATCAGGGTCCGCGTCTCGCGGGAACAGCGCATACTCCGACACCGTCGTGCCGACGAAACACGTGCGTGGGCGCAGCCAGCGGCTCCACCAGCGATACAGCGGCAGCGCCGCAACGCGCTTGCGCAATGCATCGTCTGCGGTCGTCAACAGGTCGAACGGCGCGACGAACGCGGGCGTGCCTGAGCGCATCACGAGCGCCGAGAACCCGTCGGGCGGGTGGGCGAGGAAGTGCCGGACCAGCGCGGGCGGTTCGAGCAGGTTGCGGAACGCCGCGCCCGCGGGGACCGTTGCGGTCGCCATTACTCGATCGCGGCGGCGAGGCGTGCACCCGGCACGTTCTCGGGCGCGCGCTGCTCGGCGATCCGCCGGAAGAATGCCGCGGAGCGTTCGATGACCTTGCCGCGCTCCTGGTCGACCGTGACCATGTGGTAGCTGTCGTCGAGCAGCAACGTCTCGACCGGGGCGCGTACGCCGCGTTCGACGACGCGCACGTTGCGCAGCGAGGCGACGTCGTCGTCGGACGAGTGGGCGACGAAGCACGGCGCGCGCACGCGCCCGAGCCGCCTGCGCACGTGGCGCGAGAGGCGCTGGAACTCGGCGAGCGAAGGCCACGGGAAGCCGGCCAGGCCGGCGGCCTGGCTGTCGCCGGACAGCATCGCGCCGACCACGCGATGGCGTATGCGCTCGTCCTTGATGCCGTACGGTTCCACTTCCGCGGACACCTTGCCACGTCCGAAGCCGAGCGAGGTCACCAGCGGCAGCAGGAACGCGAGCCTTCCGATCGGCGGCGTCGCCCAGCCGTCGTGGAAGAACGTCGTACCGTAGAGCGCAAGGCCGTCGACCGCGCGGGGACGGTCGATCGCGAGCTTGAGCGCGAGGATCGCGCCCATCGAGAGTCCCGCGACGAACAGGTGGTCCACGTCCTCGTGCAGGCGTTCGGCGGCTGCAACGACGCTCGCGTACCAGTCGCGCCAGCCGGTCGCGAGCAGATCGGCGTCGTCGCCGCAATGACCGGCGAGTTGCATGCCCAGTACGCTGAAACCGGCGCGGTGCAGGCCGTTGCCGACGAAACGCATTTCGGTCGGCGTGCCGGTGAGGCCATGGATCAGCAACACGCCGGAGCGGCCGCCGCGAAGGTGGAATTCGGAAGACTTGATCATTCGCTCGCCGATGACGCATGCGCCCTCGGGGCGCCGTACGCGCGCAGCATCGCGCGAGCGTCTTTCGCAGGCGTTTCGTGCCGACGGTTGGCCCGACCCTTGCTTCGACCCCTTCCATCGCCCGGTCCGAGTCCGCCATGAGCCGCATCGCCCAACTCTGCCACGTATCGTTTGCCGGCCTGCACGCGCTGTTTCCGCTGCTCGGCGCGCTCGTCGCCGTGCGCGGTGGGCAGGACTGCATCGCCAAGGCGATCCCGGGTCTCGGCGTGTGCACGAGCACGTACTGCAAACCCGAGCGCCGCGTCGCGATCCGCTGAGGCCGCGCCTTCGACGAATGTCAGATTCGCGCGCGTCCTGTCAGGTAGGGCGCAGGCTGCGGACGGCGAAGCCCGTATGGCCGCGCAGGGAAGGGGGCACGGAACTTGCAGCGCCCATCCCGCACGAATCGGCGAGTCTCAGGGGGACTCCATGAGCTACGACATCCTCAAGAGCCTCGGGCTCGATCACCTCGACGCGAGTTCGCCTGATTTCGTCAAGACGCTCGAGCGCATGCAGCGCGAGGCGTTCCAGTCCCTGCAGAAGGACGAACAGCGTCGCGACGCCGGCGATCGGCCGGAGACGATCGTCGGCTGACCCGCGCCGACGCTTCGCGCGCATCGACCGCGGCGCGTCCGCCGCCGCAACGGGTATAGTCCGCCCGCGTCGTCGACGACGGCGATCGAGCGAACGGGCCCGCATGCCGATACACCTCTTCCTAGCCTCGCAGTCGCCGCGTCGACGCGAGCTGCTGCGCCAGATCGGTCGTGAGTTCGACGTCCTCGACGTCGACGTACCCGAGCGTCGCGAACCGAACGAAACGCCCGAAGACTACGTCAGTCGCGTCGCGCGCGAAAAGGCCGGTGCGGGCCTGATGCAGGTCGCGGCCGTGCACGACGCCGTCGTGATCGGCGCGGATACCGAAGTCGTGCTCGACGACGACGTGTTCGGCAAGCCCGCCGACGCGGCCGATGCGGCGGCGATGCTGCGGCGCCTGTCCGGCCGCAGCCATCGCGTGCTGTCCGCGGTATGGTGCGTCAGCGCGGGTCGCGAAGAGCATGCCCTGAGCGTCTCGACGGTCGAGTTCGCGCCGATGTCGGAGGACGACATCGCCGACTACGTCGCGACCGGCGAAGCGTTCGGCAAGGCCGGCGCGTACGCGATCCAGGGTCATGCCGCCGCGTACATCAGCCGCCTCGACGGCAGCCATTCGGCCGTGATGGGCCTGCCGTTGCACGAGACCGCATTGCTGCTGCGCCGCTTCGAACGCGCCTGACCCGGCGTTCAGGGCGGAGCGTGGCCTTCCGCGATCATGGCCTCGGCGATCTCGGCGTACACGGCGGCCCACGCCTGCTCGAGCTCCGGCGTGAACGCGGGGCCGAACTGTTCGTGCAACGCCATCAACAGCGCCGCGCCGACATCGTCGTAGTCGTCCTCGCGCACGCCGTAGCCGACGTGGCGCCGACCGAGGCCGGCGAATTCCCGCGCGAGGCGCGCCGGCTCGTGAAGGCCGCGCACGATCGACTCGAGCATGTCGGCGAGCTTGCGCACCTGCGCTTCGAGGTCGGCCGGAAACCGCGTGCGCGCGTCGGGACGCAGCCGGAACAGCGTCGCGTAGAACCGGCGCGCGAACGCGCGGCCATCGCCTATCGCGCGATGGCTTGCGCGCACGCGCTCGATGTCGTCGTCGTTCATGCAGGTCGCCTCATCGCGCGGTCAGGTGCGCTTGCGTGCCGCAGGGCCGATGGCCTCAATCCAACCCATCCGCGAAGATGACGTCGCCCGGCGTCCATTCGAACGCGCCGACGTCCGGGGCGGCACCGCTGACGCGTGCGCGGCCGTCGGCGTCGTACGTGCCGCTGCCGCCGCTCGGATTCGAGACGCCGCTGTCGATGAGAATCGAATCCGCGCGCAGGCGTGGATTGCCGATCGAGACGAAGCCGGGGTCGCCGGTTCCAGGCGTGATGTCCGACGTCGGCGTGCCGTCGAGAAGGGTGCGGTGCACGCGCGTGAGGTAGTTGAACGCGCCGCTGACGGAAAGGTCGGGCAGGCCCGTGTCATTGCCCCAGATCACGCTGTTGCCGACGTCCGTGCGGCTTCCATCGAGGGTCGTCAGCAGGAGACCGCTTGCGGTCGCCGCGGGCGCGGTCGAGTGCGTGTTGGTCACGCTGATGTGGGCAATGCGCGTGACGCCGGCATTGCGGGTGTACACCGAAAGTCCGCCGTTGTAATCGGCGATGCCGGTGTCGACGACGACGTTTCGCACGACGAGCTCGCCGCCATTGTTGTTCAGTTCGCCCGAGGCGGCCGAGCTGTCGATGCCGCCCTTGCACTGCGTGAGGCGCACCCGGTCGAAGGTGACGTTGTGGCCGGCGGAGAGCCAGCCGAGCAGGCAGGCGCCGTTGCCCACCGTGGTTCCATTCGCACTCGATATGCTGAGATCGTGGACATACAGCAAGCCGCCGCTGTTCGCGTGGGCGTTGAACGAGAACGTCTTGTCGGTCGAGTTGCCGGCGAGCAGCGTATGGTCGTGGCCGAGCGCGCGATCCTGGCAGCCGGCGTCCACCCAACCGCCGGAAATTTCGACCGTCTGGTTCGACCGCGTGAGTTCGAGCAGCGGAAGACTGACCGAGTCGAGCGTGAACTGCCCCTGGCGCAGCTTGATGATGAAAATCGGATCGCTCGACGCCATCGCGTCGTCGAACGCGGATACCAGCGCCTCAGGGGTTGCGACGCAACGCGTCGTCAGGGCATGGCCCAACGTCGGGAGTGCGACGAGCAACGCGGCCGCGCCATGGAGGGTCCAACGCGACAAGGACATCGAAGTGCTCTCGGTAGGCCGGGGTCGGCGATTCGAGTGCAGCGTGCCCATCCCGGCGCCGGCGCGCCTGACAGCCTTCGAACGGCGCGATGACGGCTTGATTATTTCTCCTGCAATCAGCGGCTTGGCTTGCCGGTGTCGGTCGCTGCGGACCGCTCCAGCTCGGCGAACGCGAGCCTCGCCCCCGCCACTGCGAGCGGCGGATAGGGCGGATCGAGCCGCATCCGGGCCTGCGCCGGTTCACCGAGTTCGGCAGCGAGGAGGCGCGCCTCGTCCGCGAACGGCAGCTCGAGCACGCCACGCCGTCGTGCCGCCTCGAGTTCGTCGCGAGCGGTGGCGCGATCGCCGCGGTGGAGTGCGGCCCGCGCCGCGGCCAGCGACTGCACGGCTGGCGTCGCCTCCACCGTCGCCGTCGAGATGTCCGGGAACAGGCGCAAGCCGATCAACGTGGTGAGGCTCGCCATCGTGCCGTCGCCGTTGCGCCGCCCCGCGGCGACTGCGCGCTCGAACTCCGCGCGCGCGCGGGTGGCATCGCCGCGCGCGGCGTGCAATTGCGCGAGCAGCAGCGACAGGTCGATGTCGTCGGTGACCCAGCCGGCTTCGACCATGCCGACGCGCGCGCGCTCGAACTCGGCGATCGCGCCGTCCGCATCGCCCGCGAGCATCGCGGCGAGACCGGCGTTGGCGCGCGCGCGGTTGCCGATGTCGCTGCGACCGTTCTTCTGCGCTTCGGCCGCGGCGCGCTGCCACGCGGCGCGCGCGGCCGCGGCGTCGCCGCGACTCCACGCGATGCGGCCAGCGAGGTATTCCCACGCCGCCGAGTCGGTCGTGCGCGGCAGTCGCTCGAGCACGGCCTGTGCGCCTTCGACGTCGCCGAACGATGCGCGATCGGCGAGCGCGGCTTCGAGCTTGCGGTTGCCGAGCGCGTCGACGTCGATCTGCCTTATCTCGGCGAGTGCCGCTTCGCGCAGTCCCTGGTAATACTTGAGATGGGCGCGCGCCAGATGCATGCGCCATGCCTCGGGGCGCAGGTCGAGCACGGCGCCTGCGTAGCGGATGATGTCGGCCGCCGCGCCGTCGCGTTCGGCTTCCGCGTAGCGGAGCACGGCATTGACGTAGGCGTCGTGCAGCGGCGCCGCGCGCTCCCGCGCGCGCGCGAGCCAGCGCTGCGCATCGGCGGCATCGCCGGCGCCGACCGCCCACAGGCCGATCAGCAGCGGCGGCCATGGCGTTCGCGGGTCGCTGTCGACGAGCGCTTCGAGCAGGGCGCGCGCTCGCGCGCGGTCGCCGCCGTTGTCGTGCCCCAATGCGTCCGCGAGCAGGCGGGCCGTGTCGGCGCGCGCGGGGTGCACGTCGACGCCGCGGATGCCGTAGCCGGTGTCGATCCATGCCGCGCCGAGTGGCCACCCATGCAGGACGAGCGCAAGCAGGGCCGTCGCGAGGGTGACGAACGCGCCGAGCGTTCCGAGCGTGCGCGCGCGCCGCCATGGCCGCGCGCCGGCGGAGGCGGCCGGCGTGCCGCTCGCGATCGCCGGCGCGGGCAGCGTGGCCGCGGATCGCGCGGAGGGCTGCGGTGAGTTCCCGGCGAGGACCGCGTCGGCCGGAGCGGGCGACGCTGCGAGCGTCCCAGCCTCGCGCCGGACGTCCGCGTCGAAGCGGATGCCGACACCGCGCACGGTGACGATCCGCTCGCCGTGCGCGCCGAGCACGGCGCGAGCGCGGAAGATCGCCTGCGTCAGCGCCTCGTCGGACACGATCTGTCCGCCGGGCCAGAGCTTCGCGCCGAGCTCGTCGCGAGAGAGCACGCGGCCGGGGGCTTCGCACAGCGCCAGCAGCAGGTCGAACGCGCGTCGCGACGCCGCCCGTTCGCGCGCGCCGACGAAGACGCGGCGGCCTTCGGGCTCGATCACGACGTCGGCGAAGCGGTAGCGGTAGGAGGCGGCCTGCGGGATTGCTGCGCCCATGTCTCGTCGAGATCGCGTGGTAACTCGGAACGGTGATGCCCGGGGACGTCGTTGCTAGCGTAGCGTCCGCGTGCATCGCGGCGCCAGCGTCGTCTCTACGGCGTCGCCGCGACGCGATCCTCGACGTCGAGCTGCGGTGCGCGCTGAAGGCGTTCGAGGCGTGCCTGTTCGACGTTCGCCTCGGCATCGCGGCGGGCGGCGCGCAGGGCCTCGATGCGCAGCGCGATCGCCTGCGGATGCTGCTCGAGCCACGGTTTCCACGCTTCGCGCAGCAGGATGTCGTCGGAGCGTCCGCTCGCGACCTGCCAGCGGCCGAGCTGGAACAGGCCCGCCTGCGCGGCGGCGCCGACCGCACCCGGAGCGCGGTCGAGACGGTCGGCAAGGTCCGCGAGGGCGCCGGTCGCGTCGCCGTCGACATGGCGCAACTGCGCGTCGAGCAGCGGCAGCCAGGCCGCCCAGGCGCGTGCGTCCGCGCGCGCGATCGCGCGGAACGCGTCGGCGGCCGCATGCGCCGCCGGCGCGTCGCCGCCCGCGGCGGCGGCATCGACGATGTCGGCGAGCACGGGTGCGAGGCTGCGCGTGATGCCGGCCTCGGCGTACACCGCGCGTGCCTGCTCGAAACGCCGCATCGCATCGGCATAGTCGCCGCGCCGTGCGGCGCGTCGGCCGAGTGCCCAGGCGAGCTCGGCGCGCCAGTACGAATTGCGCTGGCGTTCCGCCGCGTCGCCGATGCTTCGTGCGAGGCGCTCGATGTCGGCGTCGCGATCGAAGGGCGTGAGCACGCCGAGCAGTTGCAGGCTTGCGAGCACCTCGAGCTGCAGGTCGTCGCGGCGTCGCGCGAGCGCGCGCGCCTGCTGCAGCAGCGCGGCCGCGTCGAGCAGGCGACCCTGGTTCGCCTCGGCGGCGCCGAGGTTCGCGAGCGTGTTGCCCTCGAGCGTCGCATCGCCGGCGGCGCGCGCCGCGTCGAGACCTTCGCGCAATCTCGCCGCCGCCGCGGCGGCGTCGCCCGCGCCGGTGTCGACCGCGGCGAAGTTCACCAGAACGAGCGCCTCGCCGCGGCGGTTGCCGGTCGCGCGCGCGAGCGAGAGCGCGCGTTCGAACAGCGAGCGCGCTTCGTCGAAGCGTCCGCGCTCGTCCTGCACCGAGCCCTGCGCGACGAGCAGGTCGGTCAGCACGAACGGCCGGTTCTCCGACACGTCGGCGAGCGCCACCTCGAGGTGGCGCGCCGCGCCGTCGAGATCGCCGCGGCGGAACGCGAGCGAACCGAGCTGGCGTTCCGCCGCGACGAGGAGTTCCTCGTCGCCGAGTTCGCGCGCTGCAGCGGCGACTTTCGCCGCGTTCTCCTCGCTCGTGCGCGCGTCGCCGGCGGCACCCTGGGCGATCGCGAGGCCGAGGCGCGGCCATGCGAGGCCGGGGTCCTGGTCGAGGCAGATCTCGAAATACTTGCGCGCGCCCGCGGTATCGCCGTGCAACTGCGCATCGAGGCCGCGTGCGTACGCCTCGGCGAGGAACGCGTCGGCGATGCCCTTGTGGCGCACGTCGGGCAGCGGCGTGAGGTCGAGCCAGCGTCGCACCTGCTGGACGGCGTCGACCGCGAGCGGTGCCGGTGCGCTGCCGTGGAGTGTCTCGCTGCGGTCGGCGGCGCCCGCGGCGACGAGGCGCACGTCGAGTTCGTACAGCGATCCGACCCGACGCAAGCGGGTCGCGACGAGGTGCGTCGCGCCGAACGCAGCGCGCATCGCCGCGGCGCCGTCGGCATCGGGCGCGCGCGCGGCGGCATCGCTCGCGAGCACATCCTTCGCCGCGACCACGTCGACGCGCCCGTCTTCGCCGAACAGGCCGGCCATGAGGCCCATGAGGCCGCTGCGCGTCCAGCCGAGGCCGTCTTCGCCGCTGTCGTCCTCGAGCGGAAGGATCGCGAGGCGCGTGCCCGCCGCGACCTCCTTGCCAGCGCGAATTCCGCCGCGGTAGGCGAGGGCGCCCGCGAGCGAGAGCACGAGCAGCGCGCTCCAGCCGAATACGCGCCAGTAGAGGCGGCGCGCGCGAGGCGGCGCTGCCTGCCCCTGCCCCTGCCCCTGCGCCGCAGGCGCCGGTCGGCTCGCTGCGGTCGGCGCGTCGGCGAGTTCGACGACGTCGCCGACCCAGCGCAGGCCGCGCCCGTGCACGGTGCGGATCACGCGTTGCGCGTCGCCGTCGTCGCCGAGAGCACGCCGCGCCTTGCGCAACTGCTGTGACAGGGCCGCGTCCGTGACCGGGCGGTCGCCCCAGAGTTCGGCGTTGAGTTCGCGCTTGTCGAGGGCGCGGCCGCGTTCGCGCAGCAGCAGGGCGATGAGGTCGAACACCTTCGCCTCGACGTCCACCGGCGCGCCGTCGCGGCGGATTTCCCGCGCATCGAGGTCGATCAGGGTGTTGCCGGTACGGTAACGCAAACGAGCGACCACGGAAGCGTGAGGGCCATCGGCGCAAGTCTACATGGGCGTACCGGCCCGGCGGCCGCCGGGAACCCGGCCCGCCGCCGCCCGCCGCTGACGGTGCGCCGAAAGGTAGCTCTGCAAACATGGCCGACAAACGTGACGACCCGCATTCGACAATCAGGCCGCCCCGAAGCTATAAGTCGCTTCAATTTTCCTCTCCAAGTCATTACATGTCCGAAGAAATCCTGATCAACGTGACCCCGCGGGAAACGCGCGTCGCCCTGGTCGAGAACGGCATGCTGCAGGAGGTCCACGTCGAGCGGGCGAGCCGCCGCGGCTATGTCGGCAACATCTACAAGGGCAAGGTCAGCCGGGTGATGCCCGGCATGCAGGCCGCCTTCGTCGAGATCGGCCTCGACCGCGCGGCGTTTCTGCATGCGTCCGACATCGTGCGGCCGCACGCGACGGTGACCGGCGAGAACGGCGACGGCGCCCCGGCACCGTCGCCGCCGATCGCCGAACTCGTGCGCGACGGCCAGGACATCGTCGTGCAGGTGGTCAAGGATCCGATCGGCACGAAGTGCGCCCGGCTCACCACCCACCTGTCGATCCCGTCGCGCTACCTCGTGCTGTTGCCCTACAGCAAGGTGCTCGGCGTGTCCGTCCGCATCGAGGACGAGAGCGAGCGCCAGCGCCTCAAGGACATGCTCGCGTTGCTGACGACCGGCATCGAGCCGGCGTCGGCGACGCCGGCGGCCGCGCCCGCGGTTCCGCCCACGCCGCGACTCGGCTACATCGTGCGTACGAATGCCGAGGGCCAGTCGCGCGAGGCGCTCGCCGAGGACATCGACTACCTCGGCAAGCTGTGGACGAACATCCAGGAGCAGATGGCGCGTGCGCGCGTCGGCGAGCGCATCTACGAGGATCTCAGCCTGCCGCTGCGCGCGCTGCGCGACCTCATGCGCCCGACGATCGAGAAGGTTCGCATCGATTCGCGCGAGACGCTCGAGCGCGCGCAGCGCTTCGTCTCGCAGTTCATGCCCGAGTTGGCCGAGCGGGTGGAGCATTACCCGGGCGAGCGCCCGATCTTCGACCTGTACGGCGTCGAGGACGAAATCCAGAACGCGCTCAAGAAGGACGTGCCGCTGAAGTCGGGCGGTTACCTGATCGTCGACCAGACCGAGGCCATGACGACCATCGACGTCAACACGGGCGGCTTCCTCGGCACGCGCAATCTCGAAGAGACGGTGTTCCGCACCAACCTCGAAGCCGCGCAGGCGGCCGCGCGCCAGCTGCGCCTGCGCAACCTCGGCGGCATCATCATCATCGACTTCATCGACATGACCGACGAGGAGCACCAGCGCCAGGTGCTGCGGCAGTTGCAGAAGTCGATGGCGCGCGACCACGCGAAGGCGACCGTGTACGACATGTCGCCGCTGGGCCTGGTGGAAATGACGCGCAAGCGCACGACCGAAAGCCTCGAGCGGCAGTTGTGCGAGCCGTGCCCGGCCTGCAGCGGGCGTGGCAGCGTGAAGACCGCCGAAACGATCACCTACGAGATCTTCCGCGAGATCACCCGCGCGGTGCGCCAGTTCGAGGCGCAGCAGTTGCTCGTGCTCGCGGCCCCGAAGGTCGTCAATCGCATCCTCGAGGAGGAGTCCGTCGCGGTCGCGGAACTCGAGGAGTTCATCGGCAAGACAATCCGCTTCCAGCCCGAAGAGCACTATTCGCAGGAGCAGTACGATGTCGTGCTGCTGTAGCACCGCCGCGGAGGTGGTGTGACCACGAGGCTGCGGATGTACCTGCGCCGGTTGCGCTTCGCGCTGCTGGCGGTAGCGGCGACGTGCGTGATCGGGCTCGGCGTCCTCGCCGGCATCACGCAGCTCGCCATGCCCTGGTTGAGCCAGCATCCGCAGCAGGTCGAGCGCTGGCTGTCGGGGCGACTGGGGCGCACCGTCACGATCGAGCGCGTCGACGGACGCTGGGTCGGCGGCGGTCCGCTGCTCGCGCTCGACGGCGTGCGCATCGAGGGCGGCGCGGGCAGGGCGCCGGTCGTGATCCCGCACGCCGAACTCGCGTTCGACCTGCTCGCCGCGGTACGGCGCAACAAGGCCTTCAGCGAATTCCGCCTCGCCGACGTCGAGCTCCGGCTCGTGCGCGAGGCCGGCGAATGGAAGCTGCGCGACTTCGACCTCGGCGCATCGACGCCGCGGGATGAGCCGATGTCGATGGGTGCGCTCGGTGCGCTCGAGATCACGCGCCTCAAGCTCGGCATCGACGACCCGGAGCACGACCTGCACCTCGAGTTCGCCGCGCCGGTCGTGCGCGTGCTGAACCGGGGTGCGGTCATGCGCATCCTCGGGCGCATGCGCAGCGCGGACAGCGCGACGCCGCCGCTCGAACTGGTCGCCGACATCGATGCGGGCGAGCGCTCGGGCGACGTCTATGTCGGCGGGCGCGATCTCGACCTCGCCGCGTTCGCGGCGGCGATGTCGGCCGTCGGCGTGCGGCCGCTCGCGGGCCACGGCGCCCTGCAGGTGTGGCTGCGCCTCTCGTCGGGGCGCATCGACGATGCGCGTGCGCGCGTCGCCCTCGACGACGCGCGCTTCGCCGCGCGCGAACCGGTCGCGGTCGGCACCGGCGGACTGGTCGAGCCGCGTGCGGCGTTCGACCGGCTCGCGCTCGTCGCGCGCTGGCTGCGCGACGGCGACGGCTGGACGCTGGACGTCGCCGATTTCACGACGGCCACGGACGCCCGACCCGCGCGGTTCACGCTCGAGCGCCGCGGTGGCGAAGCGGCGCCACGCTGGCGCGCCGGCGCGAGTTCGCTCGCGCTGGAGCCGCTCGGCAGCCTCGCCATGCTGTCCACGCGGGTGCCGGCGGAGCTGCGTCGCTGGCTCTATCTTGCGCACCCGCGCGGCATGCTTGAAGAGGTCGAGGTGGCCCTCCACGACGGCGGCTACGACCTGCGCGCCGACCTGCGTGGCGGCGAGGCGGCGAGCGTCGGCAAGCTCCCGGGCATCGAGAACCTCGACCTCGACGTCGTCGGCGACGATGCCGCGCTGCTCGCGCACCTGCCGGGCGGGCCGGTGCGCGTGAACCTGCCGCGCGTGTTCCGCAAGCCGTTCGCGTTCAGCAGGCTCGAGGGCGACGTCGTCGCGCGCCCCGCCGACGACGGCTGGCGCATCGAAACCGATCGCGTCGGCTTCGAAGGCGACGGCTACGGCGGCGAGCTGCGCGGCCGGGTCGACGTGGCTGCGGGCCGTCGACCACGCCTGGACCTCTACGCGATCGCCACGCACGGCGACGTCGTCGCGGCGAAGCTGTTCTGGCCGACCAATACGATGCCGCCGAAGGCGGTCGCGTGGCTCGATCGCGCGCTCGTCGGCGGCCGCGTCGAGCAAGGGCGCGCGGCGATCCGCGGCGACCTCGCCGACTGGCCGTTCCACGATCGCACCGGCCGCTTCGTCGCCGTCGGCGAGGTCGAGGACGCGACGTTCGCGTATCACGACGACTGGCCGCCGGCAGAGCACGTGCGCGCGGTCGCGACGTTCGTCAACGACGGCATGCGCGTCGACGCCGATTCGCTCACGTCGATGGGCAACAAGGTCACGTCTGCGAGCGCGTCGATCGAGGATTTCGGCCCGCTCGTGCTCGACCTGTCCGCCAAGGGCGAAGGCACGGGTCCGGGACTGCTCGCGTTCGTTCGCGCGACGCCGATCGGCAGGCGCTACCAGGACCAACTCAAGGGCGTCGCGGTCGGCGGGCACGGCACGGTCGAGTTCACGATGAAGCTGCCGATCAAGGACGTCGATGCGCTCGCACTCGACGGCAGGGCCGAACTCGTCGGCGCGCGTATCGACCACGACGCCTACGGGCTGCACTTCGACGATGCCAACGGCACGCTGCGGTTCAACCAGAAGGGCTTCCTCGCCGATGCGCTCGACACCACGTTCCGCCAGCGCAAGGCGAAGCTGACCGTCGCGATCGGCGGCGACGTCGCCGATCCGCGCCACGTGTTCGAGGCGAGCGTGGCCGGGACGTGGCCGGTCGCGAGCGTGTTCGCCGACGTGCCGCTGCTGCTGCCGATGCTCGGCAGCGTGCAGGGCGAGTCCGCGTGGATCGCGCGCGTCGACGTCGATCACGCCGTCGACGGTGCCGCGCGCGCGACGCTCGTCCTCGACAGCGATCTGGTCGGCACCGCGATCGCGTTGCCGGCTCCGCTCGCGAAGGCGACCGACACGAACGTGCCGTTCCATCTCGAACTCGGCTTGCCGTATGCGGGGCAGGAATTCAGCGCGCGCCTCGGCTCGATCGCCGGGATGCGCGGGCGTGCGCCGGGCGGCGGCGGTGCCTTCGGCGCGCGCATCGACTTCGGCGACGGCGCCGTCGGCGCGCCACCGGCGCAGGGCATCGCGATCGGCGGTCGCGTCGCGCGGCTCGATGCGGGCGCCTGGCTCGACCGGGTCCAAAGCGGCAGCGGCGGCGGCGACATCGTGAGCTCGCTCGACCTGCGCGCCGACGATTTCGTGTTCGGCGGCCGCGAGTTCGAGGACACCGCGCTCGCGATCGGGAACGCGCCTGCCGGGACCACGATCCGCGTCGACGGTGCCGCGATCGCGGGCACGCTCGAGGTGCCGCGCGGCGACCTCGCGACGCGCGGCATCACGGCGACGTTCGCGCGCGTGCATTGGCCCGAAGCGCCCGCCGACGCGCCCGATGCGGGCGCGCTCGCCGACGTCGCGCCCGGTTCGCTGCCGCCGCTGCATCTGCGCGTGGAGGATTTCCAGCTCGGCAAGGCGAGCTTCGGCAGGGCGCAGTTCGACAGCCATCCGATCGCGGGCGGGATGCAGATCGACACGCTGCAATCGCATTCGCCGAACGTGACGATGACCGCGAGCGGCGACTGGACCGGCGGAGCGATCGAGAATCGCTCGCGCATGTCGATCCAGCTCAGCGCGCAGAACCTCGGACGCATGATGGACGCGCTCGGCTTCGCGGGCCTCATCGACGGCGGCAGCGCGAAGGCGACGATCGACGCGAGCTGGTTCGGCCCGCCCTCGGCGTTCGCCTTGCCCAAGCTCGACGGCACGCTCGCGATCGATGTCGCGGAAGGGCGCATCCTCGACGTCGAGCCCGGCGCCGGGCGCATCTTCGGCCTGTTCTCGCTGACCGAGATCCCGCGCCGCCTCAGCCTCGACTTCAGCGATTTCTTCCGGTCCGGGCTCGGCTTCAATTCGATCAAGGGCACCTTCCGCCTCGCCGGCGGCAACGCCTACACGGACGGCCTCAGGATCGACAGTCCGGCGGCCGAGATCGTCGTGAGCGGACGCACGGGTCTGCGCGCGCGCGACTACGACCAGCTCATGGACGTGCGTGCGCGTGCGGGCGCCACCTTGCCGATCGTGGGCGCGCTCGCCGCTGGCCCGGTCGGCGCAGCGGCCGGCCTCGTCATGCAGGGCATCTTCAACAAGCCGATCGGCAAGGCGGTCGCGCGTCGATACCGCGTTTCCGGCTCGTGGGACAAGCCGGAAATCACGCTGCTCTCGCGTTCGAGGAACAGCAAGGGCGCGCAGGTCGTGTCGGAGCCGGAACCCGCCGAGACGGCCGAGCCCGAACCGCCGTGGCAGGTCGCGCCGTTCGGCGAGGATGGGCCAGCCCGCTAGCTGGCGGACGCGTTGCATCGGGCCCGGTTGTGGTCCAGCATGCGCGGCCCCATGTCCGAGGCCTGGGCGCAGCGCGCCCGGTCCATTCAGCCCCGTTCCCGTGATCTACCGCATGTCCGATCTCATCGCCGTCGCCGAACGCCAACTCCTCCGTCCGGGCGGGCTCGCCCTGCACGATCTCGACGGCGTGTTCGCGCGCCTCATGGGGCCGTCGATCGATGCGGCGGACCTCTACTTCCAGCATTCGCGCTCGGAGTCCTGGGTGCTCGAGGACGGCATCGTCAAGGACGGTTCGCATTCGATCGAACAGGGCGTCGGCGTACGCGCGCTGGCGGGCGAGAAGGCCGGTTTCGCGTACTCCGACGAGATCGTGCTGCCGGCGCTCGTCGAGGCCGCGGGTTCCGCGCGCGCGATCGCGCAGGCGGGGGCGAATGGCGTCGGCAAGCCGCTCGCGATCGCGACCGCGCATGCGCTCTACGCTCCGGTCGACCCGATCGACAGCCTGTCGAACGAAGCGAAGATCGCGGTGCTGCGCGAGGTCGATGCCGCATGCCGCGCGGCGGACCCGCGCGTGAAGCAGGTCATCGTCAGCATCGCCGCGGCGCTCGACACGGTGCTCATCGCGCATTCGGACGGCACGCTCGCCGCCGACGTACGTCCGCTGGTGCGCATGAACGTGCAGGTGATCGCCGAGGCGAACGGCCGGCGCGAGTCGGGCAGCAGCGGTGGCGGCGGTCGCTACACGTTCCCCGAGCTGCTCGAGAACGGCCGCGCGCAGGCGTTCGCGCGCGAGGCCGTGCGCGCCGCGCTGGTCAACCTCGATGCGGTGCCGGCGCCGGCCGGCAACATGCCGGTCGTGCTCGGTCCGGGCTGGCCGGGCGTGCTCCTGCACGAAGCGATCGGCCATGGCTTCGAGGGCGACTTCAACCGCAAGGAAACGTCCGCGTTCGCCGGCATGCTCGGCGAAAATGTCGCCGCCGACGGCGTGACCGTCGTCGATGACGGCACCCTCGCGGGGCGCCGCGGATCGCTGAGCATCGACGACGAAGGTACGCCGACGAGCTGCACCGTGCTGGTCGAGAACGGCGTCATGAAAGGCTACATGCAGGACAAGCTCAACGCGGGCCTGATGGGCGCGCGCTCGACCGGCAACGGGCGGCGCGAGTCGTTCGCGCACCTGCCGATGCCGCGCATGACGAACACGTACATGCTGCCGGGCGAGCGCGATCCGCAGGAGATCATCGCGTCGGTCGAACGCGGCCTCTATGCGGTCAACTTCGGCGGCGGGCAGGTCGACATCACGAACGGCAAGTTCACGTTCTCCGCGAGCGAGGCCTACCTCATCGAGGGCGGCAAGGTCACGCGACCGGTGAAGGGCGCGACCTTGATCGGTTCCGGCGCCGACGTCCTCAAGCGCGTGTCGATGATCGGCAACGACCTCCGGCTCGACGAAGGGGTCGGCGTCTGCGGCAAGGACGGGCAGAGCGTACCGGTCGGCGTCGGCCAGCCGACGCTGCGCATCGATTCGATGACGGTCGGCGGCACCTCGGCCTGAAACCGGCCGGAACGAGGTTCAGCCCGCCGCGTCGACGAGGTCGCGCAGCATGCGGAACAGTTCGCGGTACGCGTGCGGAGGCTTGTCCGCCTTGCGTTCGGCGAGCGCGTTGCGCACGAGCTGGCGCAGGCGCTGGCGATCGGCCGACGGATGCTGCGCGATGAATTCGGCGAGCGCGTCGTCGCCTTCGGCGAGCAGGCGTTCGCGCCAGGTCTCGAGCCGGTGCATCGACGCGGTTTCGCGGTGCGCCTTCTCGCGATCGACCGCGAGCGCGTAGCGGATCGCCTCGACCGATTCTTCGTCGAGCTTGCGCATCTGCTTGGCGAGGAACTGGTTCTGGCGCTTGCGGGCGATGTGCGAGGTCACCGCGCGCGTGCGCCGCACTTCCTCGCGCAGGTCGTCGTCGAGCGGCACGCGCGCAAGTTCCGCCTCGCTGAGGTCGGCGAGCGTCTCGGCGAGCTTGAGGATGTCGAGCGCCTCGCGCCGGAGCTGGCTGCGGCTCGGCCCCAATGCCTCGTGCGGCGATTCGTCGTCGTGCGGGTCGTGCATCACGGATTCCAGGATAATGCTTCGATGAATGCCATCGTGACCGACAAAGATACCAGTTCCGCCGACCTCGACCGCCTCGCCGCGATCGCCGAGGACGTCGTCCGTCGCGCGCGCGCGAAAGGTGCGAGCGAAGCCGACGCGGCGGCGAGCGTCGACCTCGGCCTCGCCGTCGGCGTGCGCCTCGGCGAAGTCGAGACGGTCGAGCGTACGCGCGACCGCGGCGTCTCCGTGACCGTCTATTTCGGCAAGCGCAAGGGTTCGGCCAGCACCGCCGACCTCGATCCGAAGTCGATCGAGCAGACGGTCGAGCACGCCTGTGCGATCGCGCGCCACACCGAGGAGGATGCGGCCAACGGCCTCGCCGACCCCGCCTTGCTCGCGACCGCGATTCCGGACCTAGACCTCTGGCATCCGTGGGACATCACGCCCGAAGAAGCGATCCGCCTCGGCGTCGAGATCGAGGACGCGGGCCGTTCCCACGATCCGCGCATCGACAATTCGGACGGCGCTTCGGTACAGGTCGGCGCGTCCCTGACCGCATACGCGAACTCGCTCGGCTTCGTCGGCACCGAGCGCAGCACGAGTCATACGCTCTCGGTCGCGCTGATCGCGGAGAACGAATCGGGCATGCAGCGCGACTACTGGTACGACAGCGTGCGCCGCGCAAGCGATTTCGCGAGTGCGGCGTCGATCGGTCGCAAGGCGGCCGAGCGCACGGTCGCGCGCCTCGGCGCGCGGCGGTTGTCGACGCGCGACTGCCCGGTGCTGTTCGTACCCGAAGTCGCGCGCAGCCTGGTAGGCCACTTCCTGTCCGCGGCGAGCGGCGGCGCGCTGTACCGGCGTGCGAGCTTCCTCGTCGATCAGGTCGGCAAGCCGGTCTTCCCGGCCTGGATGCAGATCGTCGAGCGGCCGCACATCCCGCGCGGCCACGGTTCGACCGCGTTCGATTCCGAAGGCGTCGCGACGCGCGACTCGGACCTCGTCCGCGGCGGCGTACTCGCGCGCTACATCCTCGGCAGCTATTCGGCGCGCAAGCTCGGCCTGCAGTCGACCGGCAACGCGGGCGGCGTGCAGAACATCGTCGTCCAGCCGGGCGAGGACGACCTGCCCGCGATGCTGCGCCGCATGGGCAGTGGCCTGCTCGTGACCGAACTCATGGGGCAGGGCGTGTCGCTGATCACCGGCGACTACTCGCGTGGTGCGAGCGGCTTCTGGGTCGAGAACGGCGAGATCGCGTTCCCGGTCGAGGAGATCACGATCGCTGGCAACCTGCGCGACATGTATGCGAACGTGGTGGCGGTCGGCCGCGACGTCGATCCGCGCTCGCACGTCCTGACCGGGTCGATCCTGCTCGAACGAATGACGATCGCGGGCGAGTGATCCACGCGCGTCCTCGCCGGATGTTGCGTACAGCGGCCTTGCACAGGCGGGGTTCAAGAATGCTGGATCGGGTGCATGTGATCGTGCTTGCCGCCACGTTCGCTTCGGCGGCAGTCCGTGCCGGCGCGGCGCAGCCGCCCATGGGCGTCGACGGACCGGACACGGCCGCGACGCCGCCGCGGCCGCGTTGCGTCATGCGCGAGCCGCATGCGTTCGAGCAGTCGTGCGCATACCTCGACCGGCGGGACGCGATCGCCGCCGCCGACGCGGATGGCTCGGCTGACTCGCTGGAAGGCATCTACGACGTCCATACCGGCACCGTCGGCGCGGAACTCGCGCTCGGCGACGACGGCTGGGCCGGTTACCACGAATCGTCCGACGCCGGCGTCGGCAGGGCCGGCATCACGGGACGCTACGCCGTGCGCGATGGCCGCCTGGTCGTCGACCTCGATCGCAGCACCGGTGGACCGCGCGGCTCTTCTCGCCTCGAGTACGTCGTCGTGCGTTGGAGCCGCCATGTATTCCTGATCCCTCCCGCGGGCGTCGACGAGCTCCTTGCCATGCTCGATCTCGAGGGGCTCGCCGGCACGACGATCCTCGAGCTGCACCAGCATATGCAGCGTCGCCGCCATCGTGCGGAACCGCTGTGCGGCTCGCCCGAGCTGCCGCCCGAGTGGCAGGGCCATCTGCATCCCGATCCCCTGAGACTCGTGCTCGTCGACGCGCGCATCGACGATTCGGCGCCTTCGAATCCGTACCTTGCCGACATGCGCCGGTATCGCGTGACGGTCGACGCGGGTAGTGCGGATGGCGTGTTCGCCGGCATGTGGCTCGAAGGCGACCCCGCCCAGTTTCCGGGCGCCGACATCTTCGGCCAGGTGGACGACGTCGACCTCCACCGCGCACGCGGCCGCGTCGCGATCCTCGGCGATCGTGGGAAGGCGCGGGGCGCGGTCGTTTCGATCGGCAAGGGGACGCGCGTGACGTCCGGGCGCGGCTGGCGACCGGACGCGTGCGTGTCGCTGCAACGATCCGGCGATCCCGCGCCATGACTTCCGCGCTATTGTGGTGGCGCGTCGCCATACCCATGACGGGATGGCCACACACACCGGAGCAAGCGCATGAGCGAGAACGAGAACGGCACGGCCGGCAGTTCGACGACGACGATCCCCGAGGCGACGTTGCCGACCGCGCAGTCCAATGACGACCGCACCTGGGCGTTGATCGGCCACCTGTCCGCGTTCAGCGCCTTCATCACGGGCATCGGCTGCGTGATCGGCCCGCTGATCGTCTGGCTGGTCAAGCGCGACACCTTGCCGTTCGCGGCCGACCAGGCGAAGGAAGCGCTGAACTTCAACATCACCGCGCTCATCGCCGCGGCCGCGCTGTGGGTCGTCACGATCGGCACGTTCTTCATCGGTGCGCTGGTCACCGTACCGATCGGCCTGCTGTTGTTCGTGGCCTGGTTCGTGCTGACGATCGTCGCCGCGATCAAGGCGAACGAAGGCGTCGCCTACCGTTATCCGTTCGCGTTGCGCCTCGTGAAGTGAGCGTCGCGGGCGCGCCGGCTCAGCTGGCGCGCCCGGAAACGAAGCGTGCGAGATCGCGCAGCGCGTCCACGCGCGCGTCGAGCGGCTCGATCGCGGCGAGCGCACGCGCCGTGAGCATCGCGAGTTCGGCGCGCGAAGCGTCGACGCCGAGGATCGCCGGGTAGGTCGGCTTGTTCGCCGCGACGTCCTTGCCCGCCGTCTTGCCGAGCTGGGTCGTGTCGGCCTCGATGTCGAGCAGGTCGTCGCGGATCTGGAACGCGAGCCCGATCGCATGACCGTAGGTCTCGAGCGCATCGAGCACGCGACCGTCGCGGACGCCCGCAGCGAGCGCGCCGAGGCGTACGGA
>DASTSE010000149.1:0-2680 GCA_035760865.1 Dokdonella sp.
TACGCCGGCACCCCCTGCTCCTTCGCGAGGCGCGCACGCAACGCGCGCAACGCATCCCACATCGACGCCTCGTGCGGGGCGATGTCGAGGCTCGCGCGCGCGCGCTCGCCGCGCGCCTGCTGGCGGCGCGTGCGGCGTTCGCCGCGATCGGCCTGGCGGCGCAGGTGCACGGCTTGTTCGCCGCGCAGCACCGCGCGGCTCGCGGCGGTGAGGCGCAAGGTGCCGAAGCCCTCCTCGTCGGGCGTGAGCAGGCCGATCGCGACGAGCTGGCGGAACACGCCGCGCCATTGCTGCTTGTCGAGTTCGGCGCCCACGCCGTACGTGCTGAGCTGGTCGTGGCGCAACGCGCGCACGCGCTCGTCCGCGTCTCCGCGCAGCACCGCGGTAAGGTGGCCGACGCCGAAGCGCTGGCCGGTTCGATACACGCACGACAACGCCTTCTGCGCGACCACGCTCGCGTCCCAGGTCTCCGGCGGCTCGAGGCAGTTGTCGCAATTGCCGCACGCCTCGCCGAGCGTTTCCCCGAAATAGGCGAGCAGGCGCTGGCGCCGGCACGCGGTCGTCTCCGCGTAACCGAGCAGTTCGTCGAGCTTGCGCCGCTCGACGCGCTTGCGCTCCTCGCCCGACTCGGATTGCGCGATGAACTGGGCGAGCGTGACGACGTCGGAGAGCCCGTAGCAGAGCCACGCGTCGGCCGGCAGGCCGTCGCGGCCGGCGCGGCCGGTCTCCTGGTAGTAGCCCTCCATGCTCTTGGGCAGGTCGACGTGGGCGACGAAGCGCACGTCGGGCTTGTCGATGCCCATGCCGAACGCGATCGTCGCGACCATCACGACGCCGTCCTCGCGCAGGAAGCGCTGCTGGTTGCGCGCGCGCACGCTCGCTTCCATGCCCGCGTGGTAGGCCAGCGCCGTGATGCCCTCGCCGGCGAGCCACTGCGCGGTTTCCTCGACCTTGCGCCGCGACAGGCAGTAGACGATGCCGGATGCGCCCTCGTGCGCTTCGAGGAAGTCCTTGAGCTGGCGTCGTGCGTCGTCCTTCTCGACGACGCGGTAGCGGATGTTCGGCCGATCGAAGCTCGCGACGAACTCGCGCGCCGATTCGAGCGCGAGGCGCTCGACGATCTCGCGCCGCGTCGGCGCGTCGGCGGTCGCGGTCAGCGCGATGCGCGGTATCGACGGGAAGCGCTCGTGCAGGATCGTCAGCTGGCGATACTCGGGACGGAAATCGTGGCCCCACTGCGACACGCAATGCGCCTCGTCGATCGCGAACAACGCGACCGGCACGCGCGCGACGAGGTCGAGGCATCGTTCCGTGAGCAGCCTTTCCGGCGCGACGTACAACAGCTTCAGCGCGCCGGCGACGAAGCGCCGCTCGACCTCGCGCTGGGCGGACGCGTCGATGCTGGAGTTGAGGAACGCGGCTTCGACGCCGAGCTGGCGCAACGCGTCGACCTGGTCCTGCATCAGCGCGATCAGCGGCGACACGACCACCGCGCAGCCTTCACGCAGCAGCGCGGGGATCTGGTAGCAGAGCGACTTGCCGCCGCCGGTCGGCATCAGCACGAGCGCGTCGCCGCCGCCGGCCACGTGTTCGATGATCGCCTGCTGCTCGCCGCGGAACGCGGGATAACCGAAGACGGACTGGAGGACCTGCAGCGATGGCGACATCGCCGCATACTAGCAAAGCGGGCCCGCGGGACTCATCCGCGAGGGCGTTCCTTTGCGTGCTCCGTCGGCGCGCTCGCACGTGCGCGGAGCCCGCACGCGCGCGTGTCGCGCCGGGCCGCAGCGGCGTCGTATCGACGGACGCCGCGCGGCGGCGGCGCGGACCGCCTGCGGATCTCAGTCGACGCGCGCAAGCTCCAGCTTCCTGCCGTCGGGACGCACTTCGAGCTCCGAGCCGAGGCGTGCGAGCGTACGCAGGCGCGGACAGATCGCGTCGGCGCGTTTTTCCAGTTCGCGGCTGCGCTTGGCGACGATGCGTTCGACCTTCGCGTCAATGCCGTTCGCGCGCGCCTCGAGTTCCGCCGCCGCCTTCTCGTCGCCGCTCAGCGCGACGCTGACGGCCTGCCCGGCGACGTTGCCGACCACTTCCGCGACGAGCGTGCCGACGGCCTGGTCGACGAGGCGATCGAGTTCCTCGCCCTTCCAGGCCGTGAGGCTGTCGTTCGCGTCGATCTGCCTGCGGATGTCCGCTGCCGTGCGCGCGAGGCGTTCGGCGCTCGCGCGCGCGGCGTCCGCGTCCTTGGCGAAGGCGCCCGAGACTTCCGTGACCGCATCGAAGGCGATCTGCACCGCGTCGTGCACGATCTCCCGCAGCTGCGGCAATACATCGCGCACGCCGTGCTCGATGCCGAGGATGCGTTCGCGGTCGGCCGCGCCGAGCGGGACGACGCGCCCATCGACGCGCAAGGTGCCGTCGGCGATCACGACTTCGTTCGGGGCCCCGTCCTTGCGCGTGAAGACGAGCGCGTCCGGCCTGATCGCCATCGAATAGTCGCTGTGCAGGCCGCAATCGGCGCCGTGCAGGTCGATCCCGGCATGCGCGACGCCGGCAGCGGCGACCGCGAACGCCGCACCGCAGACGATACGGAACATGGGCACTCCTCCTGGCTGATTCCGGCTCTTCAGATGCCGAGCATCGCGCAAGGGTTTAATGCGCACCCGTGCCGCCCGTCGGG
>DASTSE010000150.1:0-8560 GCA_035760865.1 Dokdonella sp.
GACATCAAGCGCAATTGCGAGATCGCCCGGCAGAACCTCGGCGTCGCCGAAGGCCGCAAGATCCCGGTCGACGCGCAGGGCTATCCGACCGATCTCGACGCGGCCAAGAGCCGCCAGCAGGAGATCGACAAGGCGAACCAGCAGATCAAGCTGTTCTGCACGCGCTGAGCCGTTCCCGCTCGCGCCCCGGCGCACCCTGTCGTTGTCGATTCCGCGCCGGCACGGGCCGGCGTTGCCGCGTCCGATCCGCCGCGCCGGATGGTCCGGTCGTCCGAAGCAGGCGGGCCACGGGCTGGTAGAATCGACGGTTCCGCCTCAGTCCCCGGAACGTCATGCGCCTGTCCCGCTTCCACCTCGCGACCGTCAAGGAAGTCCCCGCCGACGCGGAGATCGCCAGCCATCGGCTGATGCTGCGCACCGGCATGATCCGCAAGCTCGCCGCCGGCATCTACACCTGGTCGCCGCTCGGGCTGCGCGTGCTGTCGAAGGTCGAGGGCATCGTGCGCGAGGAAATGGACCGCGCGGGCGCCCTCGAGCTGCTCATGCCGTCGATCCAGCCGAAGGAGCTGTGGGAGGAAACGGGCCGCTGGGAGAAATTCGGCGGCCAGCTGCTCAAGATCAAGGACCGCAAGGACGCCTCGTACTGCTACGGCCCGACCCACGAGGAAGTCATCACCGACTACGCGCGCAACGAGCTGCGCAGCTACAAGCAGCTGCCGGTGAACTTCTACCAGATCCAGACCAAGTTCCGCGACGAGATCCGGCCGCGCTTCGGCGTCATGCGTGCGCGCGAGTTCCTCATGAAGGACGCCTACTCGTTCCACCTGACGCCGGACTGCCTCGCGCGCGAATACCGCAACATGTACGACACCTATGGCCGCATCTTCACGCGGCTCGGCCTCACGTTCCGCGCGGTGCAGGCCGACACGGGCGCGATCGGCGGCAACGCGAGCCACGAGTTCCAGGTGCTCGCCGACTCGGGCGAGGACGCGATCGCGTTCTCGACCGGCTCCGATTACGCCGCCAACATCGAAATGGCGGAAGCCGTCGCCCCCGCGGGCGCGCGTGCCGCGGCCACGCAGGCGCTCGAACGCGTCGCCACGCCGACGCAGAAGACCATCGACGAGGTCAGCGCGTTCCTCGGCGTGAAGCCCGAGCAGTGCGTGAAGACGATCCTCGTGCGCGGCAAGGATGGCCTCGTCGCGCTGTGCGTGCGCGGCGACCACGAAGTGAACGAAGTGAAGGCGGCCAAGCTGGCCGAGCTGCCGGGGGAGTCGGTGCTCGCCGACGAAGCGGAGATCGTGCGCGCGACCGGCACGCGGCCCGGCTTCATCGGGCCCGCGGGCCTGCCCGGGTCGATCCCGGTGATCGTCGATCGCAGCGCCGCGGTGCTCGCCGATTTCGTCTGCGGCGGCAACGAGGACGGCACGCATTGCCGCGGCGCGAACTGGGAGCGCGACGCGCGCATCACCCGCGTCGCCGACATCCGCAAGGTCGTCGAAGGCGATCCGTCGCCCGACGGCCACGGCACGCTCCGGATCGCGCGCGGCATCGAAGTCGGCCACGTGTTCCAGCTCGGCGACCGCTATGCGCAGGCACTCGGCGCGACCGTGCTCGACGACGCCGGCAAGGCGCAGGTGATGCAGATGGGCTGCTACGGCATCGGCGTCAGCCGCATCGTCGCCGCCGCGATCGAGCAGAACCACGACGACGCCGGCATCGTCTGGCCGGAACCGATGGCGCCGTGGCGCGTCGCGGTGTGCCCGATCGGCGCGGCGCAGAACGCGCAGGTGCGCGAGGAAGCGGAGAAGATCTACGAAGCGCTCGGCGCGCGCGGCGTCGACGTGCTGCTCGACGACCGCGGCCTGCGACCGGGCCCGATGTTCGCCGACATCGAACTGATCGGCATCCCGCATCGCATTGTCGTCAGCGAACGCGGCCTCGCCGCGGGCACGTTCGAGTACCGCCGCCGCGGCGAGAGCGAGAACCGCTCGCTCTCGCGCGACGAACTCGAGCGGCTGTTCGACTGAGCCATCCGCGCACCGATCCGATCCCGCAAAGTGCGGACCGCGTCACAGATCGGCGCCCACGGCGCCGGCGCGCGCATGCGCTTTGCTAGCATCGCGGGTTTGTCGACGCCGGCTGCAACCGCGTACCGAAGGCGAACATCCATGGCGATTGATCTCAAGTCGATGAACCATTCCCAGCTGTCCGAACTCATCGCGCGCGCGCAGGCGCGCCAGCGCGAGCTCGTGCGCGAGAAGGCGGCCAGGTTGCGCGACAAGATCCACGCACTGGTCGAGGCGGAAGGCCTCGGCATCGACGACGTGCTCGGTGCGCGCGCCAAGCGTGCCGCGGCGGTGCGCAAGGTGAAGCCGAAGTACCGCAATCCCGCCACCGGCGAGACCTGGAGCGGTCGCGGCAAGCGGCCGCGCTGGTTCAGCGCCGCGCTGTCGGCCGGCAAGAAGGAAAAGGATCTCCTGATCGGCTGAACCCGATAGCGGTGAGCCCTCGAGACGCGCGGCCGCCGGCCGGCGTTTTTCGTCGCCGGCCGCGCCACCGTCGGACGCGTCGCTGCGCTGGCGGGATTCGCCACGCGTCTGGCAAGATTCCCCGTGTTTGCCGCGGCGCCGACGCCCCACGGCGTCCTCCACCGCCTTCGGCGCTCGCCATGCCCATGCCCGTCCGCAGAATTCCGTTCAACGCCCTCGATCGCCAGAACGGCGGCGAGCTCGGCGCACGCATGGGCGAGGCGGCATGCCGCATCGTCGGCGGCGGCTGGTACGTGCTCGGTGCCGAAGTCGACGCGTTCGAGCGCGAGTTCGCTTCCTATTGCGGCACGCGGCACGCGATCGGCGTGGCAAACGGCTCAGATGCGCTCGAACTCGCGATCGCGAGCCTCGGGCTGCCTGCGGGTTCCGAGGTTGCGGTCGCGCCGAACGCGGCGATGTACGCGACGCTCGCGATCCTCGCCAACGGCCTCGAACCGTCGTTCGTCGACGTCGATCCCGCGCGCGCGACGATCGATCCGCGCGCGCTCGCCGCAGCGATCACCCCGCGCACGCGCGCGATCGTCGCGACGCACCTGTACGGCGCACTCGCCGACATGGACGCGATCCTCGCGATCGCGCGCGACCGCGGCCTTGCCGCGATCGAGGACTGCGCCCAGGCGCACGGCGCGACCCATGCGGGACGACGCGCAGGTTCGTTCGGCACGCTCGCGTGTTTCAGCTTCTACCCGACCAAGAACCTCGGCGCGCTCGGCGACGGCGGCGCGGTCACGACCGACGACGACGGGCTCGCCGCGCGCGTGCGCCAGCTGCGCCAGTACGGCTGGAAGGAGAAGTACAACGTGGCGCTCGCGCACGGGCGCAACAGCCGCCTCGACGAACTGCAGGCTGCGCTGCTGCGATTGAAGCTGCCGCTCGTCGACGGCTGGAACGCGCGCCGGCGCGAGATCGCCACGCGCTACTCGCACGGCATCCGCCACCCCGGCATCGAGGTACCCGCGGCGCCCGGACCCGACCAGGTCGCGCACCTGTACGTCGTGCGCAGCGAGCATCGCGACGACCTGCGCGCGCACCTCGCGCGCACCGGCGTCGGCGTCGACGTGCACTACCCCATCCCCGATCATCGCCAACCGGTGTTCGGCGGGCGCCACGCGGCCGTTTCGCTGCCCGTGGCCGAGCGGCTCGCGCTCACGTCGCTGTCGCTGCCCTGCTTCGCGGAACTCGGCGACGACGAAGTCGACGCCGTCGTCGAGGCCTGCAACGCGTGGAACGGCTGATGCACTCGCTCGTCATCCCCGTTTACGGCAACGAGGCGTCGATCGGCGAGCTGCTCGAGGCGATCGCCGGCCTTGCGCGACGGCTGCCGCAGCCGCTCGAGGCCGTGTTCGTCGTCGACGGCAGCCCGGACCGCAGCCATGCGCTGTTGCGCGACGCGCTGCCGCGGATGCCGTTCAGGGCGCAGTTGCTGTCCCATTCGCGCAACTTCGGCGCGTTCGCGGCGATCCGCACCGGCCTCGCGGCCGCGCGCGGCGACGATGTCGCGGTGATGGCGGCCGACCTGCAGGAACCGATCGAACTGATCGAACGCTTCTTCGACGTGCTCGCGCGCGACGAGGCCGACGTCGTCGTCGGCACGCGCATCGCGCGCGCCGACCCGTTGCTCGCGCGCGTCGCGTCTTCGACGTTCTGGTGGCTGTACCGCCGCCTCGTGCTGCCGCAGATCCCGCCCGGCGGCGTGGACGTGTTCGCCTGCAACCGCGCGTTCCGCACCGAGCTGCTCGCGATGGGCGAAGCCAACACGTCGCTGGTCGGACAACTCTTCTGGCTCGGCATGCGCCGCACCGTGGTGCCGTACGAGCGCCTCGCGCGCCGCCACGGCCGCAGCGGCTGGTCGTTCTCGCGCAAGCTCAAGTACCTCATGGACAGCGTGTTCGCGTTCACCGACCTGCCGGTGCGACTGCTCATTCTCGTCGGCGCGATCGGCCTCGGCACGGCGGTGCTGCTCGGCGGCGTGGTCGCGATCGCGCGCGTGACGGGCTACGTCACGTTGCCGGGCTATGCGATGACGATGCTCACGCTGCTGTTCTTCGGCGGCCTCAACGCCTTCGGCCTCGGCCTCATCGGCGCCTACGTCTGGCGCGCGTACGAGAACACGAAGCAGCGTCCGCTCGCGATCGTGCAGCGCGCGCTCGAATTCGCCGGGACGGAACCGCGATGAACCATTTCGTGCACGCACACGGGTTGTGCGAATCGACGAAGATCGGCGCCCGCACGCGCGTGTGGGCGTTCGCGCACGTCCTGGCGGGCGCGACGATCGGCGAAGACTGCAACATCTGCGACCACGTGTTCGTCGAGAACGACGTCGTCGTCGGCGATCGCGTGACGATCAAGTGCGGCGTGCAGCTGTGGGACGGCGTGCGCGTCGGCAACGACGTCTTCATCGGGCCCAACGCGACCTTCACGAACGATCGCTTCCCGCGCAGCAAGGCCTATCCGGACCAATTCGCCCGGACCGTGCTCGAGGACCGCGTCTCGGTCGGCGCGAACGCGGTGCTGCTGCCCGGCATCACGGTCGGCCGCAATGCGATGATCGGCGCCGGCGCGGTGGTCACGCGGTCGGTGCCGCCGAACGCGATCGTCGTCGGCAACCCCGCGCGCATCGTCGGCTACGTCAACGCATCGACGGCCGCGGCCACGGCCGTCGATGCGTTGCCGCCGGAGACCGGCGTGCGCCTCGTCGGTGTCGGCGAGGTCGGCGTGCACCGGCTGCCGCGCGTCGCGGACATGCGCGGCAGCCTCAGCGTCGGCGAATTCGAACGGACGGTGCCGTTCATCCCGAAACGCTACTTCGTCGTCTTCGACGTGCCCGGGCGCGAGGTGCGCGGCGAGCACGCGCACCGCGAATGCCACCAGTTCCTCGTCTGCGTGCGCGGCTCGGTCGCCGTGCTCGTCGACGACGGGCAGCGCCGCGCGGAAGTGCTGCTCGATCGACCCGACCTCGGCGTCCACATTCCGCCGATGATCTGGGGGACGCAGTACCGCTATTCCGACGACGCCGTCCTGCTCGTGTTCGCCTCGCACTACTACGATCCCGGCGAGTACATCCGCGATTACGCGACCTGGCTGCTCGAGCGGGAACGTTCGCAGTGAACGCGCGACCGCCGCAGCGGCGCCGCGCCGGCGAGATCCTGCGTTTCCTCGCCGGCGGCGCCAGCACCACGGCGGTCTCGTACGTCGTGTACCTGCTGTTGCTCGCGCGCATGCCGTACGTGGCCGCGTACGCGATCGCGTATGCGGTGGGCATCGCCTGGTCGTATTGCGCGAACACGTGGTTCGTGTTCCGCGAGCGCGCGAGCCTCGGCCGCGCGCTCGCGTTTCCACTCGTCTACGTCGCGCAGTACCTGGTCGGCTCGCTGCTCCTGTTCGTGCTCGTGGACGGACTGCACGTGCCGGCTGCGCTCGGTCCGCTGATCGTCGTCGTGCTCACGCTGCCGCTCACCTACCTGTTGTCGCGCCGGATCATCGTGCGCGGTTCGCGCTGACGGACGGGCCACGGCCGCGGCGCCGACCGAACCACGGCGAAAGGCCGCAGGCGACGGCGACGAGCAGGCCGAGCACGCTCGCCGCGATGCCCCACTGCAGGCTGCGCGGCCGGAACGCAAGCTCGACCACGCTCTCCCCCGGCGGCACGACCACGCCCTGCAGCGCGTAATCGACCCGCAGCACCGGCGTCGGCCGGCCATTCAAGGTCGCCTGCCAGCCGGGGTAGTCCATCTGGCTCACGACGAGCACCGCAGCGCGCTGCGCGTGCGCGACGAAGCGCCAGTGTCCCTCGGCCAGCCTCTGCGTCCGCACCGTGCCGGCCGCGCCCCAGCGCTGGTCGAGCGGCAGGTCCGATCCGGCGCCGGGTTCTACGAACACGACCGCACGTGGATCGAACGATCGACCGAACGACATCACGCCGCTCCTGATCGCGTCGATGGTCGCCACATCGCTGGCCTGTTCGACGCCACCGACGAGCCAGGCGCGCCCGGCGAAATCGACGCGTTCGAGCGCGTGCGGGTACTCGGGCAACGGCTGCGCGAGCGGACGCCAGTGGCCGCCGTCGACGAGGCCCGTTGCAGCCGATGGCCCGCGCAGCATCCAGCGCACGCCGAGCAGGTCCCAGAACGGCGAGTCCGCGGGATAGGCCGGGTAGACGCCCGTGACACCGACGCCGGTCAGCTCGCCGAATCGCTTCGGCATCAGCGACACGTAACCGCTCGCGCTCGGCAAGCCGTACAGCAGATTGAGGTTGGGTATGGCCGGACCCGAGCGCTGCAACGGCAGCACGCGCGCGCTGTCGCGTTGCGCGTCGGCGATGAGTTGCCGCCACGCCGGTGCCGGAAGGCGGGCCTCCGAAGCGGTGTGCACGCGCCATTCGTAGAACCAGCCGAAGCTCGCGAGATCGAGCGCGGCGAGCACCGTCAGCGACGCGAGCGCGAAGCGCGGCCAGCGTGGCGCGGCGGCCGCGAGCGCACCTGCGGCGCAGGCCAGCGCGACCGGTATCAGGACGGCCTTGTTGTGCAGGAAGGTCGGTATCGCTACGTGCTTCGCCGCCGCCAGCGCGACGATCGATGCATACGCGCCGTACAGCGCGCCGAGGACGACGACGATCGACGCCGCGGCGACGAGCAGCGCCGCACGCAGCCGTCGGCCGGCCAGTTCGCCACGCTGCAGCGCCCCGATCGCGCAGGCAGCGAGGACGCCCACCGCAAGGATGTAGACGATCCCGGCACGCCCGGGGCAGCGGAAACTGCGCAGCACGGGCACATGGAAGCCGAGCCGGCCGACCGGCGTCGCGTCCCCCGTCATGTACATCACGGCGAGGAGCGCGATCGCGAGCCAGAACCAGGCATGCCGGCGCGTCGTCGTCGCCCATGGCGCGAGTGCCGCGAGCACGAGCGACGACGCGCCGGCGTAGAACGACAGCTCGGTCAGCGACGGCGCGCTGAAGTTGGCCGTGTAGCCGAGGACGTTGCCGAACAGGTTCGGAAACACGCCCATGAATACCTGCAGGGTCGGCAGCGCGAAGCTGATGTAGTCCGCGTACGTCCATTCGCCGCGAGCGGCGAGCCCGGTGAACTCCGCGAATGGCAGCAACTGCACTGCCGCGATCGCGATACCCGTGACGATGCCGACGCCGCATCGCAGGAGAAGGTGCGGATCCGGCGGAGCGAGGCGTTCGCGCAGCGTGATGCTGCGCCACATGGCGTAGGCGCACGCAAGCATCAGGCCGTATACCCACACCTGCGGGTGCCCGCCGAGGAACGAGAGCGCGACGCCGGATGCGACCGCGGCCCCGGGCGCCCAGCTCCGGCTGCGCGCCAGCGCCTCGATGCCCCACAGCGTCAGGGGTATCCACGCAGCGGCATGGATGATCGACAGGTGGCCGAGATGGGCGGTCATGAAGCCGCCACCGCTGTAGACGAGGCCGGCGACGATGCCGCCGAGCATGGAGCCGCTCAGCCGCCGAGCGAAACCGTAGGCGCAGAACGCGGCGACCACGTACGCGCTGACGACGAGCGCGTTGTAGTGGCTGCCGAACAGTCGCAACGGATACCAGAGGAAGTGTTGCGTGTCGGCGAACGCGGGATAGCCCGCGAACAGCTCGTCGATCCACAGCGACCAGCCGCGCGCGACCGCGGGCAGGTAGCTCACCGAGCCGTCGCCGGGCGCGAGCAACCGGCCCGAGACGAGTACCGGCGAAAAATACGCGAGGTAGAACGCGAGGTACGTCGCGAGCACCGCCGCATGGCCGCGAAGTGCGGACCCCGGCCGAGGCATGCCGATCTCGCGGCGGCGGTCGTCGGAGTTCACGTCGTCGAGCCCCTCGATGCGGCGGTCGTCGGCCCCGTGCAGGCCCGGTTCGCGGCACGGATGAGGCATCCGCAAAAAGTAGCAGAATCGACGCGCGGTTGGCGATGCTCCGGCAAGGCCGAATGCCTGCGTCGCGCGCCAGCGGGATCGAACCGCGATGCGGCGAGGCGGATCGGCTGGCGGGCGCCCGG
>DASTSE010000151.1:0-2498 GCA_035760865.1 Dokdonella sp.
CGCCGATTTGCACGTCCGGATAGACCTCGAACACGGCCGAGAACGCGAGCGCGTCGGGCGGGGCCTGCTCGCCGCGCTGCGCCTCGATGCGCGGCGCGCCGGCCACGCGCAGGTTCTGCGCCCGCACCGCCTCGTTGAAGCTCGACTGCACGCGCTCGGAGATGACGTCCGAGCGCACCTGCGGCCCGTACTGTTGATCGAGCATCGAGAGCGGCACCTTGCCCGGCCGGAACCCGGCCACCTTGGCCGTACGTGCAAGCCGCGACAACCGCTTCTTCACTTCGCCTTCGATTTCGGCGACCGGGACGGCGACGTTCAGGCGGCGCTCGAGCGCGCCCAGTGTTTCGAGGGTAGTTTGCATGCGAAGGGAATCGGTGCCGATCAGGATGCGCGCCTTGCGCGTTCGTTGGTCATGGTGCGAAAGGGGGGACTCGAACCCCCACGGGTTGCCCCGCCAGCTCCTAAGGCTGGTGCGTCTACCAGTTCCGCCACTTTCGCGTGCCGAGGGAAGCGGCGCGACAGGTAGTTCGGACATCGGAGGCCTGGCGCATTCCGGGTCGACGAGCCGCCGTGCGCCCGTGATTCGCCTCCCACCCGATCCCCGGGCGGCCTCGCCCGCGCCGCCGCGCGAGTCCCCGAAAGGCCCATGCGCCGAATCGATTAGTATAGCCGACCGCACGCGGCGCAGCCACGCTCGTCATGCCCGGCGACGGCGGCATCGCGCCGCCCGCCCTCGCTCCCGGACGCCCCCTTGTCGGTCGGTCACTACGAGAATTTTCCCGTCGCGTCGGTGCTGCTGCCCGCGCGGTACCGCCGCGCCGTCGTCGCCATCTATCGCTTCGCACGCGCGGCCGACGACATCGCCGATGAAGGCGACGCCGCAGCGTCCGCGCGTCATGCCGCGCTGCAGGCGTTCTCGCGCGCGCTCGATGCGATCGGGCGTGGCGAGACGCCGCCCGAGGCGCCGTTCGCCGAGCTCGCCGCCGCCGTGCGCGCGCACGCGCTCCCCCTCGCGCCGCTGCACGCGCTGCTGTCGGCATTTCGCCAGGACGTGGACGTCGCGCGCTATCGCACGTTCGACGACCTGCTCGAATACTGCCGGCGTTCCGCGAATCCCGTCGGCCGGCTGCTGCTCGCGCTCTACCGCGTCGACGACCCGGCTGCGCACGCGGCGAGCGATGCGATCTGCACCGCGCTGCAGCTCGCGAACTTCTGGCAGGACGTCGCGCTCGACTGGCGCAAGGGCCGGCTCTACGTGCCGCTCGAGGATCTCGCGCGTTTCGACGTGTCGCCGGCGCAAGTGGCCGATGGCGTGGCCGACGCGCGATGGCGCGCATTGATGGCCTTCGAGACCGCGCGCACGCGGCGCATGTTCGACGCGGGTCGGGCGCTGCCCGCGCGGCTGCCGTGGCGCATCGGCCTCGAGCTCAAGGCGGTGATCGCCGGCGGCACGCGCATTCTGGAGCGCATCGATGCGGTCGGGGGCGACGTCTTCGCGCATCGCCCTGTGCTCGGCAAGCGCGACGCGGCGCTTGTCGCCTGGCGGCTCCTCGCGCCCCCGCCGGCGCGAACCGGCATCGCATGACGCCCGACGAGTACTGCGCGGACAAGGCGGCGCAAAGCGGGTCGAGCTTCTACTACAGCTTCCGCCTGCTTCCGCCCGAGCGGCGCCGAGCGATCACGGCGCTCTACGCGTTCTGCCGCGAAGTGGACGACGTCGTCGACGAAGTGTCGGATCCGGGCGTCGCGCGCGTGAAGCTCGCGTGGTGGCGCACCGAGGTGGATGCGATCTACGACGGCACGCCGCAGCATCCGGTCGCCATCGCGCTCGCGAGCGCGGTCGAGCGCCATGGACTCGCCCGGCAGCAGTTGCAGACGGTGATCGACGGCATGCAGATGGACCTCGAGAAGGCCCGGTACGTCGATTTCGTGGAGCTCGAGACGTATTGCGACCGGGTGGCCGGCGTCGTCGGCCTGCTGTCCGCGGAAATCTTCGGCTACGAGGAAGCGGCGACGCGCGAATACGCGCGGAAGCTCGGCATCGCCTTCCAGCTGACGAACATCGTCCGCGATGTCGGCGAGGACGCGCGGCGCGGACGCATCTACCTGCCGCAGGAGGATCTCGCGCGCTTCGGCGTGCAAGGGTCGGACATCCTGCGCGCGCATGCGACGCCCGCGTTCGTCGAACTCATGCGCTTCGAGGTCGACCGCGCGCAGCACTGGTACGACGACGCGCTCGGCAGCCTGCCGGCGCGGGACCGGCGTGCGCAACGCGCCGGTCTCGCGATGGCCGCGATCTATCGCACGCTGCTCGACGAGATCGCGCGCGACGGCTATCGCGTGCTCAGCCGGCGGGTCGCGCTCACGCCGCTGCGCAAGCTGTGGATCGCGACGCGTGCCGCATGGCGCGCGTGAACGCCGCAGTCCCGCCGAAGCGCGACGAGCGGGGGTCCATCGTCGTCATCGGCGGTGGCTGGGCCGGCTGCGCGGCGGCGGTC
>DASTSE010000152.1:0-12018 GCA_035760865.1 Dokdonella sp.
TACACGACGCCGCCGACGAGCGAAGGCGTCGCCTACGCGACGACGCGCACGGTGGTGTCCTCGTCGATCGTCGTGCTCGCGCTCGATTTCGTCATGACCGCGTTCCTCATGTGAGCGCGTGGAAAGCGAAGATTGAAACACGAAGGACACGAAGGACACGAAGGACACGAAGGACACGAAGGACACGAAGGAAGAGCAGTTTTTTGGCGACGCTCCGATCGGCGAGGCAAGCCGGCGGAGTTCGCGACGGCGAGGCGATGAAGGGGAAGTTCTGCTTTTCCTTCGTGTCCTTCGTGTCGAATGCATTTGTTTTTCGGCTTTTGGGCCGCGAGTCCCGGACAACAACCATGACCCAGCAACGACGTTCGCACCAGATCGGCACCGGCCTGTTCATCGTGCTCGGCTTCGCCGCGCTCGCCTACCTCGCGACGCAGACGACGTCGGTCGCCAACTTCAGCCAGGGCGACAGTTATTCCCTCAAGGCGCGATTCACCAACATTGGCCAGCTCAAGCTGCGCGCGCCGGTGAAGCTCGCCGGCGTGCGCGTCGGTTCGGTCGAGGCGATCGCGCTCGACCCGGCCAAGCTCGACGCGATCGTGCGCATCTCGATCGACAAGCGCTACGCGGAGATCCCGGACGATTCCGCCGCCGCGATATTCACCAGCGGTTTATTGGGCGATCAGTACGTTGGCATCCAGCCGGGCGGGTCGCCCGACATGATGAAGGACGGCGACGAGTTCGTGCTTACCCAGTCTTCGATGCAACTGGAAGACCTGATCGGCAAGTTCCTCGTCAGCGGTTCGCCGTCGAAATCCGCGAACGGCCAGGACGCACCCGCCGAGGGCAAGGCGGAACCCGCGCAGCCGTCCACGCACTAATCCCGTCCGCATCCCCAGGAGCCATCACCCATGTTGCTACGCACGCTCGGCCTCGCCTTCGCCTGCCTGCTCGGTTGTGCCGCGATCGCGCCGGCGCACGCCGACGCACCGACGCCGGACGCGGTCGTGCAGGGGATCGCCGACGATCTCGGCAAGGCGATCGAAGGCCACCAGGCCGAACTCAAGAACGATCACGAGAAGCTGATCAAGGTCATCGACGGCATCCTTCTGCCGCGCTTCGACATCGACTACGCGTCGATCCTCGTGCTCGGCCAGTACGCGCGCAGCTCGACGCCGGAACAGCGCACGCGGTTCGCCAAGGCGTTCTACAACTCGATCGCGCACCGCTACGCGGAAGGCCTGCTCAACTACACGCGCGGGCGCGTGCGCGTGCTGCCGAGCAAGGGCGAACTCAGCGACAAGCGTTCGATCGTGCGCACCGAGGTCGTGCTCGACGACGGCAAGACGCTCGCGGTCGACTACGCATTCCGCAAGACGAAGCAGGGCGAGTGGAAGGCCTACGACGTCATCATCGAAGGCATTTCCTACATCACCAACTACCGCAACCAGGTCGGCGCCGAGATCCAGAAGTCGAGCCTCGACGCCTTGATCGCGCGCCTCGAGACGCAGGGCGACAAGGTGCTCGAGTCGATGGAAAAGGACCAGAAGGGCGGTTGACGCGCATGCACGAACCGCGCATCGAACGCATCGACGCGGGCCGCGCGCGGCTCGCGGGTCGATTCGGCTTCCACGAGGCGGCCGCCGTCGCCGGTCGTTGGCGCGAGTTCGCCGGGGACGGCGGCGACGTCGAGCTCGACATTTCCGGTTTGCAGCAGGTCGACAGCGCGACGCTCGCCGTCCTGCTCGACTGGGCCGCTCGCTTGCGCCGCGCGGGCGCGCACTTGCATCTCACCGGCGCACCGGCCGGACTCGTCGCGCTGGCCCACCTCAGCGACACCGAGTCGCTGCTCGGACTGTCGTCCGGCTGATCGGCGATCGCGAGGCGGGACAGGAAAGCCGACGAGGCTGAAACACGAAGGGCACGAAGAAGAGCGGCAGAGTGGTCGACGCGCCGAGCGCATGATTCTCGCGGCAAGGCCATGACCGTCCTGGCCTTGGCTGCGTCCTGCCTCCTGCTTCGGGCTCTCGCCGCTCCCTGATCTTTCCTTCGCGTACTTCCTTCGTGCTCAGTCCGCAGGCTTTGCCCTTTCGAGGCGCGGGGCGAGGCGCGGGCCGAAGGCGGCGCGGCGGCTATTGCTGGAGTCCGCCGCCGTTCTTCTTTTCGTACTGGTGCTGTTCTTCGAGCAGCTGGTCGACGTCGATGTCGCCGGTGCCCTGCAGCTGTTCGATCACCTCGGCCGGAGGCTGGCCGTCGTAGATGTCGTAGAGGCGGCGCTGGCGGTAGGCGTCGCGATAGAACACGTACGGGTCGTACACGCCCTCGAGCAGGCCTTCCGCCTCGATGCCGCGCGCGCGCAGCGTGACGAGGTACATCAGGCTCGGGAACTGCTCTGCATGGAACTTGAGGTCGCGATGATCGGCGTACCAGCCGAGCGGGTCGGCGTAGTGGTCCGCGGGCAGGCGCCAGACGTCGCGGACCGTGGTGGAACCGACCAGCGGCAGTACGAGGTACGGTCCCTCGGGGAGGCCCCATTTCGCGAGCGTCACGCCGAAGTCGGTTTCCTGCGGCGGCAGCCGCAATTCGCTCGCCGGGTCGAACAGGCCGACGAATCCGATCGTCGTGTTGATCGCGAAGCGCCCGGTGTTGCGCAGCGCGGCCTTCGGCTCGACCTGCAGCAGGTCGTTGACGATCGTGATCGGCATGCGGATGTTGGCGAAGAAGTTCGCGATCACGCGCCGCATGTTCGCGCTCGTGACCTTGCGATAGGCCATTGCGGTCGGGCGGATCACCGCGCGGTCGGCGGCGTCGTTGAACGCGTACATCTTGCGGTTGAAGCCCTCCCACGGGTCGTCGGTGCGCGGCTTGGCGATCGTGCATCCGGCCAGGAGAGCGACGCACAAGGCCGTCAGGCCCGCACGCAGGTGGGGGGTCGGAGTCGGGGACATCATGGGTCTCTTGGGTGCGGACGCAGGGCTCCGCAACACGTGGGTATTCCTTTCCACGATGCAAGGCTACGCGAATTCGATGTGCGCATGCACCCATGCCCGCCCGCGGCGGTTCGCGCACCGTTCAGCGGGAGATTGCACCGCAGCAATCCGTGGCGCTAGAATGCGTGCTCGTAAAGCCATGAATTGGCTTCAATTTTGGCGGAGAGCAAGAATGGCACGGATCACCGTGGAAGATTGCCTCGAGGTGGTCGACAACCGCTTCGAGCTGGTTCTGATGGCAACGCGGCGTGCGCGCCAGCTCGCCAAGGGCGCGACGGCGGCCGTCGACGGCCACAACGACAAGCCGACCGTGCTTGCGCTGCGCGAGATCGCCGACCGCAAGGTCGACCACGCGATGATCGACGAGATCGACAAGCAGGAACGCGAGCGCAAGGAACGCGAAGCCCTCGAATGGGCCGCGGCGGAAGTCGACGACGACCTCAGCAAGGGTGGCGACGACCTCTGATGGATCCCGCCAGTCCAGGCAGACGATCCGACGGAGCAGCCTGACGGGCTGCGCCGGCGCCATGGTCACGACCACGTCCATGCGCGCGAAAGCGCCGGAGGCGAATCGCCCTCCGGCCGACATGCGGGCACTCGAACAGCAACTCGCCGCGTACCTGCCGCCGGAGCAGGTCGAGCGCGTGCGTCGCGCCTACGAGATCGGTGCGCTCGCCCACGCCGGGCAGACCCGCCGCAGCGGCGAGCCGTACATCACCCATCCGGTCGCCGTCGCCGGCATCCTCGCCGAACTCGGCATGGATGCGGAGACGATCGTCGCGGCGATCCTCCACGACACGCTCGAAGACACCGCGCTCACGTCCGAGCAGATCACCGCCGAGTTCGGCCAGCCCGTGATGGCGCTCGTCGACGGCGTGACCAAGCTCGACAAGGTGCGCTTCCGCAGCCGCCAGGAAGCCGCTGCCGAGAGCTTCCGCAAGATGCTGCTGGCGATGGCGCGCGACATTCGCGTGATCCTGATCAAGCTGGCCGACCGCCTGCACAACATGCGCACGCTCGGTGCGATGGAGCCGGAATCGCGCCGGCGCATCGCGCGCGAGACGCTGGAGATCTACGCGCCGATCGCCCAGCGCCTGGGCATGAACCGCTTCAAGGCCGAACTGCAGGATCTCGGTTTCCGCATGCTCCATCCGGACCGGCATCGCGTGATCGCCGAGCGCATCCGCGCCGTGCTCGGCAACCGCCGCGAGGCGATGGCACGCATCGAGGAGGCGGTTCATGCGCGCCTCGGCGCCGAGCAGATCGCGCACCGCGTCGTGAGCCGCATCAAGTCGCCCTACAGCATCTATTCGAAGATGCGCGCGGAGCACAAGTCGTTCACCCAGGTCATGGACGTGTACGGCTTCCGGGTGGTCGTCGACAGTGCGGCGCATTGCTACCAGGCGCTCGGCGCCGTGCACGCGCTGTACAAGCCGCTCGACGGCCGCTTCCGCGACTTCATCGCGATCCCGAAGGCGAACGGCTACCAGTCGCTGCATACGGTGCTGTTCGGGCCGTTCGGAGCGCCGATCGAAGTCCAGATCCGCACCGAGGAGATGGACGCGGTCGCCGAGCGCGGCGTCGCGGCGCACTGGGCGTACAAGACCGACGCGACGCCGGCCAACAGCGCGCAGTCGCGTGCGCGCGAATGGCTGTCCAATCTCGTCGACCGGCAGACCGAAATGCCGTCGCCGCTCGAGTTCATCGAGAACGTCAAGGTCGACCTGTTTCCGGACGAGGTCTACCTGTTCACGCCGAAGGGGCAGATCCTCGCGTTGCCGCGCAATGCGACCGCGCTCGATTTCGCCTATTTCGTCCACACCGACGTCGGCGACCATGCGGTCGCGGCGCGCGTGGACAAGCGCCTGGTGCCGCTGCGCACGCCGCTCGCGAGCGGCCAGACGGTGGAGATCGTGACCGCGCCGTCGGCGGCGCCCAGCCCGCAATGGCTCGAATGGGTGGTGTCCGGTCGCGCGCGTACGGCGATCCGCCATCACCTCAAGCGCCTGCAGCACGAGGACGCGGTCGAGTTCGGCCATCGCATGCTCGATCGCGCGTTCAGCGCGCTCGACGCCTCGCTCGAGGCGATTCCGCACGCCGCGCTCGAGCGCTACCTCGGCGAGCAGAAGTACAAGCGGCTCGAGGAACTGCTCGCCGACATCGCGCTCGGCAACCGCGCCGCCGAACCGATCGCGCAGGCATTGCTGGCGGCGCAGGGCGAGCATCCGCACGTCGCGCGCAGCGGCAGCAGCGAGAAGATCCTCATCAACGGCAGCGAACGCGGCGTGCTGAGTTTCGGCAACTGCTGCCACCCGCTGCCCGGCGACGAGATCATGGGCTACCTCTCCGCGGGCAAGGGCATCGTCGTGCACCGGCTCGAGTGTCCGAACGTGCCCGAACTGCGCAAGTCGCCCGAGCGCTGCATCGAGATCGCCTGGGACGTCGACGTGCAGGGCGACTACAGGGTCGAGCTGCGCATCGAGGTCGCGAACCGGCCCGGCGTGCTCGCCCAGGTCGCCGCGGCCATCGCGGAAGCGGGCTCGAACATCGAGAACGTCGAGTACAAGGAACGCGACCTCACGACCGCGACGATGCTGTTCACGATCGAGGCGAAGAATCGCAAGCATCTCGCCGATGTCATGCGACGCGTGCGCCGGCTGCAGGTCGTGACCTCGGTGAAGCGCCACCCGGTGTGACGCCCGCACGCGTGCCGCGTGCGCCCTTGCGCGACGCCGGCCGCTCGCGCAAGCTTTCGCGGATCACCGCCAGCGGAGTCGCCATGTCGCGCACCATCATCCACACCGACCGGGCGCCGAAGGCGATCGGCCCGTATTCGCAGGCCGTGCGCGCCGGCGACACGGTCTACCTCTCCGGGCAGATCCCGCTCGACCCGGCGAGCGGCGAACTCGTCGGCGGCGACATCAGCCGGCAGGCGCGGCGCGTGTTCGAGAATCTCTCGGCCGTGTGCGCCGCGGCCGGCGGTTCGCTCGCCGACGTCGTGCGCGTCGGCATCTATCTCACCGATCTCGGCGACTTCGCCGCGGTCAATTCGGTCATGGCCGAGTATTGCCAGGAACCCTATCCGGCGCGCTCGACGATCCAGGTCGCCGCCTTGCCGCGCGGCGCGCACGTCGAGGTCGACGCCGTCATGGTGCTGCGCGGCTGAGCACGGGTTGCGGGGAGCGGTTGCGCCGCGAAGCCCGCCAGTCGCGGCGAGATCGGCGCCGGCGCGATCGGCACCGGCGCGTATTCCGCCCGTGTGCCCGTCGACGCATTCAGAAGCGGCCGGATCCTGCGCGCGCACGCGCACTCGCGCGCCCGCTCGCGGGACGCGCCTTGCTAACCTAGGCGCATGCCGACGCGAGCCGTCCGTCCCATCGTCGCCCTCGCCGACAGCGGTCTCGCACCGCTGACGACGTTGTCCGGCGTCGGCCCGGCACTTGCCGAGGCGCTCGGTAGACTCGGACTCGCGCGCGTGCAGGATCTCTGGTTCCACCTGCCGCTGCGCTACGAGGACCGCACGCGCATCACGCCGATCCGCGAGCTGCGCATCGGCGAGAGCGCGCAGGTCGAGGGCGTCGTCGATGCCGTCGAGCGCGGCTTCCGCTACCGACCGCAGTTGCGCGTCGCGCTCGTCGACGCGTCGCAGGCGACGCTCACGCTGCGCTTCTTCCACTTCAACCGCATGCAGGCCGAGCAGTTCGCGCCGGGCACGCGCGTCCTCTGCTACGGCGAAGTGCGCCATGGCGCGCACGGGCCGGAGATCGTGCATCCGGAATACCGGCGAATCGCCGCCGATGCGGCCGCCGTGGCGGAGCAGGCGCTGACCCCCGTCTATCCGAGCACCGAAGGGCTCGGCCAGAAGCGCCTCGCCGGCGTGATCGCGCGCGCACTCGAGCGCCTGCCCGGCGACGACGTGCTCGAACTGATTCCCGCCGGCTTGCGCGAGCGCCTGGGCCTGGCGTCGCTGCGCGCGTCGCTGCTGCTGCTGCACCGCCCGCCGCCCGATGCCGACGTCGCCGCGCTGCTCGCGGGCCGCCATCCGGCGCAGCAACGCCTCGCATTCGAGGAGCTGCTCACCCATCACCTGAGCCTCAAGCGCTTGCGCGAACAGGTGCGCGCGCACGGCGCCCGGCCGCTCGTGGGCGACGGCCGCCTGCGCTCCGCGCTGCGCGCGAACTTGCCCTATCCGCTCACGCGTGCGCAGCAGCGCGTCGGTGCGGAGATCGAGCGCGACCTCGCGCGCACGACGCCGATGCTGCGCCTCGTGCAGGGCGACGTCGGATCCGGCAAGACCGTGGTCGCCGCGCTCGCCGCCCTCGCCGCCGCGGAAGCCGGCGCGCAGGCCGCGCTCGTCGCGCCGACCGAGCTGCTCGCCGAGCAGCACTGCAACACGTTTCGCGCCTGGCTGCGGCCGCTCGGCATCGAGCCGGTGTGGCTCGCCGGCAAGGTGCTCGGGCGCGCGCGCGCCGCCGCGCTCGACGCGGTCGCGCGCGGCGCCCCGCTCGTGATCGGCACGCACGCGCTGCTGCAGGAAGGCGTCGAGTTCGCCAACCTCGGCCTCGCGATCGTCGACGAGCAGCATCGATTCGGCGTGCACCAGCGCCTCGCGCTGCGCGACAAGGGCCGCGACGGCGGCCGCGTGCCGCACCAGCTCGTGCTCACGGCGACGCCGATCCCGCGCACGCTCGCGATGACCGCGTATGCCGACCTCGACGTGTCAGTGATCGATGAACTCCCGCCCGGGCGCACGCCGGTGCAGACCGTCGCGATCGCGTCGTCGCGCCGCGCCGAGGTGATCGAGCGGATCCGCGCCGCCTGCGCCGAAGGACGCCAGGCCTACTGGGTCTGCACGCTGATCGAGGAATCCGAGCAGCTCGAGGCCCAGGCCGCCGAAGTCGCGTTCGCCGAGCTGGTGGCGGCATTGCCGGAACTGCGCGTCGGTCTCGTGCACGGCCGCCTCAAGGCGAAGGAGAAGCAGGCGACGATGGACGCGTTCAAGCGCGGCGATACGCGCCTGCTCGTCGCGACCACCGTGATCGAGGTCGGCGTCGACGTACCGAACGCGAGCCTCATGGTGATCGAGAACGCGGAGCGCCTCGGCCTCGCGCAACTGCACCAGTTGCGCGGACGGGTCGGCCGCGGCAGCGCGGCATCGAGCTGCGTGCTGCTGTACCGCACGCCGCTGTCGGCGACCGCGCGCGCGCGCCTCGAGGTCATGCGCGAAACGAGCGACGGCTTCCGCATCGCGGAGAAAGACCTCGAGCTGCGCGGACCGGGCGAAGTGCTCGGCACGCGACAGACCGGCCAGCTCATGTTCCGCGTCGCCGACCTTGCCCGCGACGCGCACCTGCTGCCCGCGGTACAGCGCGTCGGCGAAGCGATGCTGCGCGACCACGCCGATGCAGCCGAGCGCCTCGTCGCGCGCTGGATCGGCGGCGCCGCGCGCTATGCGGGGGCCTAGCGCCCGGCGCGCCCTGCGTCGAGCGTCGTTCCCGCTTCTCGTCGCGAAGGGCGCCGTTCGCGTCGCGACGCGCGATGGCGTACTGGCGCACCGGTCGCGTGCGCACGGATAATGCGTCGATGACGACACTGCTGATCGATACCGACCCGGGCGTCGACGACGCGCTCGCGATCCTCATGGCGCACGCGCACGCGAGCGTCGCGGGCCTGTGCATCGCCGCGGGCAACGTCGGCCTCGCGCACACGGTCGGCAATGCGCTCAAGCTCGTCGAAACGATCGGCGTCGGGACACCGGTGTTCGCGGGCTGTCCGACGCCGCTCGTGCTGCCGGCCCCGGGCGCCGGTTTCGTGCATGGCGAGGACGGGTTCGGCGACACGGCGTACCTGCCGGCGGCACGCCGCGCCGCCGACGAACATGCCGCCGCCGCGATCGTGCGTCTCGCGCGCGAGCGGGCGGGCGAGCTCACGCTCGTCGCGCTCGCGCCGCTGACCAACCTCGCGCTCGCGCTGCGGCTCGATCCCGGACTGCCGTCGCGATTCGCGCGACTCGTCGTCATGGGCGGCGCGGTGACGGGGCGCGGCAACATCCATCTCGCGCCGGTCGAGTTCAACATCGGCTTCGACCCGGAAGCCGCGCACATCGTGTTTTCCGAGTGGCCGCAGTTCGATCTCGTCGACTGGGAGGCGTGCCTGCGCCACGCGATGGCGTTCGATGCCTTCGAGCGCATGCTCGCCGAAGGCGACGCGCGCGCGGCGTTCTACGCGGCGATATCGCGCAAGGCGCGCGCGTTCAACCGCGCGCGCGGCCGCGGCATGATCGCGGCCGACGCGCTCGCGATGGCGGTCGCGCTCGATCCTTCGATCGTCACGCGTGCCGAGCGGCACCACGTCGCGATCGAACTCGCGGCCGGGCTCGGCCGCGGCGCCACCGTGGTCGACTGGCACGATCGCCTCGGCGGCCGCGCCAACGCGAACATCGTGCTCGACGTCGACCAGCAGCGCTTCGAGGCCCTGGTCGGTACCGCGCTCGGCGCCGCGGGCGGCGGCTGAGCCGACGCCTTGCGCCGGCGCCGCAGGACGGGCTAGACTACCGCTCTTTTATCGCGGCCGAGCCGCGGAGCCAGCCCATGAAAGCCGACATCCATCCGAACTACAACCCGGTCGTGTTCCAGGACGTTTCGAGCGACTTCTCGTTCCTCACGAAGTCGACGATGACGAGCAAGGAAACGATCAAGTGGGAGGACGGCCAGGAGTATCCGCTGATCAAGGTGGAAATCTCCAGCCACTCGCATCCGTTCTTCACGGGCAAGCAGAAGATCGTCGACACCGCCGGTCGCGTCGACAAGTTCCGCCGCCGCTACGCCAAGTAGGATTCCGCCGGCGCATTGCATGCGCCGGTCCGGGATAGCGCAAGACCTGGATTCGATGCCCGAACGCCGGCCCCGTGCCGGCGTTCGCGTTCGTGCGTCCGGCGCGCGCTGCGACCATCGTCGACGCCGTTCGACCGTGCGCGGGCGTACCTTCGGCGGTGCTCCATGCAATAATTGTGCGTTGATCGCGGTCCATTATCGCGATCGCCGCATGCATCCATCGTGCATGGCGTGGCGCCGCATCGGCCGGCCGCGCCTGCAGCGCCAGAAGGAGCTCCCCGTGTCAGACAGCAAAACCGTCCAGCTCACCGACTCCGCGACGAGCAAGATCGCCGACCTGCCGGTCGTCACCGGCACGCTCGGCGATCCCGCGTTCGACATCGGCAAGCTCAACAAGGAAACCGGCTACTTCACCTTCGATCCCGGTTTCATGTCGACCGCTGCGACGCGCAGCGCGGTCACCTTCATCGACGGCGATGCGGGCGTGCTGCTCTACCGCGGCTACCCGATCGACCAGCTCGCCAAGCAATCGAGCTTCCTCGAAGTCGCCCATCTGCTCATCAACGGCGAGTTGCCGGACGCGAAGCAGTTCGCCGCGTTCGAGCACGAGATCACGCATCACACGATGATGCACGAGGCGCTGAAGAACTTCCTGCACGGTTTCCATTACGACGCGCATCCGATGGCGATGCTGTGCGCCTCGATCGCGTCGTTGTCGGCGTTCTACCACGACACGCTCGACATGAACGATCCCGAGCAGCGCCGCCTCGCCGCGATCCGCCTGATCGCCAAGATGCCGACGATCGCCGCGGCCGCGTACCGCTATTCGATCGGATGGCCGATCCGCTATCCGCGCAACAACCTCGACTACGTCACGCGGTTCCTGCACATGATGTTCGAGGTGCCGAGCGAGCCGCTCGATCTCAACCCGGTCGCGGCGAAGGCGCTCGACCTGCTGTTCATCCTGCATGCCGACCACGAGCAGAACGCATCGACGTCGACCGTGCGACTGGTCGGATCGACGGGCGCCAATCCGTACGCGTGCGTCGCCGCCGGCATCGCCGCACTGTGGGGTCCCGCGCACGGCGGCGCCAACGAGGCGGTGCTGAAGATGCTCGCCGAGATCGGCGACGCGAAGAACGTCGGCAAGGCCGTCGAGAAGGCGAAGGACAAGAATTCCGGCTTCCGCCTGATGGGCTTCGGCCACCGCGTGTACAAGAACTTCGACCCGCGTGCGACGATCATCCGCGAGATGTGCCACAAGGTGCTCAAGGACCTCAACGTCAGCGATCCGTTGCTCGACGTCGCGATGGAACTGGAGCAGGCCGCACTGAAGGATTCGTACTTCGTGGAGCGCAAGCTGTATCCGAACGTCGACTTCTATTCGGGCATCATCTACAAGGCGCTGCGGATCCCCACCGAGATGTTCACGGTCATGTTCGCGATCGCGCGCACGGCGGGCTGGGTCGCGCATTGGCTCGAGCAGCACAACGACCCGGAAACCAAGATCGGCCGTCCGCGGCAGATCTACACCGGTTCGCCGCAGCGCGACTACGTGGCGATCGGGAAGCGCTGAGGCGCCCGCGCGCCGCTTGGCCGGGGGGCGCCGCCGGCGCCGAAACGGCCTCATTGCTCGCCGAGCAACGCCTCCACGATCGCCAGCGTCGCGCGCCGCATCGGCTTCTCGCTGATGCGGTCGAGCGGTGCCTGGCGCAGCAGGTCGTACGGCAGCACGGTCAGGTCGATCGGCGTGTCGCCCGCGTTGAAGCCCAGTACCGGGTACTCGCGCGCGGTGTCGCGATCGAGGCGGATGCGACGCGAGCGCTCGTCGTAGGCGATGCGCCGTTCCTGCAGCAGGTCGATCACCGCGTTCGGCTGGTCCGTGTACAGGTGCAGGCACACCGCCGAATGCTCGTCGGCGGTGCCCTCGAGCACGGCGCCGACGAGACGCGGCTCGAAGCGTGCGAAGAAGCGCATCGCCTCGCACGCGGCTTCGCGCCGTTCGCGCAGCGTGCGCGGCTGCGCGTCCGCGCGGAACAGGCGCTGGTGCTCGCGCAGCGCAGCCTCGATCTCGCTGTTCTTCGGCAGGCACGTCTCGTCGAAGATGCCGAGTCGGGCCGCGGCCTTCTCCTTCGCCTGGCGATAGTCGCGCAGGCCGGTTTCGCTGATCAGGCGCGCGGCTTCGAGCGCGATGCGCC
>DASTSE010000153.1:0-14014 GCA_035760865.1 Dokdonella sp.
AGCACACGGAGCACACGGAGAAAGAAAAAAGATCTTCCGAGCTCTTCCTCTGTGTGCTCCGTGTGCTCCGTGTTCCAGGCTTTGTCCTGGATTCTGCTTTTCCTTCGTGTCCTTCGTGTCCTTCGTGTTTCAATCTTCGCCCTTCCCGAGCGATTCCAGGAACGCCCGCAGCGTCGCGCCGCGCCAGCGCGTGCGGTGGACGAGCAGGGTGAGGCGGCGTTCAAGGACGAGGAACGGGGTGTGCAGCGCGACGATCCGCCCGCTCGCGACGGCGTCGGCGAGCGCGACCGCGGGCAGGCAGGCAATGCCGAGGCCGGCGATCACGGCCTGCTTGATCGCTTCGCTCTGGCCGAGTTCGAGCGCGACATCGAGCGGGCCGAGCACGTCGCGGCTCGCATCCTCGAACAGCGAACGCGTCGCCGATCCCGTCTCGCGCAGAATCCAGCGCTGGCCGCGCAGGTCGTCCGCGCGCAGGCGCCTGCGCGACGCGAGCGGATGGTCCGCGCGCACGCACACCTCGAGGTCGTCGCGCCGCCAGTCGATGCGTTCGACGTCGGGATGTTCGAGCGGCCCCTCGATGCAGCCGACATCGAGCGTGAGGTCGAGTATGCCGGCGAGCACCTGCGCGCTGTTGGCGACGCGCAGGCTCACCTTCACTTGCGGCTGCGCCGCGACGAACGCGCCGAGCAGGTCGCCGACGAGGTAGTTGCCGACCGTGTTGCTCGCGCCGACGGCGAGCGTACCCGCGGGCGCGTCAGCGGCGACGGAGCCGAGCTCGCGCAGGCGTTCGACGATGTCCCGCGCGTGGGGCAGCAATGCGCGGCCGCGCTCGTTGAGCAGGAGGCGCTGGCGGCGGCGGTCGAACAACGGCGTGCCGAGGAGGCGCTCGAGCTCGGCGAGCGCCATGCTCGCCGCGGGCTGGCTCAGGCCGAGCTGCTCCGCCGCCGCGCGCACGCTGCCCGCGTCGACGATCGCGGCAAACACCTCGAGCTGGCGCGGGCTGATCGCTATCATCAGCAATGATTATATAGCGTATCGATATTATCGATTTTCATTATCGCGAGCGCGCGTCGAATATACGCGCATGTCGACTCCCCGCCTTCCCCTGCCCCGCCTCCTGCCCGGTCTACTCCTCGCACTGCTGCTCGGCCTCGCCGCGGTCGGCCTGGCCGCGATACCGCACGTCGCGCGGCTGCAGCTGTCCGCGCTCACGCTCGCGATCGTGCTCGGCATGCTGCTCGGCAACGCGGTCGGCGCGCGCGTTCCGCCGGCTTCCGCGGCGGGCATCGCGTTCGCCCAACGCTCCCTGCTGCGCGCCGGCGTCGTGCTGTACGGGCTGCGCATCAGCTTCCAGCAGATCGCCGCGATCGGTCCAGGCGCGCTCGCGCTCGATCTCGCGATCGTCGGCAGCACGCTCGCGCTCGGACTCTGGATCGGCCGGCGTTGGCTCGGGCTAGACCGTGACACCGCGCTGCTGACCGCGTGCGGGAGCGCGATCTGCGGCGCAGCCGCGGTGCTCGCGACCGAACGCGTCGTGCGCGCCGAGCCGGGCAAGGTCGCGATCGCGATCGCGAGCGTCGTGCTGTTCGGCACACTCGACATCTTCCTCTACCCGCAGCTCTTCCCGCATCTCGGGCTCGCACCGCTCGAGTTCGGCGTCTACGCGGGTGCGACCGTGCACGAAGTCGCGCAGGTCGTCGCGGTCGGCAGCGCGATCGGGCCACAAGCGGCCGACACGGCCGTCATCGTCAAGCTCACGCGCGTGCTGCTGCTCGTGCCGTTCCTGTTCGTGCTCGGCGGCTGGCAGGCGCGCCGCGGCGGCGAGCGCGGCGCGATCAGCGTGCCCTGGTTCGCGCTCGCGTTCGTCGGCGTCTGCGCGTTCAACTCGCTCGTCGTGCTGCCCGCCGCGCTGCGCGCCGTGCTGCTCGACCTCGACACCCTGCTGCTCGCGACCGCGATGGCAGCGCTCGGGCTCGAGACGCGTTTCGCGCGCCTGCGCGCGCTCGGCCCGAAGCCGCTGCTGCTCGCGCTGCTGCTGTTCGGCTGGCTCGCGGTCGGCGGATACTGGCTCACGCGCGCGCTGGTCTGACTCGGGCGGGGCGCCGGGTGGCGGTGCCGCTCGGGTAACATCGCCGGATGCGCGACCATCCCGACGACCGCCACATCCACAAGAAGCGCTTCGGACAGCACTTCCTGCACGACGCCGGCGTACTCGCGCGGATCGTGCAGGCGATCGCGCCGAAGGCCGGCGATCGCGTTGTCGAGATCGGCCCCGGCGACGGCGCGCTGACCCTGCCGCTGCTGCGCGCGCTCGGTCGCCTCACGGTGATCGAACTCGACCGCGACCTCGTCCCGCGCCTGCGCGCGGCCGCCGAAGGCGTCGGCGAACTCGAGATCGTCAATGCCGACGTGCTCTCGGTGGACCTGCGCCGCCTGGCGGGCGACACGCCGCTGCGCGTCGTCGGCAACCTGCCCTACAACATCTCCTCGCCGATCCTGTTCCACTGCATCGAGCAGATCGACGCGATCCGCGACATGCATTTCATGCTGCAGAAGGAAGTCGTCGATCGCATGGCCGCGGCGCCGGGCAGCAAGGTGTACGGACGGCTGTCCGTGATGCTGCAGCTCGCCTGCCGGGTGGAGCCGCTGCTCGAGGTCCCGCCGGCCGCGTTCAGGCCGCCGCCGAAGGTCGACTCGGCGGTCGTGCGCCTGCGCCCGCGGCTGCCGGCGGAGCGCCCGGATGCGGACCCGTCGATGATCGAGCGCGTCGTCAAGGCCGCGTTCGGCCAGCGCCGCAAGACGCTGTCCAACGCGCTTCAGGGCGTGCTCGACCCGGAACGGATCGCCCTCGCCGGGGTGGATCCGCGTGCGCGCGCCGAGCAGCTGCCTCCGACGGCCTTCGTCGAACTTGCCCGCGTGGCCGGCCTCCCCGACAATCGGCAGCCATGACCGGCAAGAAGCTTTACGACATCACGATTTCCGTCAATACGCGCTTCCTCGACGACCAGTCGGCGCCGGCGGACAACCGTTACGCGTTCGCCTACACGATCACGATCGTCAACGAGGGCACGGTCGGCGCGCGCCTGCTGTCGCGCCACTGGATCATCACCGACGGCAACGGCAAGGTGCACGAAGTGCGCGGCGACGGCGTCGTCGGCGAACAGCCGTGGGTGCGTCCGGGCGACGACTACGAATACACCTCGGGCGCCGTGCTCGAGACCTCCCTCGGCACGATGCGCGGGAGCTACCAGATGATCGCGGACGACGGCACGCATTTCGACGCGATGATCCCCGCCTTCGTGCTGTCGATACCGAGGACGCTGCACTGACCATGGACGCCGATCTCCGCAGGAACCCGCCTCCGCGCGCGCAGCACCCCACCGGGCCGGCGTGCTGACATGGCGGTCTGGGCCGTCGGCGACATCCAGGGTTGCCACGACGAACTGACACGGCTGATCGACAAGCTGCGCTTCGACCCGGCGAACGACACGCTGTGGTTCTGCGGCGACCTCGTCAACCGCGGCGGCCAGTCGCTCGCGGTGCTGCGCACGGTGAAGGCGCTCGGCGAGCGCGTCGTCGTCGCGCTCGGCAACCACGACCTGTCCCTGCTCGCGATCGCCGAACGCAAGCGCGAGGACCAGCAGCGCGTCAATCCCGAGTTGCGCGAGATCCTGTTCGCGCCCGACCGCGACGAACTGCTCGGCTGGCTGCGCCGGCAGAAGCTCCTGCACGTCGATCGCACGCTCGGCTTCGCGCTCGTGCACGCGGGCCTGTTCCCGCGCTGGACGATCGCGCAGGCGGAGGAGATGGCGCAGGAGATCGAGGACAAGCTGCGCAGCGAAGGCTATCGGCGCCTGTTGAAGCAACTGTTCGGCAACAAGCCCGACCTGTGGACGCCGAAGCTGCGCGGCATCGACCGCTGGCGCGCGGGCATCAACGTGTTCACGCGCATGCGCTACTGCGACGTGCGCGGCCGCATCGGTTTCGGCGACAAGGGTGCGCCGGGCACGCAGCGTCCGGGCCTGTATCCGTGGTACGAAGTCCCCGGCCAGGTGAAGCGCGACATCCGCATCGTCTGCGGCCACTGGTCGACGCTCGGCCGCTTCGCCGGCCTCGGCGTGCACGCGATCGACACCGGCTGCGTCTGGGGCGGCGCGCTCACGGCGCTGCGCCTCGACGTCGAAGAGCCCGAGTACGTCACGATCAAGTCGGACCGCAAGCCGTTGCCGGGCAAGGACATGGACTGACCTCGCCACTCGTCCTTCGCTTCGCAGCCGGGAAGATGCCGCGTGAAGATCAAAGTACGCACGGGTCGCGTTGATCGGCCTCGTTTTCGGCTCGATCGCCGGAGGCGTCGGCGTGGCGCTGATCTTCGCCGACACGACCACGACCACGGTCGACGGCGCATGGCGTGACGGCGCCTCGAGCCGCTTCACCGAAGCGACCCTGGACCTGCGCCTGCTGGACGAAGAAAGAACGGACGATCTGCGCAAGATCCTCGTCAGAACGTAGGGTGGGACGCAGCCGCGCAGCGGCGAGTCCCACCGGCCCGGCCATAACCTTCGCGTTGCAAAGCCCGTGCGGAGGTTCGCAGCCGCACGGCGGCGGCGTCGCGGGTACCGGCGGCTTCGGTGGGACTCGCGGTCATGCGCCTCGCGCGCCGGTGCGTTTCCGTGCCGCTGCGTCCCACCCTACGCGGTCGCCTTGCGCGCCGCGGCCGGCTCGCGCCTATCGAACACGCTCGTAGTCGACGAAATCCATCGCGTACGCATGCCGTGCATCGGCCGTGTGGTGCTCGCGCGCGACCTCGTGCCATTCACTCGCGTCGAACGCGGGAAAATGCGCATCGGCGCCCTCTGCGACCGTGTCGATCCAGGTGAGATGCAGGTGCGTCGCGCGCGGCAGCGCCAGCGCGTAGACCTCGCCGCCGCCGATCACCGCGAGCTCGCCCGCTTCGCGCGCGCGATCGATCGCATCGTCGAGCGAATGCACGACGTGCTGGCCCGCGTACGGCGCGACGTCGGCGCGCGTGAGCACGAGGTTGTCGCGGCCGGGCAGCGCACGGCCGATCGCGAGCGCGGTCTTGCGACCCATGAGCACGGGCCGACCGAGCGTAAGTGCCTTGAAGCGGAACAGGTCGTCGGGCAAATGCCATGGCATCGCGCCTTCGCGGCCGATCGCGAGCCGGCGGTCGAGCGCTGCGACGAGCGAGATCTTCATGCGCACGTCGACGTCGCCGCCGCGGCTCGAACCGCGAAGCGTTCCTGCTCGCGGCGCTCCGACACTCGCGTCATACCGCGACCGGCGCCTTGATCGCCGGGTGCGGCGCGTAATCGACGATGGAGACGTCCTCGTAGCGGAAGTCGAACAGCGAACGCACGTCCGGGTTCAGCACGAGCTTCGGCAACGGCCGTGGCTCGCGCGCGAGCTGCTCGCGCGCCTGCTCGAAATGGTTCGAATACAGGTGCGCGTCGCCGAGCGTGTGCACGAAGTCGCCGGGCGCGAGGCCGGTCACCTGCGCGACCATGTGCGTGAGCAGCGCGTAGCTCGCGATGTTGAACGGCATGCCGAGGAAGATGTCGCCCGAGCGCTGGTAGAGCTGGCACGACAGGCGCCCGTCCGCGACATAGAACTGGAACATCGTGTGGCACGGCTGCAGCGCCATGCGCGGCAGATCGGCCACGTTCCACGCGCTGACGATGAGGCGACGCGAATCGGGATTGCGGCGGATCTCGTCGACGACCCAGGCGATCTGGTCGATCGTGCGCCCGTCCGGCGCTGACCAACTGCGCCACTGCTTGCCGTAGACCGGGCCGAGCTCGCCGTCGGCGTCGGCCCATTCGTCCCAGATCGTGACGCCGTTGTCCCGGAGGTAACGCACGTTCGTTTCGCCGCGCAGGAACCAGATCAGCTCGTGCACGATCGACTTGAGGTGCAGCTTCTTCGTCGTCACGAGCGGAAAGCCTTCGCGCAGGTCGAAACGCATCTGCCAGCCGAACACGCTGCGCGTGCCGGTGCCGGTGCGGTCGGCCTTTTCGGTGCCGTGCTCGAGTACGTGGCGGAGCAATTGGAGGTATGCGCGCATCAGGCGGCCTTCTTCTCGGGAAGCGGCTGCGCCGTCTGCGCGGCCGGCGGCGGCGCGAACGTCGGCGCCGAGCGCGAACGCCAGAGCAGGAACAGGCCGACGAGGATCAGCGGCAGCGACAGGATCTGCCCCATCGTGAGCCAGTCGAACGCGAGGAAGCCGAGCTGCACGTCGGGCTCGCGCACGAACTCGACGCCGAAGCGGAAGCAGCCGTACAGCAGCGCGAACAGGCCCGATACCGCGTAGCGCGGACGCGGCTTGCGCGAATAGATCCAGAGCACCGCGAACAGCACGATGCCCTCGAGCCCGAATTCGTACAGCTGCGACGGGTGGCGCGCCTCGTGCTCGAGCTGGCCGGCAAGGTACATCGCGTGCAGCTCCTCGCGCGACTTGTCGAGCGCATCGAGCGCGCGCGGGAAGATCATGCCCCACGCGACGTCGGTGTGTCGGCCCCAGAGTTCCCCGCCGATGAAGTTGCCGAGGCGGCCGAGGCCGAGGCCGATCGGCACGAGCGGTGCGACGAAGTCGACGGCGTCGAAGTAGTTCAACCCGCGACGCCGCGTCCACAACCAGCCCGCGGCGAGCACGCCGAGCAGCCCGCCGTGGAACGACATGCCGCCCTCCCAGACGCGGACGAGGCTGAGCGGATGCGCGAGCAGCTCGGGCGTGTTGTAGAACACCATGTAGCCGATGCGCCCGCCGAGGATGACGCCGAGCATGAGGTAGAAGCAGAGGTCGGAGAACTCGTCGCGCGTGACCGGCAGGCGCCCCGCCGCGCGCCGGCGCTGGCCGAGCCACCAGGCGACACCGAAGCCGACGAGATACATGATGCCGTACCAGTGCACCTGCACCGGGCCGAGCGAGAATGCGATGGGGTTTATGTCGACGAAGTAGTGGTTCACGAACCGGGCGACGTGGCAGGCATCATCGGGATTGTGCACGCTTCTGCGCCATCCGCCCACTCCGGGAGCTTTGACCGGCTGACGCCCGCAAGGCCACCACGGTGCCCCAGAGAACCAAGGGGCTGATCCAAAAAAAAGGAACTTTCGGCGCGGCACGCACGGGCCGCGAATGCGGGAATGCGCCGTATCGGTCGGCCACGCGTGTGGCTCGCGACGCTCGCGTTGTCGTCGCTCGTCGGGCCGCCGGTCGCAAGCGCCACTACGATCAGCTGCCATGTGACCACCGCTTCACCGGGGAGGCTCGGCGGAATCCGGATGCGCATCTGGTATCAGTCGTCACCGTTCACCATCGAGAAGATCGGGTCGACCTCATGACCGGGACCGCATCAGCGGGTCGCTTCATCATACGATGGCTTCCTCGGCGAGCCGCTCGTCGACTTTGCGGTCGATCTGGCCTGGTACGACGCCAACGGTACGTGGCTCGCCACGTCCACCGTGCGATCGCCATTGACGGCGTCGATGCGGTTGATCGCTGCGCGCCAGCCGCCGTGCGCTCGCCTCAAACCTGACCGGCGGCGAGCGGGTGCGCCGCCCGAGGTAGCTACGCAGGCAGCACGCGCAGGATGTAGCCCTTGAGGTAGTCGGTCTCGGGAATCGCCGGGTGCACGGGGTGATCGGGCGCCTGCTGCAACGAGATGAGCATCTGCACCTGGCGATCGAGATGGCGCGCGCCCTGCTGCACGCCGTCGAGCAGCGCCTGCCGCGGCATGTGGTGCGAGCACGAGCACGTGATGAGGATGCCGTCGCGGCCGAGCACCTGCATGCCGAGTTCGTTGAGGCGGCGGTAGGCGAGGCTGCCTTCCTTGAAGTCCTTGCGCCGCTTGATGAACGCCGGCGGATCGAGGATCACGACGTCGTAGCGCTCGCGCGCCTCGCGCAGTGCCTTGAGGTGCTCGAACGCGTCGGCGCGCACGGCGTTCACGCGATCGGCAAGCCCGTTGCGCTCGATGTTGCGCCGCGTCGCCTCGACCGCGGACGCGGATGCGTCGACGCAATCGACCTCGCGCGCGCCGTAGGCCGCCGCGCGGATGCCCCAGCCGCCGAGATAGCTGAACATGTCGAGCACGCGCTTGCCGGTCACGAAGCGGGCGAGTTCGTCGCGGTTCTCGCGCTGGTCGTAGAACCAGCCGGTCTTCTGGCCGCCGACGGGATCCACACCGAACTCGAGGCCGCCCTCCCGTGCGACGACTTCGCCACCGTACTCGCCATGGCCGAGGTCCGCATACTCCGGCAACTGCTCCATCGCACGGATGCCCGCGTCGTTCTTCCACCAGAGCTGGCGCGGCGCGAGCACCTTGACGATCGCATCGGTGATCGCATCCTTCTGCCGCTCCATCCCCGCGGTCGTGATCTGGCCGACGACGACGTCGCCGAAGCGATCGAGCGTGAGGCCCGGCAGGCCGTCGCTTTCGCCGAACACGAGCCGGTAGTACGGCTCGGCGTAGAGCTGTTCGCGCAATGCGAGCGCAATGTTGAGGCGATGCACGATCAGCGAGCGGTCGAACGGATGCGCGAGCCCGCGCACGACCAGGCGCGCCGCGATCAAGGAATTCGGATTCACGTAGCCGATGCCGATCGCCTTTCCGCGATGGTCGACAATCGCGACCACGTCGCCCGGCGCGAAGTCGCCGAGCGGCGATCGGGCGACGTCCACTTCGTTCGAGAACACCCACAGGTGACCTGCGCGCAGCCGCGCGTCTTCGCCGCGCTTGAGGTAGAGGGCGGGATATTCGATCGGGTCGGACACGGGGAGACCTGCGGAGCGCGGAGCGGCGCACGGTAGCGCGCCCGTGCCGGCGCCACAACTCGGCGCGACGCGATGCCGCCCTGTCACGCGAGCCACGACGCGTCCCAGAACGGATATTCGCCGACGCGTCGGCACAGGCCCGCGTGCACGGCCTCGCGCACGATCCCACGCGCGATCGCGGCACAGTCCTCGTCGGGTCGTACGGCGCGCTCGTGGTACCCGCGCGCCCACACCGCCCCGGAGCGCCCCGCAGCGAGATTGATCGATCCCGCGGCGACCGCCTTCATGCGTGCGACGAGGATCGGCAGCGAGTCGAGCCCGGCCAGCCGCACGAGGCCATGCCAGCGGTCCGGCAGCAGCACCCAGCACAGCAGCTGCGAGGTGCGCCAGACGCGCGCCTCGCCGAACGTGCGCGCGGCGGCGCACGCGAGCGCCCAGTCGTCGAACAGGCGCGCGTGGTCGAAGGTCGCGAAATCGACGCGGTAGAGGCGTCCTTCGCCGACCGCCTCGCATCGGCGACGCGTCGCCTGCTGATCGGTGCAAGCCGGGATGTCCATGCCGCGATCGTCGCAAGCGCGCGCGCGCGCGGCGACCGCCGGCGAGCGCGCGCGCGTGTACGAATTGCGTGCGCATCGCGCGTGCGCATCGCACGACGCGTAGACTCGGGCCATGAGCAACCGACTCGCCGGCGAAACGAGCCCGTACCTGCGCCAGCACGCGGACAACCCGGTCGACTGGTGGCCGTGGTGCGACGAGGCGCTCGCGACCGCGCGGCGCGAAGGCAAGCCGATCCTGCTGTCGATCGGCTATGCGGCGTGCCACTGGTGCCACGTGATGGCGCACGAGAGCTTCGAGGACGCAGCGACCGCGGCGCTCATGAACGCGTTGTACGTGAACATCAAGGTCGATCGCGAGGAGCGGCCCGACATCGACAAGGTGTACCAGCTCGCGCACCAGGCGCTCGCCCGGCGCGGCGGCGGCTGGCCGCTGACGGTGTTCCTCGCCGCCGGCGATCTCGTGCCGTTTTTCGCGGGTACGTATTTTCCGAAGACGCCCCGGCCCGGCATGCCCGCATTCAGCCAGGTCGTGCGCGCCGTGCGCGACTGGCACGACGGGCAACCGCAACAGGTGCGGCAACAGAACGACGCGCTCGCGCGGTTCCTGGCCGCACACGGGACCGAGCCGGCACATGCCGGCGCGCTCGACGCCGCGCCGATGCGCGATGCGCTCGCGCGCATCGTGCGCGCGTTCGACCACGCCAACGGCGGACGCACCGGCGGACCGAAGTTTCCGCACGCGAGCGAACTCGAATGGCTGATGGCGCAGGAAGGCGACGCGCGCGCGATGGCGCATCGCACGCTCGCGTGCATGGCCGAACGCGGGCTCTGCGACCATCTCGGCGGTGGCTTCTTCCGCTACTGCGTCGACGAGCGCTGGGAGATCCCGCACTTCGAGAAGATGCTGTACGACAACGCGCAGCTGCTGCCGCTGTTCGCCCACGCGGCGGCGCACTGCGGCGATCCTGCATTCGCGCGCGCGGCGACCGCGTGCGCGCGCTGGCTCGAGCGCGAACTGCAGTCGGCGCAAGGCGGGTTCTGGAGTTCGTACGACGCCGATTCGGAAGGCGAGGAAGGCCGTTACTACGTCTGGCGACGCGACGACGTCTGCGCGGCGCTCGACCCCGACGAGTACGCGATCGTCGAACCGCTGTACGGACTCGACCTGCCGCCGAACTTCGAGGGCGCCTGGCACCTCGTCGCCAAGCGGCCGCTCGCCGAAGTCGCGACCACGCTCGGCATCGACCTCGCGCAGGCGATCGGACGACGCGCGCACGCCGAGGCGAAACTGCTCGCCGTGCGCGAACGTCGCGCGCGGCCCGCTCTCGACGACAAGATCCTGACTGCGTGGAATGCGCTCGCGATCGCCGGCGCCGCGCGCGCGGCACGCGTCGCAGAGGATGCGCCGTTGCTCGCCGCGGCGGAGCGCGCGCTCGACTTCCTGTACGCGAACGCGTGGATCGACGGGCGCCTGCATGCCTGCCACGCGGGTGGCCGCGCGCGCTTCCCGGCCTTCCTTGACGACCATGCGTTCCTGCTCGACGCGCTGCTCGCGATGCTGCAGGTCCGCTGGCGCGAACGCGACCTCGCCTGGGCGATCGCGCTCGCGGACGCGCTGCTCGGGCGTTTCGAGGACCGCGAGCACGGCGGCTTCTGGTTCACCGCGCACGACGCCGAGCGATTGCCGCAACGTCCCAAACCGTTCCTCGACGAGTCACTGCCGGCCGGCAACGGCGTCGCTGCGCGCGCGCTGCTCGCCCTCGGCCACCTGCTCGGCGAGCCGCGCTGGCTCGAGGCCGCCGAACGCTGCCTGCGGGCGGGCTGGCCGACGCTCGTGGAACTCCCGCAGGCCGCATGCAGCCTGCTGCTCGCGCTCGGCGACCATCTCGAACCGCGCACGGTCGTGGTGCTGCGTGCGGACGATCACGAGGCCGGCCGCTGGCGCGATGCGCTGTGCGGGGCCGCGTTGCAGCACGCCGATGCGTACCGCATCCCCTCGTCCTGCGTGCTTCCGGGCGCGCTCGGCGCGCAACGCCACGCCGCCGGCGGCCTCGCCTGGGTCTGTCGCGGTACGACCTGCCTGCCGCCGATCGCCGACCCGGCCCAGCTTGCCGCGTCCGTACGGTGACGGATGCACGATCGTGGCCGTGCGGCTCCTGCGCGGCGCAACGCGAACGGATGCTGCGCTGCGGCATTTCCGATTCCGTGAACTAGGCCGCCCGATATAACAAATATACGCTTCCAGACGGATGTCCACTGGTGCTATGGTCGGACCGTTTTGTGTCGAAGGCCGACAGAAGACCGGTACCCGCGATCCGGGAACGCCCGGATCTTTCGCAAAACGAGTCTCCCGCGTAGCCAAGAGAGGGGCTGCGCGCCGAGGCGGACGCGACCGGGGAGCAACGGAGCTTGCGACGGTGCCGCGGCACGCCGCGGCGTTGCCCAACGTCCTTGATGGGGAGATCACATCGTGAATTTCGAACTCGGTCTGCGGCGCAGTGCGCTCGCCGCGGCACTTGCCATGCTCGGCGGCCTCGCGCTGCCCGGCGCCGCAACGGCGGCGCATCCGCGACTTCCGCCCGACCTGCAGCCGAACGCGGTCGTCAACGCGCACGGCCAGACGATCGTCTACGGCACCTCGTACCAGAGCGACACGTCGCTGCCGCTGTACTACCTGCCCGAGTGGAAGGGCAGCGTCGCCGAGCGCTCGTGGGACGAACGCGAAGCCGCGGAGAACTGGCGCATCCCGGGCCGCCACGTCGATGGCAAGGACCCGATCGTGCAGAACATCGGCGGCACGTCGCATGCCCCCATGCCGGCGCCCCTGCTCAGCTTCGACGGCATGAGCGTCGGCTCCTGCGGCTGCGCGCCGCCGGACACCAACGGTGAAGTGGGCAGCACCCAGTACGTGCAGATGACCAACGCGGGCTACCAGGTGTTCGACAAGGTCACCGGCGCCTCGCTGCTCGGGCCGCGCGCGACCTCGTCGATCTGGGCCGGCTTCGGCGGCGTGTGCGAGACCTCGGGCCACGGCGACCCGATCGTCCTGTACGACCAGATCGCGGACCGCTGGGTCATCACGCAGTTCGCCGGCGGCAGCACGATCACCGACGAATGCATCGCGGTGTCGACGAGCTCCGATGCGACCGGCAGCTACAAGCGCTACGGCTATCACCTCGGCTCGGAGTTCTACGACTATCCGCACCTCGGCGTGTGGCCCGACGGCTACTACATGTCGATGAACGTGTTCAACAGCGCGGGCACGGCGTACCTGCGCCCGCAACCGTTCGCGTTCGATCGCGCGGCGATGATCGCAGGCGCGACGAGCGCCGCCTACGTCACGACGACGTCGCTCGGCTCGAGCAACGCGCCGCTGATGCCGGCCGACCTCGACGGTTCGAGCCTGCCGTCGACCGGCGCACCGGAAGTGTTCGTCGAGTACCCCGACACCAATGCGTACAAGACCTACCGCTTCCACGCCGACTACGTGACGCCGTCGAACACGACGTTCACGCTCGCGGGCAGTCCCGCCGCGGCCGCGTTCACGCAGCCATGCGGGAGCACGTCGAACTGCGTGCCGACCAAGGGTGGCACGTCGAACTACCTCAACGCCCTCGACGATCGCCTGATGTTCCGCCTCGCCTATCGCAACTTCGGCGACCATGAATCGCTCGTCGGCAACTACACGGTGAAGGCGAACAACGTCGCCGGCGTGCGCTGGTTCGAATTGCGCAATGCCACGTCGGGCACGCCGACCAAGTACCAGGAGAGCACCTACCAGCCCGACACCACTTGGCGCTGGATGGGCAGCGCGGCGATGGACGGACAGGGCAACCTCGCGATCGCCTACTCCGCGTCGAGCAGCTCGATCAACCCGCAGATCCGCTATGCGGGCCGCCTGGCGGGCGACGCGCTGAACACGCTCACGCAGACCGAAACGCACCTGTTCGACGGCGGCGGCAGCCAGACCGGCTCCGGCAACCGGTGGGGCGACTACAGCGACCTCACGGTCGACCCGGTCGACGACTGCACGTTCTGGTACACGCAGGAGTACTACGCGTCGAACAGCAGCTTCAACTGGCGCACGCGCATCGGCAGCTTCAAGTTCGCCGGGTGCGGCGGTGGCGGCGGCAACGTGGCGCCGGTCGCCAACTTCGGCGTGACGACGAACGGCCTCACCGCGAACTTCACCGACAGCTCGAGCGACAGCGACGGCACGATCGCGTCGCGCGCGTGGACGTTCGGCGACGGCGGCACCTCGACCGCGACCAACCCGAGCCACACCTATGCGAGCGCGGGCACCTACAACGTGACGCTCACGGTGACCGACAACGACGGCGCGACCGACTCGAAGACCACCGCGGTCTCGGTCAGCTCGCCGACGAACACGCCGCCGGTCGCGAACTTCAGCTTCACGACGAGCGCGCTGACCGCAAACTTCACCGACAGCTCGACCGACAGCGACGGCACGATCGCCTCGCGGTCGTGGACGTTCGGCGACGGCGGCACGTCGACCGCGACGAACCCGAGCCACACCTACGCGAGCGCGGGCACCTACAGCGTGTCGCTCACGGTCACCGACAACGGCGGCGCGACCAACACCAAGACGAGTTCGGTCACGGTCAGCGGCGGCGGTGGCGGCGGCAACGTGCTGCAGAACGGC
>DASTSE010000154.1:0-9354 GCA_035760865.1 Dokdonella sp.
CATCAGGCCCGCGATCGCGAGCGGCACGATCAGCGCGGGATAGCGGCCGAGGATCAGCACGAGCGTGCACGAGAGGTTCCACCAGTAGGTGCCGTCGCCGAGTCCCTCGAACCCGGAACCGTTGTTCGCGAACGCGGACACGTACTCGTAGAAGACCTGGCTCACGCCGTGGAAGCCGGGGTTGGAGTTGCCCGTGATCGACGGGAAACTCAGCGCGAGCGCGGTGAAACCGAGCACGACGATCGGCTGCAGCAGGATCAACAGCGCGAGCAGGCGCACCTCGGGCGCCTCGATCTTGCGCCCGAACAGCTCCGGCGTGCGACCGGTCATGAGCCCGGCGAGGAACACCGCGAGCAGCAGGTAGACGAGGAACTGCATGAGGCCGCAACCGACACCGCCCCAGATTGCATTGACGAGCATGTCGACGATCGCGACACCGCCGGTCAGCGGCGCGAGCGAGTCGTGCATCGAATCGACCGAGCCGTTGCTCGTCTGCGTCGTCAGCGTCGCCCACAGCGCCGACGCGTCGGCGCCGAAGCGCACTTCCTTGCCTTCCATGAGCGCGACGTCGTGCGTGCTCGCCGAATGGCCTTCCGACCATACGCCGAGCCCGCTCGAAACGACCGACATCAGCAGCATGCTGCCGAACACGAGCACGGCGAACCGGCGCCGACGCACGAGGCCGCCGGCCATGAACGTGACCGCGACGGGTACGAGGATGATCGCGAGCGTCTCGAGGAAATTGGAGAACGGCGTCGGGTTCTCCAGCGGCACCGCGCTGTTCGGCCCGTACCAGCCGCCGCCGTTGGTGCCGAGCTGCTTGATCGCGACCATCGGTGCGACCGGCCCGAGCGGAATGTGCTGCTCCTTCAGTTCGACGGTCGCGTCGACGGGCGCGACCGTGGGTCCGCGCTCGAGCGTCGCAGGCACGCCCTGCGACGTGAGCAGCACCGACCAGACCAGGCACAGCGGCAGCATGAAGCGCAGCGTCGCGCGCGTGAGGTCGGCCCAGTAGTTGCCGAGGTCGCGCTCGGCCGGACCCGCCAGCGCCGGCGCGCGCTCCGCATCCGCGCGCGCGGCCTGCGCATTGCGCCCGCCGAACAGGCCGCGCAGGGTCGCGACGACCATCGCGAGGCCCATCATCGGCGTGATCACCTGCAGGCCGACGATGCCGACCATCTGCGACAGGTACGACAGCTGAGCCTGGCCCGAATAGTGCTGCTGGTTGGTGTTGGTGAGGAACGACACCATCGTGTGCAGCGCGAGGTCCCAACGCATGTTCGGCACGGCGTCGGGGTTGAGCGGCAGCCACGCCTGGGTCATGAACTGCAGCCAGACGAGCACGCCGAGTACGACGTTGCTGGCGACGAAGGCGAACGCATAGCCCTTCCACGACATGCCGCGGCGCGGGTCGGTGCCGAGCGCACGGTAGACCAGCCGCTCGAGCGGGCCGAACACGACGTCGAGGCGCGACGCGTCGCCGCGCATCACGCGCGCGAGATACAGGCCGAGCGGCCAGCCGAGGGCGATCGCCGCGGCGAACACGAGAAGGATTTCGATCATGGCTATGGGATCCTGTCGCCGAATGTCGTGGTGCTATGTCGCGGCACTCAGAAATCCTCCGGGCGCAGCACGACGTAGAGCAAGTAGATGAAGGTCAGGACGACCAGCACGCTGCAGACGAGCACGAACCAACCGGGCATGTTCGCATCCTCCTCAGAACGAGGCCTGCAAGGCGGCTTCCACGCGCGAACCCGCGTAGTCGTCGCCGAAGATCGCCTTCGCATTGCTGTCCGTCGCGTGGCCGGACAGGCGCAGCTCGAACGGCGCGTGGAACGCCCAGATCGCGTTGACCTGCGCGTGCGTGTAGCCGCTCTTCGCGACGACGTCGCGGCTCAGGAAGTAGTGCGACACCATCGCCTCGAGGCGGAAGCGGTCGTTCAGCGGAAAGCGCGCGCCGACCTGGGTGTAGAGTCCGCTGTGGTCGTAGCCGAGCGCCTCGTTCGACCAGCCGGCGGAAAGCCAGTAGTTGTTGCGCCAGGTCAGCGTGCCGTTGAGTTCGGTCCAGTCGAGATCGACCGACGTGCCCGGGTAGACGTAGCGCAGCACGTTGACGTCGACCGCCCAGTCGTCGGACAGCGACCGTCCCCAGCCGAGCGTGAGATCGAGTTCGGTGCTCGCGTCGAGTTCGGGCGCGAACTTGATGCTCGAACCCCAGACGGACGCATAGAAGCCATTGTCGCCGGAGACCTTGAAGCCGGCCTGCGCCGCGGGGTCGCTGTCGGACTGGGTGCTGCCGCGCCAGACGTAGTCGGTGGTCAACGTCGCATTGCCGTTGAACGTCACGGCCTGCGCCGTCGATACCGCGGCGAGCGAGGCGAGCGCGAGCAGCAGGCGCCGCGGGCGCGTTACGGAGAGTCGGGACATGTCGATCTGAAACCTTTGCGAGGCCGGATGGCCACTGCGAAAGTCTGGGCCGTCGCCGCGTAAAGCCTCCATTCCGGGCGCGCGCGGAATGCGTAAATTCGCCGTAAAGCCTGCCGCGCCGTCGTGCGAGGCCGAATGCGACGCGCGGTCGTCGACCCGGAGGGTCTACCCCTTCATGACCCTACCTCCCACCTCTGCCGTGTGCGGAAGGAACGCTACGGGTTCGCGCCCGTCCCGACGTGACACAAATCAAGCACGGTCAGGGCGCGCCTCCAGCGACGACGGTGCGCAACCCGCATCGACGACGCGGCGCGCGCGCAGCGACCGCGCCGATGACGCGGGCGCGGCGGGCGGCCGCCACGCCGTCTCGGCGCGCGAGGGCTCAGCGGGCGGGACCTCCGCCTACGGGCGTGATCAGGGTCGAGCGATACGCGGCTTCGTCGAAGCCCGTGATGCGCAGGTTCGTCGTGACGAGCACCGGCACGCTGTTCGCGCGCAACCGGTCGTACAGCGCGCGCGCCTGCGGCGAAGCGTCGACGTCGTACACGACATGCTCGACCTTCATCGCGTCGAGCAGCGCGCGCGCCTGCCGGCAGTACGGGCATGTCGTCGTCGCGAACAGCACGACCGGGCGGCCCGCCTCCCGCACGATCGCGGAGTAGTCGCCCGCCTGCAGCACGGGCTGCGCGACGAAGCCGCGCAGCAGATGCACGCCGAGCCAGCCGCACGCAGCGGCGATGGCGACGAGCGCGAGCGTGGATGCGCCGCGGCGCACGGCACGCAGGAATCGGTTCATCGTTGACACTCTCCACCAACCGCATCGCCGACCGCCGTCCGTAGCGGTCGTCGATGCACTCGAGCGGAAGAACGGGCGACGTCCGTTTCGCCCGTGGGGAACGCGCTAGATGCCGTAGATCGCGCAGCAGACGCTCGCAGGCAACCAGCTCAGGCACGCGAGGTAGTGGTTCGTGTTCGCCGGATCGATCACGCAGACATGTCCGCCTCCACCGCCACCGCCCGGCGGCAACGCCCATGCGGATGCCGCGGAAAGGCCGAGAACGAGCCCGAACAGCACGGTGCGAAGCGGCATCGCGCCAAGTTGCTTCTTCATGGAAAGCTCCTTGTTGACAAAGGGACCGCGTCATTGCGGCCCGTCGTCGCAGAACGCCGCGGCGCGAGGGGTTGAGACATGCGCAGGCGCTGGACGCCTCTCCTCCCGCTGTGGGGAGCGACTTCAGTCGCGATCGATTCGCGCTGCGGCTCCGTTCCGGGCGGGAGCATCGCGGCTGAAGCCGCTCCCACGAATCGCCGTGGCTCGCAGCGAAACGACGCTCAGTAGTGGATCGCGACGCTCCAGCCATTGCAGTCGACCGCGGGTATCGACGGCAGCGTGCACGCGACGCCCTTCGCGATGCGCTCGGCCGACCACAACGCGGCGAACGCGTCGAGCACGTCGTCGGCGGCCGCAAGGCGGCGCGGCACGGCTGCGAGCACCGCGTGCACCGCGGCCGCGTCGAACACGCGGCCGAGCAAGGCGATGCGCCGCTCGCGGCCTTCGGCGGTCTTCTTTCCGGCGGCGAGCCCGCCGCCCCCGTCGAGCGCCGCGAACGAAACTTCCGGATGGATCTCGAACACGCGTGCGCGCGCGTCGGCGTCGTCGCGCAACGCGTCGTCCCATGCGCGGATCTTCGGCAGGATGCCGAACGCCTGCGCGCTGAGTCCGCGACCGTCGTCGAGCTGGCGGTGAAGCCGCAACGCTTCGGCGTAGGTCGTGGCGCCGAGGACGCCGCGCACGGGCGCGGAGAAGATGCTCGCCGAGCGCCGCGGGCCGACGAATGCGCGTGCAGCGCGGTCCGGCGCGCGCGGCCCGCGCTCGGCGAGGCCGATCGGCACGTCGACCGCGATCACGCGCGCATCGGCGCATGCGGCGATCAGCGCGCGCGGCTCGGCGTGCACGTCGAATGAGAATCCGCCGCCCTGCGCGCGCGCAACCGCGAACCAGCCGGCCCTGCAACCGTCGACGCCGATGCAGCGCATGCGCCGGGCCGCCTCGCGCGACCGCCGGGCGTCAGCGCGACGCGTGCGCGAGCGCGAAATCGATCGCGGCGCACACCGCGACCGCCTGCGCCGCATTGCACTGCTCGGGCGTCGCGCGCGGGCTGTCGGGATACACCTCGGTCGTCGTCGTGTACGGCGCGTTGGTGATGCCGGCGCAGAGGCCGAGCCTCTTCAACGGATAGTTGATGACGCCGGGCGCGACGACGGGCGAGCCGATGATCTCTCCCTTCGCGTCCGCGGGCGCGATGTGGGTCACCTTCGCGACCGCGGCAATCAGCGCCTGCTGGAACGCGGTCTGCGGGTTGTCGCTGTCGCCGACGACGTAGAAGCCGTCGGGCACTTCGCCCGGTTCGAACGGCACGCCGTCGCGCGCGGCGAGCGCAGGGCGAAACTCCGATTCGTCGCTGTCGGTCGTCTCGTGCAGGTCGACGTGCACGAGCACGTCGTCGCGCAGCGGCGCGACGAGGCGCAGCAGCGCAGCCGACTCGGCGGCCGGGCTGTTCTCGCGGAACGACCGGTTCGGATCGAGTGCGAGCGGATTCCAGCGATGGATGCGCTCGTACGCCCACGGGCTCACGCAGGGCACGACGAGCAGGTTCACGCGGCCCGCGTAATCGTGCGCATGGCGATCGAGGAAGCGCAGCGCACCGTGCACGCCGCTCGTCTCGTAGCCGTGCACGCCGCCCGTGACGAGCACGTTCGGCAGCGCGTGATCCCAGTCGCGGCTGCGCACCGCGAACACGTCGAACTGCTCGGGCGGATAGTCGAGCTGGCCGTAGGGTGCAACGTCGAAGCGGTCGCGCAGGCGAGCGATCGCGTTAGCGACCTCGTCGACGTAGCTGCGCCGGCGTACCTGCCGCGCGAGCCAGGCCGCGCGTTCGGCATCGCCCCAGGCGCGGCCGGGTGTGCCGATCGGATAGGTTGCGGATGACGACGACACGGACGACGACATGAGGGATCCCGCGGCCAGGCAATCCGCGAACTGTAGCACCGCGCGGCCGCGTCGATGTCCCCGCGGCTGCGGGATTCGCGCGCGTTGCGGGCTTCGCATGTCGCGATGCGCGACGCCCTTGCCACGCGCGCGCCTTCGCACGACGCATGCCAGCCTGCCGCGCGCGTTTCGACCCCGTTCGCTGCGCGAGCTGCGCCCAACGCGAGCGGCTCGAACGGCCACGTTCTCGCGTCCGTCCGCCCCGCGCAGGTCCGTTCGGCCGCGGTCGCAAGGCCGAGTACGACGAAGCCGCCGCGGCGCCGCGCTCCCGGGCGCATCTGCGCAAAGGCAGCGCCGCGACCCGCACTCAGGGACAGGCGAGCCCCGCGGGCAACGTCACGCGGATGATCCCGATCGAGCCGCTGCCGTATCCGGGCGAGTCCGACGCCCAGTCGAGCGTGCCGTGGCTGCAGTCGCTGAAGCGCAGGCCCACGCTGCCCCACGGGGTGTTCTGCACGCGCGCGGGGTCGAAGTTCGCCCCGAAGCGGCCGCCCGGTCCGTCGATCGTCGACATCGCGATCGTCGCGCGCGTGCCTTCGATAGGGCCGACGCCACCGATCCAGGCCTGCCCGCCCGCGGGCGCGAACATGTAGATCTCCGCGACGAGCTGGCCGCCCGGCAGTACCTCGAGCCCGAGGCCGAGCTGGCCGGTCACGCCGGCGTCGACCCAGGTGCCCGTGAATCCGCTCGTGATCGGCACATCGCCCGCGGAAGCGATGGCGGGGATCAGCGCGATGAACGTGCCGCCCTCGATCGCGCCGGCGTCGACCGTCGCGAGTACGCCAAGATCGGCGCCGCTGTCGTGGTCGAACCGACGCACGCGGTTGCCGCTGAGCACGAGGATCGACCCGTCCGCGTCGAGCGCGAGCCCGGTCGGCGCACCCAGGCCCGTGACGGCCTTGCCGACGAACGCACCGCTGTTCGCATCGAAGCGGTAGACCTCGCCGCTGCCCTCGCCGCCGACGAGGATCGTCGCGCCGTCATCGACGATCCCGCGCGTGCGGCGCAGGCCTTGCGCACGCGACGGCACGAACCCGGCGAGCACCTCGCCGGTCGAGGGATTCACGCGCGCGACGCTCGCGGTCGAATAGCCGGGCACGTAGAGCAGGCCGGCCGCGCTCATCATGAGGCCGTTGTCGGCGCCGAGCAGGCCGCTGTCGCCGGGCAGCACGGTGCCGATCACTTGCCCGGTCGCGCGATCGAGTTCGAATACGCGGCTCGTGCCGTAGCTCGCGACATAGACGCGCCCATCCGCGCCGAATGCGATGCCCGTCGGATCGATTTCGGGCGTGAACTGCGCGAACACGTCGACGAAGGTGTAGTCGGCGTCGTGCCGATAGCGCTGGACCTGGCCATTGACTTCGCTGACCACGTAGACGAGGTCGTCGGCGGGATTGAGCCGCACCGCCTGCGCGCCCTTGATCCGCCCGGCGACGTCGAGCTGGCGCAGGAACGTGCCGTTGCAGCCGTCGAAGATCGCGACGTTGTTGGAGAAGTAGCCGCTCACGAACAGGTGCCGCGGGCACGACTGCGCATCGGCGACGGCGGTGGCTGCGAGCGCGAGGACGGCGAACGCGAAGCGGGCAAGCATGGCGGCAGCTCCTCTCGAGGACGATGACGCGACCCTGCCCGGTCGCGCCCGCGCCGTCCTTCGCGAATGCTTCCGCGCGCCTCCCTTTTTTCTCCGCTCGAGGAAAATCAGCACGATGCGATCCGGCGCGAATTCCGCTCGTCCGGGCGGAATCACGCCGCGCGCAGCGATGCGGTCCGCTATCGTCGACGGCCCTTGCCGACCCGGATACCGCCGATGAACGAGCTCGCTTCGATCGCCGCCATCGCCGCCGCCCTCGCGATCGGCGCAGCGAGCCCGGGTCCGAGCTTCCTCCTCGTCGCGCGAACGACGGTCGCTGGCGGACGCCGTGCCGGCCTCGCGAGTGCGTGCGGCATCGGCCTCGGCGCGCTCGTGTTCGCCGCACTCGCCCTGGTCGGGCTTGCCGCGGCGCTCGCCGCGGTGCCGTCGCTGTACGCACTGTTCAAGCTCGCCGGCGGGCTCTACCTGCTCTACCTCGGCATCGGCATCTGGCGCGGCGCGGCGGCGCCGCTGCGCGACACGACCGCACCGACGGCGCCGGCCCACCTGCGCGGATCGTTCGCACTCGGCTTCGTCACCCAGGTCAGCAATCCGAAGACCGCGATCGTCTACGGCGGCGTGTTCGCCGCGCTGGTCCCGCCCGTTGCGGGCTGGGCGTTCGACGCGGCAGTGCTCGCCAGCGTCGTGCTCGTCGAGACGGGCTGGTACGCAACGGTCGCGCTCGCGCTGTCGGCCGCAGGCACGCGCGCCGCGTACGTGCGCCACAAGGCGCGCATCGACCGCGCCGCCGGCCTGTTGCTCGGCGGACTCGGCATCCGCCTCGCGACGTCGGCGGCGGCGCCCTGACACGTCCGTGCGCCCCGCGACACCCATCCCACGGTTCCATCGGCGCTTGCGACGTCGCCGTTCCTCGCTCAGCCCCGGCTTCGTGCCCGCGCGAACAGCAGGTAACCCGCGGCGGTGAACAGCGCGAAATAGCCGAGCGCGAGCGCATGCACGTCGACCACGGGCGGCGGCAGCCTGCCCGGGTTCGTCTTGCCGATGTATTGCAGCATCGTCGCGGCATACGGACTCAACGAACCCCAGCGCGTGGAGAGCATGCCGAGCGTGCCGACCCAGAGCAGGAATCCGACGCCGATCGGAACCATCGCGTTGCGATGGCGCAGCGCGATCGCGTACTGCAGCGCGACGATCGGCAAGCCGCCGATCGCGTAGCCGACATCGTCGCGCAGGAACGCGGTCCATGGAATCGGCGCCGTGGGCATCGCCACCCCGGGCAGGATCCAGGCCGGCAACGCGGCGATGAACCACAGCGCGAGGTTGAACGCGAGCAGGAACTGCACGAGCAGGAGCAGGACGATCGCGAGCTTGGAAAAGTAGATCGTCGCGGAGCCGATCGGCAGGGTGTGTACCTGTTTCCACGTGTTGTTGCGGAATTCGATCTGCACGATCAGGCTCGTCGCGAGCACCAGGCCCATCGGCAGGAAGAAGATCGCCGACGATTCCCATGCGCTGGACCACAGGCTCGTCCAGAAATCCGCGGCTGCGTGCAGCGCCGGCAAGCCTGCATGGCGCACGAGCCGCACGGCCAGGATGATCGCCGGCGTGAAGCACGCGCCGGCGAGCACCATCCACGTCGCGAGGCTGCGGCGCTGCTTGAGCCATTCGCCCTGCAGCGCGTCGACGAATGCGGCGCTCATGCGGCCTCCCGCGCGGGAGACGGATCGACCATGTCGAGGAACAGGCTCTCGAGATCGCCGCGCGAACCGCCGACTTCGCGCACGCCGATGCCCGCGGCGACGAGGTCGCGCACGATCGCGACGACGCCGGCGTCGTCGAGCGCGGGCAACACGAGGCGCTGTTGTTCGATCCGCGCGACATGGCCGGCCCGCGCGAGCCGCGACTGCGCGGCAGCGTCGTCGTCGGTGCGCAGCACGAGCGCGCGCGTCGCGCGCTGGCGTGCCCGCAACGCCTCGATCGGTCCCTGGAACAGCAGGCGCCCGCGATGCAGGATGCCGACATGGGTCGCCAGTCGCTCGACCTCGGCAAGCAGGTGGCTGGAGACGAGCAAGGTCATGCCCTGCTCGCGGTTGAGCCGCTGCAGCAGCGCGCGCATCTCGACGATGCCGTTCGGGTCGAGGCCGTTGGTCGGCTCGTCGAGGATCAGCAGGTCGGGAGACTTGAGCAGGGTCGCCGCGATCGCGAGCCGCTGCTGCATGCCCAGCGAGTAGGTCTTGTAGCGCTCGCGCTCCCGTCCGGCGAGCCCCACCTGGGCGATCGCGGCGTC
>DASTSE010000155.1:0-2257 GCA_035760865.1 Dokdonella sp.
CGTACGGATCGTTCACCGGATCGGTGATCGGCGGCGCGCCTGCCGCCATCAACGTGCGGCAGAGCGCCTGCACCTGCGCGCGATTCGGGTTCGACGGGATGTTCGCGTAGCTCGCGGAGACGTTGCTCTGGCAAGCGTCGACCGCGCTGTCGAAGACGAGCGTCGGCGGCCCGAACTGCTCGACCACGTTCGGCGCGCGCACCGCGCGCTGGTAGCCGGCGCGGATGCGAACGGGGCTCGCGATCATCCAGTTGATATCCGCCTTGTATGCGCTCGCGCCGCCCGCGTGGTTGTAATCCGAGTAGCGGTAACCGAGGTCGAGCTCGAGCTTCTTCACTGCCGGCAGGTCCTGTAGCAGTGGCAAGAGCAGCTCGCCATAGACCTCCTTGACGTTGTTCGAGCCCGAGACCGGCAGCACGCCGAACTGCCCGATGATGTCCGCGAAATAGCCGGCGTCGGGCGCGAACGCCGTGTCCGGCTTCGAGCTGACGCTGTTGCTGCGATAGTCGGCGCCGAGCGCGAAGCGCGCTTCGCCCGCGGGCAGGTCGACGAGCTTGCCTTGCGTCGTGAGCTCGACGATGTCCTGGTTGAGCTTGGTCGTATTGGTCCAGTACGGATTCAGGTAGTCGATGCAGTCCGCCGACACCTGCGGCAGCGATGGATCGCCGAACTGGCCCGCGCCGACGCCGTTCTGCTCGCCGAACGGATTGATGCCGCTCGTGCACGTGCCGTACTGGCCCTTGTAGTTCGCACCGTAGTTCGGCGCGGTCATGAGCTCGCGATAGCGGACGAGCGAAGCGAAGCCCGACACGCCCTTGTCGACGAGCTGGGTCTCGCCGTGTGCGCCGTAGAGCTCCCACGTGATGTCGGTGCTCGGAATCGTGCCGCGGACGCCGGTGAGGAACTGGAAGACGTCGTTCGTGTGCTCGACCTGCCCGAGCCCCATGAACGTGAGGTCCTTGTTGAAGGCCCACGGATCGTTCGGCTGATCGCGCGAATCGAGCAGCGCGGCGAACGCAGCCGGCACCGGGTGCGCGGCATCGCGCGGAATGTCGACGCGCCACGTATTCGCGGCCACGGGAGCGCCACCGACGGTCGTGCTGTTGTAGCGCGTGTAGATGAGCTGCGAGAAGAACTGGATGTCGTCCGTCACGTCGTACGTCGCCGTTCCGAACGCCGAATAGCGCGTGAGCGGCAAGGACGCGAGCGTATCGGCGCTGAAGTTCTGCTTCACCGTCTTCGACGCCGGGTTCGTGTACGAGTCGATCGCGTACCGCGGGAACAGCGGGTTCTGGTAGTTGTAGATGTTCGCGCCGGTGATGTTGAAGAGCGACTGTTGATCGTTGTTGAACCCGATCTGAGTCGCGCGTGTCACCGCGCCGGGCGCGGCGCCGAATTGCCCGAAGTAGGCGTCGAGCGCCGCCTGCGAGGGCAGGTTGGCGATCGGGTTGTAGTAGCCGCTCGAGAGGAAGCTCGACGAGGCCGGCACCGCGCCGACCCGGAAACCGTCCTGCAGGAAATCGATGTCGCGGTTGCGCACCTCGCCGCGGTCCGCGTAGGTCAGCGCGACGATCGCATTGCCGCGGTCCTCGGCGAAGTTGCCGCCCATCGTGGCGCTGATGTCGACGATGCGATTGTCGCCGCGCTCGGAGCTGCCGTAGGAGCCGTCGAGCTGGAAGCCCTGGAATTTGTGCTTGAGCTTGAAGTTCACGACGCCCGAGACCGCGTCGGCACCGTAGGCGGCGGACGCGCCGCCCGTGATGACCTCGATGCCGTCGATCAGCGCCGCCGGGATCGTGTTGATGTCGATGGCGAGTGCGGCCGTCGAGGGCTGCAGGCGCCGCCCATCGAGCAGCACGAGATTGCGATTGTCGCCGAGGTTGCGCAGGTTCAGCGTCGCGGCGCCGCTGTTGAAGTAGCCGGTCGCGAACTGGCTGTTCGTCGCGCCGGAGAACTGCGGCAGCTGCAGGAGCTTCGATTCGAGCGCGAAGCTGCTCGTCTGCTGCAGCAGGTCCTGCTGCACGGTGGTGATCGGCGAATTGGCCTCGAAATCGCGGCGCGCGATGCGTGAGCCGGTGACGAGCACCTCGGCGACTTCGGAAGACTGCTCCGGCGCGGCGGCTTCGTTCGGTCCCGTGGACTCGGTCTGCGCTTGCGGCTCGGGTGCCGGAGCGGCGAAGGCGGTCGAGGCGCCGCCGGCGGCGCAGGCCAGCGCGAAGGCGACCGCGGTGGCGATGAGCGAGTGTGGATGCGTGTT
>DASTSE010000156.1:0-2021 GCA_035760865.1 Dokdonella sp.
AGGACGGCCAGCGCGCGTGGACCCAGGCGGTGCCGTTGCTGCGCGCCGAGATCAGCGGCGAGCCGAAGCTGTCGGTCAGCCATGCGGGCAAGCCGCAGGCACTCACGCAAGGCGCCGAGATCGCCGTGCGCGCGCCGCTCAACGGCGCCAAGTCGGTGTCGATCAAGGACGCGCCGCTCGTGTTCGCGGGCTACGGCGTCACCGCGCCCGAGCGCAACTGGGACGACTTCAAGGGCCTCGACCTCAAGGGCAAGGTCGCGATCGTGCTCGTCAACGACCCCGACTTCGAGGCCGGCAAGGGCGATTTCGGCGGCAAGGCGATGACGTACTACGGCCGCTGGACCTACAAGTACGAGGAAGCCGCGCGCCGCGGCGCTGCAGGCCTCCTCATCGTGCATGAAACCGATCCGGCTTCGTACGGCTGGGCCACGGTGAAGAACTCGAACACGAACACGATGTTCGACATCGTGCGCGACCATCCGGAAACGGAGCACGTTCCGGTCGAAGGCTGGATCACGCGCGAGTTCGCCGTCGATCTGTTCAAGCGCAGCGGCCTCGACTTCGCCGCGCTGAAGAAGCAGGCGCAGACGCGCGCGTTCAAGCCGGTCGTGCTCGAGGGCTCGACGTTCTCGGCCGACTACGCGGTCGACAGCAAGGTCATCACCTCGCAGAACGTCGTCGGCCGCATCGAGGGCAGCACGCGCCCCGACGAAACCGTGATCTACAGCGCGCACTGGGACCATCTCGGCGTCGGCGAGCCGGATGCGAAGGGCGACCGCATCTACAACGGCGCGGTCGACAATGCCACCGGTACCGCGGCACTCATCGAAATGGGCCGCGCGTTCGCGAACGGCCCGAAGCCGCAGCGCTCGATCGTCTTCCTCAACGTCACCGCGGAAGAGAAGGGCCTGCTCGGCTCCGAGTACTACGCGGCGAAGCCGCTGTACCCGCTCGCGAAGACGGTCGCGGTCATCAACACCGACGCGCTCGATCCCGAGGGCGTCGCGCGCAACTTCTCCACCTCGGGCAGCGCGAAGTCGGACCTCCTCGACGAACTGGTCAAGGACGCGAAAGGCTTCGGCCTCTCGTACGCCGAAGATCCGCATCCGGAAGCCGGCCATTTCTTCCGCTCCGATCACTTCTCGTTCTCCAAGCGCGGCGTGCCCGCGCTGTCGTACGAATCGGGCGACGACCTCGTCGTCGGCGGCGCCGAGGCGGGTGAGGCGTCCGGCAAGGACTACGTCGAGAACCGCTATCACCAGCCCGCCGACGAATGGCAGGCGAAGTGGACGTTCGCGGGCATGACGCACGACCTGCCGCTGCTCTACAAGCTCGGCAGCGACCTCGCCAACTCGACGCGCTGGCCGAACTGGGCGCAGGACTCCGAGTTCCGCGCGACGCGCGACGCGACGGCGGCGGAGCGCAAGTAGCCGGCGATCCGAGCGACAGCGATACAGCGAGGACGGCCGCCGCGAGGCGGCCGTCTTCGTTTGCGCGCACCAAGGCGCCGCATTCCCCGTCATGAGCTCCAAAACGTCGGTGGCGGCCCTCGTCGGTGGCCGGCGGGAAGGATTTCGCACCCACGTCGGCACCACCGAAAACGCAAAGAGCACCCTTGCGGCGGGCGGCGGGAATGATTCGCGCCATCCCTGGCGCTCACCCTCGCGCGGTGCGCGAGGGCCATCGCCTTTCGGCGATGTTCGCGCAGGCTGTCCTGCCTGCGCAGTGAACCCGCGGCGCGCTGCGCGCGCGCTAGGGATCGCATCCACGTTGGCACCGCCAAAAAAGCAGAAAGGCCGCGTGCCGGCGAGTGGCGGGCGGCGGGAATGATTCGCGCCATCCCTGGCGCTCACCCTCGCGCGATGCGCGAGGGCCATCGCCTTTCGGCGATGTTCGCGCAGGCTCCTGCCTGCGCAGTGAACCCGCGGCGCGCTGCGCGCGCGCTAGGGATCGCATCCACGTCGGCACCGCCAAAAAAGCAGAAAGGCCGCGTGCCGGCGAGTGGCGGGCGGCGGGAATGA
>DASTSE010000157.1:0-17917 GCA_035760865.1 Dokdonella sp.
AAGTGCTTCGCGATCGCCGACTCGTCGCCGAGCGCAGCGAGGCACCAGCGCCGCGCCGCGTGTGCGTTCGCGAGCGTCTCCTGGGTCGTGAACGTCTTCGAGCAGACCACGAACAGCGTGCGCGCGGGATCGAGGTCGCGCGTCGCCTCGGCGAAGTCGGTGCCGTCGACGTTGGAGACGAAACGCAGGTCGAGCGAGCGGTCCGCGTACGCGCGCAGCGCCTCGTAGGCCATCACCGGGCCGAGGTCCGAGCCACCGATGCCGATGTTGACGACATGGCGGATGCGCTCGCCGCGATGCCCCTTCCAGTCGCCGCTGCGCACGCGCTCGCAGAACGCGGCCATGCGTTCGAGCACGGCGTGCACGTCGGCGACGACGTTGCGGCCGTCGACGACGATGCGCTCGCGCTTGTGGGCACGAAGCGCGACGTGCAGCACCGCGCGGTCCTCGGTCGTATTGATGCGCTCGCCGCGGAACATCGCCTCGGCGCGCTCGCGAACGCTGCACGCATCGGCGAGCTTCACCAGCATTGCGATCGTCTTCGCATCGACGCGCTGCTTGGCGTAGTCGAAGTAGAGTCCCGCAGCGTCGAGCGCGAAGCGTTCGCCGCGCCCGGCGTCGGCCGCGAACAACTCACGCAGGTGCCGGCGACGCATCGTCGCCGCGTGGCGCTGCAACGCCTTCCATTCCGGCCGCGCGGTCAGGCGCGGCGTCTTCTTCGTGCGATTCACCATCGCCAGAGCCTAGCAGAATGCATCCGCGAACCTGAGCGCAGATGATCTGACCTGCACTCCGAACCGACCGGGAAATTCGTGCTTCATTCGAAGAGTGCGGCCAAGGATGGCCGCTTCTGGATTCCACCGACCCCGACCATCCGGGCCCGCACGCGCTTGTTCGTGCAGCGAAACAGGATGTTTCGCATGACTCAATGCCCCGCGCCGCCCTCGACCGCCTTCAGTTCGGCGATCAGCTGGTTCGCCGCTTCCTTGCCGTCGGCGTACAGCATGCGCGTGTTGTCGGCGTAGAACAGCGCGTTCTCGATGCCGGCGAAGCCCGTGCCCTTGCCGCGCTTGATCACGATCGTCTGTTTCGAATCGACCACGTCGAGGATCGGCATGCCGTAGATCGGCGACGACTTGTCGGTCTTCGCGGCCGGATTCACGACGTCGTTCGCGCCGATCACGATCGCGACGTCGCAGGTCTTGAACTCCGGATTGATGTCGTCCATGTCGGCGATGAGGTCGTACGGCACGCCCGCCTCGGCGAGCAGTACGTTCATGTGGCCGGGCATGCGGCCCGCGACCGGATGGATCGCGAACCTCACGTCCTTGCCGGCCTTGATCAGCGCCTGCGACAGCTCCCAGATCTTGTGCTGCGCCTGCGCGACGGCCATGCCGTAGCCGGGCACGATGATGACCTTCTCGGCCATGTAGAGCAGCGACGCCGCGTCGCTCGCCTCGATTGGCTTCTGCGCGCCGGCGATCGCCTCGCCGCTGCCACCGCCACCGAAGTTAGAGAACAGCACGTTGCTGATCGGCCGATTCATCGCCTTCGCCATGAGCTGGGTCAGGAACGTGCCCGCGGCGCCGACGACCATGCCGGCGACGATGAGCGCCTCGATGCCCATCGCATAGCCTTCGAACGCGACGGCGAGGCCGGTGAACGCGTTGTAGAGCGAGATCACGACCGGCATGTCGGCGCCGCCGATCGGCAGGGTCATGAGCACGCCGAACGCGAGCGCGAGCGCGAAGAACACGATCACGAGGCTGGCGTCGAGTTTCCAGGCGACGAGCGCGAGGCCGGCGAGCACGGACGCGGCGAACACGAGGAAGTTCAGCGCCTGCTGGCCGCCGAAGCGGAACACCTTGTCCATGCGCCCGTCGAGCTTGGCCCAGGCGATGATCGAGCCGGTCATCGAGATCGAGCCGATCAGCGCGCCGACCACCGCGAGCGCGAGCGTCGCGAACGGCGGGAGCGGTGCGCCCGGCTGGGAAAACTTGAGCAGTTCGCCCGCGCCGATCGCCGCCGCCGAGCCGCCACCCATGCCGTTGAACAGCGCGACCATCTGCGGCATGTCGGTCATCGCGACCTTCCTGCCCCACAGCCAGGTCGGGATCACGCCGAGCGCGATGCCGCCGACGATCCAGCCGACGTTGTGCGCGCCGGTGATCGCGAACGTCGCGAGCGTCGCCAGACCCATGCCGATACCGGCCCACTTGATGCCCGCGCGCGCCGTGACCGGCGAGGACATGCGCTTGATGCCGAGGATGAACAGCGCCGCGGCGAGCAGGTAGGACGCCTTGGCGATGTAGACGAGCAGTGTCTGCGTATCCATCAATGCTTCCCGGACGTGCGGCAGCGGCGGAATTCGAATGCGGGAACGGTCATTTCTTGCCGTCCTTGCTGGACTTGAACATCTCGAGCATGCGTTCGGTCACGACGTAGCCGCCGGCCGCGTTGCCCGCGCCGAGCACGACGCCGATGAAACCGATCGCGATCGCAAGCGGCGACTCGGCGTGCGCGAGCGCGATCATCGCGCCGACCAACACGATGCCGTGGACGAAGTTCGAGCCCGACATCAGCGGCGTGTGCAGGATCACCGGCACGCGCCCGATGATTTCCTTGCCGGTGAACGCGGCGAGCATGAAGATGTACAACGCGAGAAATCCGTCGATCATGGGCCTACCCCGTGTGCGGACGTCGAAAGCAAGAAAGATTGAAACACGAAGGACACGAAGGACACGAAGGAGTCAAAGGACAATCCTGCGGATCCCGTGACGCATCGAGCGACAGTTGAAATTCAGCAGCAAGCCCGTTTTCAAACCCGCCAGTTTCAAATATGTGAGCACCTGTGCATCGTGGACGGGCATCCATGCTTCGACCGCCTTGATCTCCACTACAAGCGACCGCTCGACCAGTATGTCGATGCGGAAACCACAGGCGAGATCGATGCCCTTATAGCGGATCCCGACAGCTCTTTCGGCCTCCACCGACAAACCAGCCGACGACAGCTCGTGGGCCAGGCATCGCCGATATACCGACTCCAGCAATCCCGGCCCCAACTGCCGGTGCACCTCGATCGCACTACCGATCACCGTACGCGACAAGCCGTCGAATTCCATAATTCAAGCCCTTCCCTGGCTCGTCCTTCGTGTCCTTCGTGTCCTTCGTGTTTCAGTCTTTACCGCTTCGGCTCCAGCTATCCCGCCAGCGCCTTCGTCGCCTCGTGCCGGATCTCGCCCGCGTGCGTGAGGCAGGTCTTGGCGATGAGCTCGTCGTTCCAGTCGAGGTTCAGCGCGCCGTCCTTGAGCGAGAGCTCGAGGAAGTTGTAGAGGTTGCGGGCGTACATTTCGCTCGCGTGCACGGGTGCGCTCGCGGGCAGGTTGGTCGTGCCGATGATGCTCACGCCGTTGGCGCTCGCGACCGTGCGGCCGGCCTCGGTGCCTTCGACGTTGCCGCCGGTCTCGGCGGCGATGTCGACGATCACGGCGCCCGCCTTCATCCCCGCGACCATCGCGGCCGAGATGATCCGCGGTGCCTTGCGCCCCGGCACCGCCGCGGTCGTGACGACGACGTCGAACGCCTTGAGCTGTTCGGCGAGCGCGCGCTGCTGCTGTTCGCGCTCTTCCGCGGTGAGCTCGCGCGCGTAGCCGCCGCTGCCCGCGGCGCTGACGCCGAGGTCGAGGAACTTCGCGCCGAGCGATTCGATCTGCTCCTTCGTCTCCGGGCGCACGTCGAAACCCTCGACCTGCGCGCCGAGCCGGCGTGCGGTCGCGATCGCCTGCAGGCCGGCGACGCCGGCGCCGACGACGAGCACCTTGCTCGGGCGGATCGTGCCCGCTGCAGTGGTCAGCATCGGGAAGAATTTCGGCGCCGCCTCGGCCGCGATGAGCACCGCCTTGTAGCCGGCGACCGCAGCCTGCGACGACAGCACGTCCATCGCCTGCGCGCGCGTCGTGCGCGGCAGCAGTTCCATCGCGAACGCGGTGATGCGGCGGTCGCGCAGCGCCTTCGTGCGCTCGGGCGCGAGGTGCGGCTGCAGGTGCGCGATGACGACCGCGCCCTCCCTGAGCGCCGCGATCTCTTCGAGCGAGGGCGGTTGCACGCGCAACAGCACGTCCGCGCGCGCGAGCGCAGCGCGAGCGTCGGCGGCCGCTTCGCAACCGGCGTAGGCCGCGTCCGCGAAGTACGCGCCCTGCCCCATGCCCGGTTCGATCACGATGTCGGCGCCGCGCGCCTTGAGCTTCTTCGCGACCTCGGGCGTCAATGCGACGCGGCGTTCGCCCGGTACGGTTTCGCGCAGCGCGACAACGGTCGTCGGCATGACCATCCTCAGCATCGGTCGGAGCGTCGATCCTAGCAAGGTTTTCGCGCGATGTGCCTGCCGGCGCCGGCAGGAGCGCAACCGGCCCGCGTCCGACGTGCGGGGCGATCGTCGCCTCGCCCCGCATGCATCCCGCGCATGGCCGCACTTCGCCCTGCATCCGGCTATCCTTGCGTTCTCACGCCATCACGACGACACCCGCCTTGAATCCGCTCGAACTGCTCGACCAGCGCCGCTCCGTTCCCGCACGCCAGCTCGGCGAACCCGGCCCCGATGCGGCGCAACTCGAACGCCTGCTGCAGGCCGCCGTGCGCGTGCCCGACCACGGCAAGCTCGTGCCGTGGCGCCTGCTCGCGATCCGCGGCGAGGCGCGCGCGCGCCTGGGTCGCTGCCTCGCCGACATCCATCTGCGGCAGCAACCCGATGTCGCGCCGAGCGCACTCGAGAAGGACCGCGAGCGCTTCAACGCCGCGCCGCTGATCGTGACCGTGATCGCGCGCATCGAGGCCGAGCACGCGAAGATTCCCGCACAGGAGCAACTGCTCTCGGCCGGCTGCGTCGCCTACAACCTGCTGCTCGGTGCGCAGGCGCTCGGATTCGGCGCGCAGTGGCTGACCGGCTGGGCCGCCTACGACCAGGAAGTCGCGCGCCTGCTCGGCCTCGGCGGGGACGAGCGCGTCGTCGCGTTCGTGCACATCGGCACCGCAAGGGAGCCCGCGCCCGAGCGCGCGCGTCCCTCGCTAGCCGACGTGTGGTCGGAGTGGACCTGACGCGATGGCCGACACCGTCCATCTCGTCGACGGCAGCCTCTACGTCTGCCGCGCATGGTTCGCCCAGGTGCCCGACGCCGAGGATGCGGATGGCCAGCCCGTGCACGCGGTGCACGGTTTCGCGCGCTTCCTGCTCGACCTGCTCGAACGGGCGCGACCGACGCATCTCGCGGTCGCGTTCGACCAATCGCTCAACACCTCGTTCCGCAACGCGCTCTATCCCGCCTACAAGGCGAACCGGCCGGCCGCCCCCGCCGACCTCATGCGCCAGTTCGACGGCTGCAAGGCGCTCGCGCGCGCACTCGGCGCGGCGGTGCTCGTGGACGACCGGTACGAGGCGGACGACCTCATCGGCAGCGCACTCGCGCGCCTGCGCGACGCGGGCTTCCGCGGCGTGATCGTGTCGGCCGACAAGGATTTCGGCCAGCTCATCGGCGCCGCCGACGAACAATGGGACCCGCCGCGCAACCAGCGCTGGGACAGCGCCGGCGTGAAGTCGCGCCTCGGCGTGCACCCGCACCAGGTCGCCGACTATCTCGCGCTGACCGGCGACGCGATCGACAACATCCCCGGCGTCCCAGGCATCGGCGCGAAGACCGCAGCGATCCTGCTGCACCACTTCGGCACGCTCGACGCGCTGCTCGAGCGCGCCGACGAGGTCGCGTTCCTGCGCACGCGCGGCGCGGCGGCCGCGTCGATGCGCCTGCGCGAACACGCGCAGGTGGCGCGCCTGTCGCGATCGCTGACCGGCATCGCGCTCGACGCACCGGTGCCCGCGAGCGCCGATGCGTACCGCCGCGAGGCGCCCGATGGCGCAATCGACGAACTGCTCGAGCGCCTGCGCTTCGGCCCGCTCACGCGCGCGCGCATTCGCGCGTTGCGCGAATCGCACGACCTGGCGTCATCGTAGCGCGCGGGTCGAGCCGCGAAGCGGCGAGTCCCGCCGCGTTCGCCATGGCGCGCCTTCGGACGTGCGCGCGGCGGCACGCGCTGTGCGCGTACCACCCCATCGTTTCGCCACGAGCCGCAAGGAACGAGCGCAGCCGCCCGGCTCAGTTGCCGGTGACCGACTGCGAGCCGCCTTCGACGTTGGAGAAGGTTCCGCTGCCCGGCTTCGATTCGCTGATCACACTCGACGCGGGCGCGATCTTCCCGACCGGCAGCGCGCCGGAATCCCACGCGAAGCGCAGGTCGCTCTTGAACACCTTCGTCCGCTCGAGATCGTGCTCGTGCTTCGGCGAACCGTAGCTGTCGTACGCGTTCTTCTGGCTGTTCGCGACGAAATACAGCGAATCGCCCGCGACCGTGCCGTACGTCGGCAGTTCGAACGCGGGATTGGCCGCGTCCAGCGGCATTGCGGCCGTGACGGTCCGCAAATCGTCGCCGAGCGCGATGCGCATCACGCGCCGCGGCGACATGCCGCTCTGGACCGCCACCAGCCGGTGGTCGTACCAGCTCAGGCCATCGATGCCGCCAAGGGCGAGCTTGGCCGGGTCGTACTTGAGGTCGAACGGCTTGCCGGCGGCGAGATCGACGCCGAACACCCCGAGCGCGTAGTCGGCGAAGTAGAGCGTCTTCGCGTCGTCGCTGAGCGCAAGGCCGCGGATGCTCGTCAGCTTCGGATTGGCGACCATCGGCTTGAGCGCACCGCCGTCGAGGCGATAGATCACGTTGTGCAGGCCGTCGGCAGCGAACACGAGTCCCTTGCGCGCGGCGATGCTCGACAGCGTGTTCGGTTGGGCGCCGGACGGCAACAGGTACTTCTCGAGCAACTTGCCGTCCGAGAGACGGAACTTGAACACGCCCGCCTGGCCGTAGTTCGCCTGGCTGAACCCCTTGAAGTACAGCGATGCGGTGCTCGCGACGTAGAGCGCGTCGGCGTCGGCGTCGACGGCCATCGCGTACACGCTCCAGAGGCCGTTGTCCGCGCCCGGCGCGATGAATTCGGTGAGCTTGCCGTCGGCATCCGCACGCATGATCGTGCCGTCGCGCACGCTGCCGACCAGCAGCTGCTTGCGCGTGGGATCCCAGGCGAGCGCTTCGTACAGGTGGTCGCCCGCGGGCAGCGAGAAGGCGACCTTGCCCTCGCCGAACGGCTTCAGGTTCGACTTCAGACCATCGGTGATGTACGTCCAGACCCTGGTCCCGGTGATCTTGGCGAAATCGGGGTTGTCGGCGAGGTCGTAACCGTAGCCGACGCGCTGCATGCCGAGCAGCAGGTCGTAGGCCTTCGTCTTCTCGCCCTGGCGCGCATACGTCGTCGCGAGCGCAAGCTTGAGATCGCCGACGTTGGGCTCGAAGGCGACCAGGCGCTCGAGCGTCCACGACAGGCGGTCGAGGTCGTCGCTCTCCTTGTAGAGCGCCGCCGCGCGCAGCAGCGCTGCCGTCGATTGCATCTGGTCGATCTGGCCCTTCGACAGGTGCCTCGGGTCCAGACCCGCCCCCGTCTGCACCGCGGGCGCGGCCGCAGCGGGGCCTGCCACGAAGGCAAACGCGAAAGTGCATAGAATGCGGCGGATCATCATTCGATCGTTCCTCGATGGGGGTCCGGCCATGGACCGCCAAACCGCTGAATAGTTTCAGGAAAGCCGCGCACAATGACCGAAACGGAAACGCTTTGCAACGGAAAATGGCTGCGCCTCAAGCGCCGCGGCCGCTGGGAGTACGCCGAGCGCACCAATCCCGGTGGCGGCGTCATGATCATCGCGGTGACGCCGGCGGATCGCATCCTGTTCGTCGAACAGTATCGCCCCGCGATCGAATGCATGACGATCGAGATGCCGGCGGGCCTCGTCGGCGACGTCGCGAGCAGCGCCGGCGAGAGCGCGGTCGAGGCCGCCCATCGCGAGCTCGTCGAGGAAACGGGCTACCGCGCCGGCCACATCGACTTCCTCATGTCCGGCCCGACGTCGGCCGGCATGAGCAACGAGATCCTCGCGTTCGTGCTCGCGCGCGATCTCGAGCGCGTCCACCAGGGCGGCGGCGACGAGACCGAGGAGATCACCGTGCACGAAGTCCCGCGCCACGAAGCCGCCGCGTGGCTCATCGAGAAGATCAACGCCGGCTACTCGATCGACCCGAAGATGTTCGCGGGCCTCTACATGCTCGACCACGCCTCGCTGTTCGCACGCTGATCGGGCGGGAAGAGCAAGAGCGAAAGATTGAAACACGAAGGACACGAAGGACACGAAGTAGAGCAAAGACTTTGAGATTGACGGAGGAAAGCGTTTTTGATGAAAAGCTCATCGGCTTTCGCTTTTTCCGTGTGCTCGATGTGCCGTGTTTCAAACTCCTCCCTGATCTTTCTTCCTTCGTGTCCTTCGTGTTTCAGGCTCTCGCTTTCGCCCTCCGATTTCAGCGGATCGAAGTGAAGGCGATCCACTGCCAGAGCAGCAGCGCGGCCATGACGGCCATGACGCCCCACGTAAGCGCGCTGCCGCTGACGCGGCCGATGCGGGAGAACGACGGGATCGACATGCCGAACGCGTGCAGCACGCGTCCGACGAGCAGCACGCAGCCGCACGCGTGCAGCCACGGCGTCTGGGTCTGGTTCCATTCGAGCAGCGCGAGCAGGATGAGCGCGAGCGGCAGGTACTCGGTCGCGTTCGCATGCGCGCGGATGCGCAGGAACATGTCGTGGTCGCCGCCGTCGCCCGTGTAGATGCGCTTGCCGCGGCGGCCGAGCGACGTGCGCAAGGCCAGCACGAGCACGAGCAGGGTCGCGAGCGCGGCATAGATGGCGGTGATGTGCATAGTTGGCCTCGTTGTGGTCGACAGCTACGGTACACGGGCCCGTCATGATCGTCACACCGGCGTGCATGCGCTCGGCCCGGGCGACCGCGCGGTCGGCCGCGCGCCTTCGGCGGGTCCCTCGGAATCAGCGTTCGATCGCCCGCAAGCGTCCGTCCTGCTGCACGCCGACGACGCGTCGCACACGTCCGCCGGGCACCACGCGGTAGGCGACCCGCAGGTCGCCCGCCGCGGGCCGCGCCGGGTCGCCCGTGCAGAGCGCGCCGTCACATTCACGGAACGTCGCCGCGAGGTTCGGCGGCAGGCGCGCGATCGAGACCGGATACGCCTGCGGCGTCGCGCCTTCGGCGGCGAGGTTCGCGTCGACCGCATACGCGCCAAGCCGCACCTCGGCCGCGGGAAACCGCTCGCTCGCGAACGGAAACGGCGCGTCGTTGCGATGGCCCTCCGGTTCCCGGAACGCGTGCGCGTCGATCCTCTGCGGCGACCATTCGAGCGCGTAGCGGCACTGCGCACCGGCGCAGTGCTCGCGCCATTGCAGCATCTGGACGTCGCGCAGCAGCACGACCGCGTCGGCCTGGATCGCGAGCTGCGCGTCGCGCGCGGGCCGCACGACACGCAGCGGTCCTTCGAGTTCGATCTCGCGGCCTTCGTTGCGCGCATCGACGCGCTCCGGAGTCGCGGCAACCGGCTGTTCCCGCGGGTTCGCAAACGGCGTCGTGCGCGGATAGCGGTACCGCCACCACGCGGCCGCGCCGACCGCGATGACGACGGCCGCGACGAGCAACAGGGCCGGCCCGCCGCGGGAACGGCGTCCGCGCCGCGCCATCAGGCCGCCTCGCCGACGAGTTCGGCGAGCTCGCCGCGCGTGCCGAAGCGCCCCTTCTCGTCGCGCGTCACGTGCGCGCAGGCGCAACCGACGTCGTGCGTGAAGAACAGGCGCACGTCGCGCGCGAGCTTGTCCTCGAGGAATGCGCGCTTCTCGTCGATGAGCAGTTCCGGATAGCGGTCGTAACCCATCGTGATCGGCAGGTGAACCCAGGGCCGGCCCGGAATCAGGTCGGCGCAGAAGACGATGCCGCCGGTTGGGGTCGTGATCTCCGACAGCATGAGGCCCGGCGTGTGGCCGTTCGAATAGGTGAATCGCACCTGCATGCCGAGGCTGAGCGAATGCGTGCCTTGCACGCGTTCGAGCCGGCCCGAGGCTTCGAGCAGCGGCTGCAACTTGGCGATGAACGATGCGCGATCGCGCGGATGCGGGTGCGTCGCGCGTTGCCAGCACTCCTCGCCGACGATGTAGGTCGCGTTCGGGAACAGCAGGCTCGGCGCCTTGCCCGCCTCCCACGCCGCGAGCAGGCCGCCCGCGTGGTCGAAGTGCAGGTGCGATACGACGACCGCGTCGATGTCTTCGTGGCCGAATCCCGCCGCCCGCAGCGAGTCGAGCAGCACGTGGCGATCCTCGACCACGCCGAAGCGCTCGCGCATCCTGGGTTCGAAGAATGCGCCGATGCCGGTCTCGAACAGCACGGTCTTGCCGTTGAGGCCTTCGACGAGCAGCGCGCGGCACGCGAGGGGGATGCGATTGTCGGCGTCCGGCGCGATCCAGTGTTCCCACATCGCGCGCGGGACGTTGCCGAACATCGCGCCGCCGTCGAGCTTCTGCGAATTGCCGATGATGGACCAGAGTTTCACGTCGAATACCCGTTCATGTGTACCGCGGTGCAGGGAGAACTGCTTCTGTGGGAGACACAGTGCGCGGCCTGGGTCTATTTGACAATGCCGCTGCCCGAATCGCCACGCGGATCGCTGCCCGCGTGCATCTCCCCGGTCTTGCTGTTCCAGCTCACGACGTTCATGAACCCGAACGGCCACGTGCTTGCGGCGACGTTCACGGCGTGACCCATCGCCTCCAGCGCGGCTTTCTCCGCCGGCGTGAATGCACCTGCCTCGGCCTCGATCACGTCGGGCATGTACTGATGGTGATAGCGACGCAGCGCGACGATCTTCTCGGGCGTCTCGCCGTCGACGAAGGCGAGGATGCCTTCGAGCACCATCGTGATGATGTAGCTGCCGCCCGGGGTGCCGATCACGCCGATGCGGTCCTTGCCGACGATGAAGCTCGGCGTCATCGACGACAGCGGGCGGCTGCCGGGCTTGGGCGCGTTGTTGTCGTTGCCGAGCAGGCCGTACGCGTTCGGCTTGCCGGGGACGAGCGCGAAGTCGTCCATCTCGTTGTTGAGCACGAAGCCGGTGCCCGCGACGACGAACTTCGAGCCGAGCGTCGTATTCACGGTCTGCGTGCCGGAGACGAGGTTGCCGTCGCGATCGATGATCGAGAAGTGCGAGGTGTGCATGCTCTCGGGCGGCGCCATGTAGCCGGGCAGCATGTCGCTCGGCGTCGCCTTGTCCGGATGGATCGACGCGCGCAGGCCGGCCGCATAGAGCGGATTGGTCAGCTCGGCCACCGGCATCTTCACGAAGTCCGGATCGCCGAGGTACTCGGCGCGATCGCGGTACGCACGGCGCATCGCCTCCACGGTCACGTGCACGCGGTGCGCGCGGTCGAGCCTGGCGAGGTCGTAACCGCCGAGGATGTTGAGCATCTCGGCGAGCGCGATGCCGCCCGACGACGGCGGCGGAGCGGTCACGATGTGCCAGTCGCGGTATTCGAACGCGATCGGTGCGCGTTCCTTGACCTCGTACCGCGCGAGGTCGTCCGCGCTCCAGCGTCCGCCCGCTGCGCGCACGCCGCCGACGAGGCGGGTGGCGATCTCGCCGCGGTAGAAGCCGTCGTTGCCGTCGCGCGCGATCGCCTCGAGCACGCGCGCGAGATCGGGCAGCCGCAAGGTCCAGCCCTGCTTCGGCGACGCGCCCTTGTCGAGGTACAGCGCCGCCGACGCGGGCCAGCGCATGAGCGTGTCGCGCTGGCGCGCGATGCCCCTGAGGCAACGCGGGTCGGGCTGGAAACCGTTGCGCGCGATACGGATCGCCGGCGCGAGCGATTTCGACAGCGGCAGCTTTCCATAACCCTTCGCGAGCGCGACGAGCGCCGCGGGTTCGCCCGGTATCGCGGCCGCGAGCGGGCCGTTGAGCGCGTGGTCGCGGTCGGGCCGGCCGTTCGCATCGAGATAGTCCTTCGGGTCGACCGCCGCCGGCGCGGTCTCGCGCGCGTCGAGCATGACTTCCTTGCCGTCCGACGCACGCCGCAGCAGGAACAACCCGCCGCCGCCGATGCCCGAACTCTGCGGCTCGACCACCGACAGCGTCGCCGCGACCGCGACCGCGGCGTCGAACGCGTTGCCGCCCATCTCGAGCGCCTCGAAGCCCGCCTGCGTCGCGAGCGTGTGCGCGGTCGCGATCGCCGCATGGCGAGGCTTGTCCGCAGCCGATGCCGCGGCGCATTCGAACGCGACGAACGCGGCGAGGATGGTCTGCTTCCAGCGACGGTTCATGGAGTGTTCCTCGCCCGGGGGGATTGCGGATTCTGCGTCATTCCCGCGATCGCCGGCAAAGCGGGCATCGCGCTCGACGCGAGCGACGGTGCGCGCGTCGCGCCTGCCGCCGCATCGCGCGACACCGACACGATGCGGCGCGATCCGGGGCGATTCAACCCGTGAGGCGCTCGTACTTCTCGAGCAGCTCGTCACGCGACTCCGGATGCTCCGGGTCGGCGATGATGCACTCGACCGGGCACACGGCGACGCACTGCGGCTCGTCGTAGTGGCCGACGCATTCCGTGCAGAGGGTCGGCGCGATCTCGTAGAACTCGCTGCCGAGGCTGATCGCCTTGTTCGGACAGACCGGCTCGCAGACGTCGCAGTTGACGCACTGGTCCGTGATCTTGAGCGACATGGGAAATGGGGAGCGGGAATCGGGAGCCGGGAAGCGCGTCGGCGCTGCGGCGCGACGAATCCCGACTCCCGAAGTCGATTCCCCGCTTACTTCGCTTCGACGAAGCGCACGTCCGCGCCGGTCGGGTCGAGTGCGAGCTTGACCGCGGCGCCTTCGGCGGTCGCGCCGACGAACAGCACGACGACGTCCTTGAACGAACCCGGCGTCGCGTCCTTGAACGCATCGATGATGAGCGCCGAGGTCAGCTTCGAATCCGGACCGCCGAACGCCATCATGTTGCCCGGCAGCACGCCGCGCGAAACGACCGTGCGCACGTTCTCGAGCTGGTTGTTGCGGTCGGCCACCGTCGCTTCGTCGTCGCCGGCCGGCACGAAGTACATGTACGGGTGGTTGCTCTTCACGCCCTGCATGTTCGCGGTGACGACCGCGACCAGGTACTGCTTCCACGCGTTCTTGTCGGTCGGGTTGGTCGGCATCGGCGGGATCGCGGGCTTCTGCTCGGCCGCCGGCACGGCCGCCTGCTCGCCGGAGCTGCACGCACCGAGCGACAGCGTCGCGGCGACGGCGAGGGCTACGATCGGAAGAATCTTGCGCATGGTGGATTACCTCGTGGTTGTCGAATTCAGGTAGCGCGTGCGCAGCGCCTGTTGCACGACCGGATGGACGAATCCGGAAACATCGCCGCCGAGGCGCGCGATTTCGCGCACCAGCGAGGACGAGATGAAACTGTATTGCTCCGCGGGCGTCAGGAACAGCGTTTCCGCGGCCGGAATCAAGTGCCGGTTCATGCTCGCGAGCTGGAACTCGTATTCGAAGTCGGACACCGCGCGCAGCCCGCGCAGGATCACGCCGGCGCCGATCTCCTCGACGAAATCGGCGAGCAGCGTCGAGAACCCGCGCACCTCGACGTTGGCGAGGCCGCCGAGCGCGGTGCGCGCGAGGTCGATGCGCATCGCGAGGTCGAACGCAGGCATCTTGGTCGAGCTGTCCGCGACCGCGACGACGAGGCGGTCGAACAGCGGTGCCGCACGGCTCGCGAGGTCGATATGGCCGTTCGTGATCGGATCGAAGGTGCCCGGATAGACCGCGATGCGCGCGCGCTGCTGCGTGGTTGGCATGGGCCGTCCCTGCGAAATGGCCGTTAGCTTAGCGGAACCGCCCCGGAGCGGCGATAGAGCGCATGGCGGACCGCGCCCGCGACACCCTCGCGGTGCCGGACCCACGTCGACGGCAGCTCGAAGCGCGCCTCGCGCGGCGATTCGACGTAGGCGAAGCCGCCGTCGGCGAGCCAGCCGCCCTGCTCGATCGCGGCCGCCGCGCCCTGCCAGAGCCCGGCATCGAACGGCGGGTCGAGGAAGACGAGGTCGTACGGCGTCGCCGCGCCCGTGAGCCAGCCGGCTGCGTCCGCATGCACGACGTCGGCGCCGGCGACGCGCAACCGCGCGAGGTTGTCGGCCAGCGCGCGGCACAGCTCGCGGTCGCGCTCGACGAACGTGCAGGCGCCGGCACCGCGCGAAAGCGCCTCGATGCCCAGCGCGCCCGTGCCCGCGTAGAGGTCGAGACAGCGCATGCCGGGCAGGTAGGGCATGAGCCAGTTGAACAGCGTCTCGCGCACGCGATCGGGGGTCGGGCGCAGGCCTTCGCGCACGGGCACGGCGAGGCGCGAGCCACGCAAGCGGCCGGCGACGATGCGCACGGCGCCGTGCGCGGATTTCGCGGGAGGATTGCGCATCTCAGGTGGCGTCGACGCCCCGGTGTTAGCATTGTCGGCCCGCATTTTCGCCGAATTCGCCCGCGATGCTGAAGTTCTGGAAGAAGAAGCCGGCCGAGGACAAGGCCACGCCAGCGGTGCCCGCGCCGCAGACGCCCGAAGAAGCGGCTTTCGCGGCGCCGGTGCAGGAGCACGAGGCGCCCGCCGCCCCGCTCGCGGATGCCGGCGCGAGCGCGGGCGCTGCCGCCGCACCGCCGCCGTCGGATCCCGCCGAAGCCGATGCCGAAGCCGCCGAGGACGACGCCCCCGCGCGCCGCGGCTGGCGCGACCGCCTCGCCGGCAGCGGCTTCGCCCGCAGCCTCGCCTCGATCTTCAAGCGCAACCCCATCCTCGACGACGCGTTCCTCGACGAACTGGAAACCTGCCTCATCACGGCCGACGTCGGCATCGCGACGACGACCGACCTCATGGACGACCTGCGCCGCCGCGTCGGCAAACGCGAGTTCGCCGATGCGCGCGCGCTGCTCGACGCGCTGCGCGCCGATCTCGTCGCGCGCCTGAAGCCGGTCGAGCGGCCGCTCGACGTCGGTGCGGGCGGCCACAAACCGTTCGTGATCCTCACCGTCGGCGTCAACGGCGTCGGCAAGACGACCACGATCGGCAAGCTCGCGCATCGCTACAAGGCCGAGTACCGCAGCGTGCTGCTCGCGGCGGGCGACACGTTCCGCGCAGCCGCGGTCGAACAATTGCAGACCTGGGGCACGCGCAACGCGGTCAGCGTGATCGCCCAGGGGTCGGGCGCGGATTCGGCCAGCGTGATCTTCGACGCGCTGCAGACCGCGCGCTCGCGCGGCACCGAGGTGCTGATCGCGGACACGGCGGGCCGCCTGCACACGCAGGCCGGCCTCATGGACGAGTTGGCGAAGATCCGTCGCGTGCTCGGCAAACTCGATCCCGCGGCGCCGCACGAAGTGCTGCTCGTCATCGACGGCACGACCGGGCAGAACGCGATCAACCAGGTGCGCACGTTCCGCGAGTCGATCGGCGTCACCGGCCTGGTCGTTACCAAGCTCGACGGCACCGCGAAGGGCGGCGTGGTGTTCGCGCTCGCACGCGAGTTCGGCCTGCCGATCCGTTATGTCGGCCTCGGCGAGCGCGCGGCCGACCTGCGCGTGTTCGACGCCGCCGCGTTCGTCGACGGCCTGCTGCCCGCTTCGCTCGGCGGCAATGGGTGACACGCCTGCCGCGCGGCCGCGGCGCCGGCGCAGGTGGCTACGCGTGCTGCTCGTCGTGCTCGCGATCGGCGCGATCGGCGCAGTGGTCGTGCATCGCTACACGCGGCCGCAGCGCATCACCGCGCTGCTCGTCGAGCGCGTGCGCAGCGAACTCGGCGCGCAGCTGCGCCTCGGCGGCGACGCCGGTTACGCGCTCCTGCCCGGCTTGCGCGCCGTGCTGCCGCAGCCCGAGCTCGTCGTCGACGGTACGCGCGTGCTGCGCGCCGACGCGCTGCGCGCAGCCGTCCCGTGGCGCGCGCTGTGGTCGTCGCAGCTCGAGATCGAGCGCATCGAGCTCGTGCGGCCCGTGCTCGACCTCGACGCGCTGCGCGCATGGCTCGCGGCGCGACCGCCATCGACGTCGCCGCCGCCCGACGTGCGCTTCGTGCTGCACGTCGAGGACGGCCGCGTGCTGCAGGCGGGCAAGCCGGTCGCCGAAGGCGTGACGATCGACCTCGCCAACCGCGCCGACCTCGTCGCATGGCTGCGCGGCTGGAAGCCGGCGAACGCCGACGTCGTGCCGCCGGTCGCAGGCAGCGTGCACATCGATGCCGCGCAGGTCGGCGACACGCGCATCGAAGGCCTCGACGTCGAGGTGCGCGACGACCCGGCGCCGGAGCAGCCATGAGCGACACGTTCGCCGACGCGCTGCTCGCCTGGTACGACCGCCACGGCCGCCGCGACCTGCCCTGGCAGCATCCGCGCACGCCGTACCGCGTCTGGCTCAGCGAGATCATGCTGCAGCAGACGCAGGTGCGCACGGTGATCCCGTACTTCGAGCGTTTCGTCGCCGCGCTGCCCGACCTCGCCTCGCTCGCCGCGGCGAGCGAGGACCGCGTGCTCGCGCTGTGGTCGGGCCTCGGCTACTACAGCCGCGCGCGCAACCTGCATCGCACGGCGCAACTGTGCATCAAGCAGCACGGCGGCGACCTGCCACGCGACGTCGACGCGCTCGCCGCCCTGCCCGGCATCGGCCGCTCGACCGCGGCGGCGATCCTCGCGCAAGCGCACGGCGCGCGCCACGCGATCCTCGACGGCAACGTCAAGCGCGTGCTCGCGCGCTGGCACGGCGTGTCCGGCTGGCCGGGAGCGACCGCGACGCAGCGCACGCTGTGGGCGCACGCACACGCGCACACGCCGGCGACGCGCGTCGCCGACTACACGCAGGCGATCATGGACCTCGGTGCGACGGTCTGCGCGCGCAGCCGCCCACGCTGCGCCGACTGCCCGGTCGCCGACGGCTGCGTCGCGCGCCGCGAGAATCTCACCACCGTGCTGCCGCAGCCGAAACCGACGCGCGACGTGCCGACGCGGCGCACGACCATGCTCGTCGTGCGCGATGCGGACGGCCGCGTTCTGCTCGAACGCCGCCCGCCGACCGGCGTGTGGGCGCGCCTGTGGAGCCTGCCCGAGGTCGACGACGCCGGCGACGCCGCGTCGCGCCTGCTCGAACGCCATGGCGTGAGCGCACCGGCGTCGCGCGCGCTCACCCCGTTCGTGCATACGTTCAGCCACTATCGACTCGACGTCACGCCGCTGCTGTTCGACGATGCGCGCGCGACGCGCGTCGCCGACGCCGACGCGCGCTGGCACGCCGCGAGCGACTACGACGCGCTCGGCCTGCCCGCGCCGGTGCGCAAACTGCTCATGCAACTGGAGGAAACCCGATGACGCGCACCGTGCACTGCGTGAAGCTCGGCCGCGACGCCGAAGGCCTCGCCTTCGCGCCATGGCCCGGCGAACTCGGCAAGCGCATCTACGAACATGTCTCGAAGGACGCCTGGGCCGCGTGGCTCGCGCACCAGACGATGCTCATCAACGAGAACCGCCTGAACCCGCTCGACCCGAAGACGCGCGCGTTCATCGCGGCGGAGATGGAGAAGTATTTCTTCGGCGACGGCTCGGAGAAGCCCGCGGGATATGTCGCGCCGGAGGGCGGGGGCTAGGGATTCGGGATTCGGGATTGGGGATTAGGGATTGGGGATTAGGGATTAGGGATTAGGGATTGGGGATTGGGGATTGGGGATTGACGCCCCGGCACCGTCATTCCCGCGGAAGCGGGAATCCATTTTCGCCTTCACGGCTTCCAGGCTCGATGAATCCCCGTCACGCGGGGATGACGACGCGCTCGGAGGCTCCCCCAGGCCTCCGATTCCTGATTCTCTATTCCCGAAATCCCGAATCCCGAATGCCGAATCCCCGCTCCACGCATTGACATATTTCGATTATTCTGGAA
>DASTSE010000158.1:0-2426 GCA_035760865.1 Dokdonella sp.
CCGCATGCGTGGCGCGCCGCGCATTTCGATCGCGCTCGGCGCCATCGCGTGCATTGCGCTCGTCGCCGCGCTGGCAGCCTGGCTCGTGCCGGCCGCGCGCCCTGCATGGCGCGTCGAGGACGTGCACGCGCTCACCTCCGATCCCGGCTCGGAATACCGGCCGCACCTGTCGCCGGACGGCACGCGCGTCGCGTTCTCGGTGTTCGATCCGCAGAGCCGGTTCGAGCGACTCGTCGTGCGCTCGGTCGAGCCGTCGCGAACGATACGCCTCACGAGCACGGGCACGGCGATCGAGGGCCTGCCGATGTGGTCGCCGGACGGCACGCGCATCGCGTTCGAGCGGCTCGGCGTGGGCTACTGCGAGATGTTCGTCGTTCCCGGGCTCGGTGGCGACGAGCGGCATATCGGTCCGTGCCAGGACTACAACTTCAACCTGTTCGACTGGGCGCCCGACGGCCGCAGCCTCGTCTTCGCCGAACGCCCCGACCCGGCCTCGCAGGCGCTCGCGTTGTCGCTGTGGAACCTCGACAGCGGCGAGAAGCAGCGCTTGCATTACGCGCGCGCGGCCGACGACGAGGACATCGACGCGCACTATTCGCCCGACGGCCGGCGGATCGCGTTCCGCCGCGGACTCGCTCCGTACAGCGACATCTGGGTCATGCGCGCGGACGGCAGCGAGGTGCGTCGCGTGACGCAGCTGTCGGCGACGATCCGCGGACACGCATGGATGCCCGACAATCGCAGCATCGTGTTCTCCTCGACCTGGTCCGGCGCGCCGGCGCTGTACGTCGTCGACGTCGACTGCGGCGAACTGCAGCCGCTCGCGGTCGGCAAGGCGCAGTTTCCGCATGCGGCGCGCAGCGGCGATACGGTCGTGTACGAAATCACGCGCACGCAGGATCGCCTCAAGCTGCTGCCGATCGGCGATGCCGCGCGCATGCGCGTGCTCGCACCGTCGACCGGCAGCGACTACGCGCCCGCGCTGTCGCCGGACGCGACGCGCGTCGTGTTCGCCTCCGATCGCAGCGGCCAGCTGCAGCTGTGGCTGCACGACCTCCGTGCGGGTACGACCGTGCAGCTCACCGACGACGTCGCCAAGCCGGTGCTGTTCGCGCGCTGGAGCGAGGACGGTTCGCGCGTCGTCGCCGTGCAGCGCGACGGCGCGCGTCGCCGGCTCGTCGAGATCGACCTCGCGAGCCGGCGCCAGCGCGTGCTGTCGCGCGCCGACGACGTCGTCATGTTCGGCGACTACGACGTCGTCGCGGACAGCTACCTCGTCGCGGTACACGGCGCGGGACGCGGTTCCAGGCTGTTGCGCATCGCGCATGCGGGCACGCCGGAGGAATCGCGCAGCGTGCTCGTCGAGGGCATCGAGCAGGCGCAGCTCGACCGCCCTGCGCGCGTGCTCTATTACACCGCGGCCGGCACCAAGGGGCTCATGCGCCGCGAGCTCGATGGCGGCGCCGAACGTCTCGTCACGCCGGCGATCACTGCCGACCTCGGCAGCGGCTGGCGCGTCGTCGACGGTCGCATCTGGTACTTCGCGGAACTCGGCATTCGTACCGCCGCGTTGCGCGAGCTCGATCCGTCCAGCGGCGCCGATCGCCTCGTGACGCGCCTGGACATGCTGATCGGCGACATCGGCTTCAGCGTGATGCCGGGTGGGGATGCGATCCTGTTCGCGCCCGTGGACGTCGAGGACACCGACATCGGCGCGTTGCGCCTCGTGCGCGCCGACGCTCGATGAGCGCGTGCGGACGACGCACGTAAACACGCAATTTCCGTCACCGACGCCGTTTCTTCGCGCAACGCGCCGGCGTGCGACGCGCGCGATACTGACCTCGCCCTCCAACGGGCGATGTGTCACAGCATCGATGTGCGAAACCCTCGGCGGGACACCGGGTTCGGGACCTTGGTGCCCGCCCTTTTTCGTGCGCCGTCGATCGCATTCGCCGGCGCGCGCGCGATTCCGATCGGCGATCGCCGATCCGCCAGCGCGGTTCGCGTGGGGCCTCAGCGCGTTGCCGCGCCCGCACACTCGCCGAGTCGAACGCGCACGGCTTGTGCGACATCGCCACGACGCTCGTCCTGCACGAATGCTACGGCGCTCGCATGGTCGCGTCGCATGCCCGCGGGCGGGTCGATTCGTACGCGCGTGCGACCGAGGGGCAACGGCCCCGCGAGCGCGCGCACGACGCCGTCGTGGGCGAGCGTGGCACCGCGGTTCTCGCCGCCGGTGATCGCGTTCGCGAGTCCGTTCTCGGTCAGCGCAAGATACATCCGATAGTCCGCACTCCCGTCGGGTGCCGCCGCGTCCAGCGTCGCCTCGAGCGAGTCGCCGGGCTCGAGCAGCATCGAGAGCGTGACGCCCGCCGCCTCCGGGGGCTGCGGCGGTGGCGCTTTCGGCCAGTTCGTCCATGCGCGCC
>DASTSE010000159.1:0-2227 GCA_035760865.1 Dokdonella sp.
CATTCGAGCCGCGCGCATCCAGGCACCCGGGCCTGCCGACAAGCCGCGATCACGGACGATTGCCCTAGTAATGCGGCGGCGGCGGTTCGTCCTGCGCCGCCTGGCCCAGCGTACCGCGCACCGCCTGCAGGTCGACCCGCAGCGCATCGAGCGCGTTGCGCAGCGCGTGCAGTTGGCGATCGTGCGCCGCGACCGTGTCGCTCAGCGCGACGAGCGTGTCGTCGACGAACGACAAGCGCACTTCCAGCTCCGTCAGGCGTTCCTCGAGCGAGGCGGCCATGGCTTATCCGGGCAGCTTCTCGACGAGGTGGCGACCGTGGCGCGCGCCGATCGCGCCGTTCGCTTCGCGTTCGGCGAGGGCGAGATCGGCCGCGGCCATTTCCCGCACGAGCTCGGCGAAGCTCGTCTTCGGCGTCCAGCCGAGGCGCTCGCGCGCGAGGGTCGGATCGCCGAGCAGCGTCTCCACTTCGGCCGGACGGTAGTACTGCGGATGGATGCGCACGATGACGTCGCCGGCCTTCAGCTTCAGCTTCGCGTTCGACACCTTCGCCACGACCGCGTGCTCGTCCGCACCGTCGCCACGGAACTCCAGTTCGAGGCCCATCTCGCGCGCGGCGAGTACGACGAACTCCCGCACCGAATGCTGCAGGCCCGTCGCGATCACGTAGTCGGCAGGATGGTCCTGCTGCAGGATCAGCCACTGCGCCTCGACGTAGTCGCGCGCGTGGCCCCAGTCGCGCTTCGCGTCGAGATTGCCGAGGTAGAGGCAATGCTGCAGGCCGCACGCGACGCGCGCGAGTCCGCGCGTGATCTTGCGCGTCACGAACGTCTCGCCGCGGATCGGCGACTCGTGGTTGAACAGGATGCCGTTGCAGCCGTAGATGCCGTACGCCTCGCGGTAGTTGACCGTGATCCAGTACGCGTACAGCTTGGCGACGCCGTACGGCGAACGCGGGTGGAACGGCGTCGATTCGCGCTGCGGGGTCTCGCGCACGAGGCCGTACAGTTCCGAGGTCGAAGCCTGGTAGAAGCGGCAGCGGTCGCCGAGGCCGAGGCTGCGCATCGCTTCGAGCACGCGCAGGGTGCCGATGCCGTCCGCGTTCGCGGTGTATTCCGGTTCCTCGAACGACACCGCGACGTGGCTCTGCGCGGCGAGGTTGTAGATCTCGTCCGGCTTCACCTGCTGGATCACGCGCAGCAGGCTCAGCGAATCGGTGAGGTCGCCGTAATGCAGGTGCACGCCGGGTCGCGTGTCGTCGAGTTCGTGGTGCAGGTGGTCGATGCGCTCGCTGTTGAACGACGAGGCGCGGCGCTTGAGCCCGTGCACCTCGTAACCCTTGGCGAGCAGCAGCTCGGCCAGGTAGGCCCCGTCCTGCCCCGTGATGCCGGTGACCAGCGCTCGTTTCTTTTCCATTGACCTACGCTATGAATTCCACAAGCGGGCGATGGTAACGCAAAAGCCGCGGCGCAAGCGGGCCCGGCGACGGCACCGCGCTCAGGGCGCGACGACGCTGCGGCCGCGGCCGATGCCGTAGTAGGCGAGTCCCGCTGCCTCGACCGCCTTCGGCTCGAAGATGTTGCGGCCGTCGAACACGACCGCCTGCTTGAGCGAGGCGCGGATGCGTTCGAAATCCGGGCTGCGGAACGCCTTCCATTCGGTCACGATCACGAGCGCGTCGGCGCCGTCCAGGGCGGCGTACTGCTGGTCGCAGAGCACGAGGTCGGCACGCTCGCCGTAGATGCGCGCGGTTTCCCCGGCCGCCTCCGGGTCGTACGCGCGCACGCTCGTGCCCGCGGCCCAGAGTTGCTCGAGCAGGGTGCGGCTCGGCGCTTCGCGCATGTCGTCCGTGTTCGGCTTGAATGCAAGGCCCCATAGCGCGATCGTGCGACCGCGCAGCGCGCCAGCGAAATGGCGCTCGACCAGCGCGAACAGCTTGCGCTTCTGCGCCGCATTGACCGCCTCGACCGCGCTCAGGAGGCGCGGCTCGTAGGCATGAGCGCGCGCGGTGTGCTCCAGCGCCTTGACGTCCTTCGGAAAGCAGGAGCCGCCGTAGCCCGCGCCCGGGTAGATGAAGTGGTAGCCGATGCGCGGGTCCGAGCCGATGCCGCGGCGCACCTGCTCGACGTCGGCGCCGACCTGCTCGGCGATGTTGGCGATTTCGTTCATGAAGCTGATCTTCGTCGCGAGCATCGCATTGGCGGCGTACTTGGTCAGCTCCGCCGAGCG
>DASTSE010000160.1:0-19012 GCA_035760865.1 Dokdonella sp.
CGCAATTGCGCAAGGGGATGAACCTCGAGGCGATGAGCGCGCTCAACGATCGCCTGCAGGCGATCGAGAACGAAGCCGATCGCCTGTTGCTGGAGCTCTACCGCGACCTCTACGGCGGCCGCCACGAACCGATCCGCATCCTGTTGCTGAAGGACCTGTTCGAACTGCTCGAGAAGGCGATCGACCGCTGTCGTGACGCCGGCAACGTGGTCTACCAGATCGTGCTCAAGAATTCCTGATCGCGCAGCGGCCGATCGGGGGCGGTCGAAGCCGCTCACGCATGCGCGGTCGCCGTCGCGTCGGCGCGCCGGGCCCGATGTCGACGACCGGCTGGGGCGCCGCGACCGTTTTTCCGCAAAGCCAAGGCAGGACGCCGGGTTAGCGGACCCACCGAGGATCGTGGATGGAACTGACGCTCGTCCTGCTGGTCGTGCTGATCGCGCTGGCCTTCGAATACATCAACGGCTTCCACGACACCGCGAACTCGATCGCGACCGTGGTCGCCACCAAGGTGCTCAGCCCGGGGCAGGCGGTCTTGCTCGCGGCGGCGACGAATCTCGTCGGTGCGCTGCTCGGCACCGCTGTCGCGAAGACGATCGCGTCCGGCCTCATCGACACCCACCTCGTCGCGGTAACGCCGGTCGTGTTGATCTGCGCGCTGCTCGGCGCGGTGGTATGGAACCTCATCACCTGGTGGTGGGGCCTGCCGTCGAGTTCCTCGCACGCGCTCGTCGGCGGCCTCTGCGGCGCCGCCCTGGCCGCCGCCCACGAGGACTGGGGCGCGATCATCTGGGCGCAGGGCGGCGTGCACTGGTGGGGCGAGAAGGGCGTGCTGCCGAAGGTCATCGTGCCGATGGTGACGTCGCCGGTCGCGGGCTTCGTGCTCGGCCTGCTCGTCATGGGCCTGCTGTTTTCCCTGATCGAGTTCCTCGGCTCGCGCAAGGGGCGTTTGCAGCGACTCGGGCGCACCCGGTTCGCGAACGCGTTCTTCGGCAAGGCGCAGCTCGTTTCGGCGAGCGCGATGGGCCTGTCGCACGGCATGAACGATGCCCAAAAGACGATGGGCATCATTGCGCTTGCGCTCGCCACGGCGACCGCGTCGGGCACGCTCGACCACGTGCCGTCGTGGCTGGACTTCCTGCGCGTCGAGGAAGACGCCGGCAAGCAGTTCGAGATCGCCGTGTGGATCAAGGTACTCTGCGCGCTCGTGATGGCCGCCGGTACCGCCGTCGGCGGCTGGCGCATCATCAAGACGCTCGGCCACAAGATGGTCAAGCTCCATCCGATCAACGGCTTCGCGGCCGAGACCGCCTCGGCCAGCGTGATCCTCGCTGCGTCGCACCTCGGCATCCCGGTGTCGACGACGCACAATATTTCGGCCGCCATCCTCGGCGTGGGCATGGCCAAGCGCGCCAATGCGATCCGCTGGACGATCGTCGAGCGCATGGTGTGGGCGTGGATACTGACGCTACCGGTCACCGGCGGCATCGCCTGGCTGCTCGTGCGCGCGGCGCGCGTGCTCGGCCTGCTCGGCTGACGCGGCGATTGCACACCGCACGCGCGGCGCCCGCGCCGCAGCACTATGCCGGAGGCCGTGAACGATCGGAACCGTCGCCAGGTCCGATCGCAGCCGTCGTCAGAACGTGTCGCCGCCGTTCGAGATCGCCTGCTCCATGCGGTCGCCGAGCGCGCCGAGTTCGGCGATCACGCGGTCGATCTCGCCCGCCGACAGCAGCGAGTACGGACGGTTCTCGCACAGCTGCAGGTACGGCGACCCCTCGAGGTCGCTCAACGCGAGGTAGCCGGTGCGTTGCTCCCAGTTGAAGCGCAGGCAGCGCGTACCGTCCATGCCGGTGTAGGGGCCGATCGGCGTCGAGATGCGCAGGTACTTCGCGCCGTCCTCGTCCTCCATCTCGGCCAGATACACGCCCTGGTGGCGGCCGTCGTCGAGCGCGAGGTCGAAGCTGATCAGGTACGGATCGTTCGTGCGCAGCGCGTGGCGGCTGCCGACGTGGGAACGGATCTGTTCGAAACTCTGCACGTGGAATCTCCGACTGGCGCGACCTCGTATGCTAGCGTGCGCGCGCCATGAAGTCAGTCCGGCCCGAAGTACGGCCATCCCACGAAGCGATCCGAGCGACCATCGCCGCCATACCCGTTGGCCGCGTCGCCAACTACGGCGAGATCGCGCGACGCGCGGGCCTGCCGGGTCGAGCGCGACTGGTCGGAACCGTGCTGCGCGAGGCACCGCTCGGCCTCGCGCTGCCATGGCACCGGGTGCTGCGGGCGGACGGCCGCATCGCCTTTGCGCCGGGCAGCAGGGCGTTCCGGGAGCAGGTGCGTCGACTCGCCGGCGAGGGCGTGCTCGTGAGACGCGGCCGGGTCGACCTTTCCGCGCACGGCTGGGAACGCGACATCGACCATCTCCTGTGGGGACCGCCCGCACCGGGCAAGCGAACCTCGACGCGCACGAAAACCGGCGCGCGACATCGCACAATTGCGGTACGCGTCATGAACGCGACCGTGCGGGAGGATTAGAGTCCGCGCATTCCGGAATCGCCGGAAGGGGAGGTCGTGATGCGGTTCGCCAGATCCCTGCGGGATTTCCGTGTCGCCTTGCTCGCGTGCCTGTGCGCGCTGCCGGCGTTGCGCGCCAACGCACAGAGCCACTGGCCCGACCAGAACTTCCGGGACGGTTTCGAAGGCATCGTCGGCGGTCCGGCGACGGACGCCGAAGCGTCGCGCTTCCTCGCCCAGGCGACCTTCGGTGCGACCACGGAAGACATCGCGCACCTGCGTGCGGTCGGCTACGACGGCTGGCTGTCCGAACAGTTCGCCAAGGCGCCATCGACCCAGGTACCGTACCTCGACTGGGTGCAGGGACTCTCTTGCGCGCCCGGCGACGACTATTGCAACACCGTGGCCGAGTGGGCCGGTACGCGCCTGCAGGCATGGACGATCAATTCGGTCGGCACGCCCGACCCGAGCCGCGCGCAGCAGGTTCCGACCGACCAGTTGCGCCAGCGCGTCGCGTTCGCTCTGAGCGAGATCTTCGTCGTGTCGAACAGCAACGGCACGCTCGCGCAGCAGCCGTGGGCGCTCGCGAGCTACTACGACATGCTCGCCGCGGATGCGTTCGGCAATTACCGCACCCTGCTCGAGGACGTGACCAAGCATCCCGCGATGGGCGTGTTCCTGAGTTCGATCCAGAACCAGAAGGCGAATCCGGACGAGAACATCCATCCGGACGAGAACTACGCGCGCGAGATCAACCAGCTGTTCTCGGTCGGTCTCGTCCAGCTCAACCTCGACGGCACGCCGAAACTCGTCAACGGCCAGCCGGTCGCGACCTACGGCCAGGAGGCCGTGCGCGGCTTCGCCGCAGTGTTCACCGGCTGGGACTTCAACAGCATCGGTTGCAGCGTCGACTACCAGGACGGCGTGCCGCTCTGCTGCAACAACCCCGACAATCCGTGGCAGTACTTCTACTGCGGGCCGGCCAATCTCGACGACCTCGCATGGCAGCGGCCGATGGAGCCGGTCGAATACTGGCACGACGACACGTCCGACAAGCAGTTGCTGGATTATCCGGGGGTCGCGTTGTCGGGCGGCGTGCTCATGCACGGCGGCGATGCACAGGCCGAGCTCACGGCCGCGCTCGACAACGTGTTCCATCATCCGAACGTCGGCCCGTTCATCGCGATCCGGCTGATCCAGCGCCTCGTCACGAGCAATCCGTCGCCGGCCTACGTGCAGCGCGTCGCGCAGGTGTTCAACGACGACGGCAGCGCGTCGCACGTGCGCGGCAACCTGAAGGCGGTCGTCAAGGCGATCCTGCTGGATCGCGAGGCGCGCTACGGCCAGTGGCAGCATCCGGACACGTTCGGCAAGTTGCGCGAACCGCTGCTGAAGATCTCGCAGATGTGGCGCGCGATGGGCGCGCGCACGCCGACCGGCGATCCGAGCTACAGCGGGCGTTCGGGCAACCTCGATACGTGGCCGCCGATCGTCGAGCAGATCGGCGAGGCGCCGCTGTACTCGCCGACCGTATTCAACTTCTTCAAGCCCGATTTCGCGCAGGCGGGCGAGGTGCGCGCGCTCGGCCTGGTCAGTCCCGAGTTCCAGATCCTCGGCGACACGACCTCGACGGCGATGCCGAACTACCTGTTCCACCAGATCTTCTGCAACTACACCGCAAGCGACGCCTGCTGGGATGCGGACGATCCGCAGACCCTGCAGATGGACGAGGCGCGCGACGCTCCGCTCGCGGCGAGCGATCCGGCAGCGCTGGTCGACCGCTACAGCGTGCTGCTGATGGGCGGGCAGATGTCGCCGTTCATGCGCGGGGTGCTCGTCTCCCGCCTCGCCTCGATGGATCCGGGCGACTACGACGACATCGGCCGTGCGCGCGTGCAGGAAGCGCTCTACCTCATCTTCAACTCGCCCGAATATTCGATCCAGAAATGAGCCATGCCGCCGGCTCGTCCGCGTCCGCCGAGAGGAACCACCCATGCACGTGAATCGACGTGAATTCCTGCGCCGGAGCATCTGCGCCGCGCTCGGCGGCGCCGGGTTGTACGGCGCGCTCGGCAACCTGCGCCTCATCTCCGCCGCGACGGCCGCAGGTCGCCACGCGTTCGACGACTACAAGGCGCTCGTGTGCGTGTACCTGTACGGCGGCAACGACAGTTTCAACACGATCGTGCCGTGCGATGCCACGCACTATCCCATCTACCAGAACACGCGCCAGGGGCTCGCGCTCGCGCAGGGCGACCTGCAGGCGAACGTGCTGTCCCCGCTGCCCGCGCAGGGTGGCCTGCCGGGAGGATTGCCGAGCGACGGCGCGACGTACGGGATGCATCCGTCGATGGGCCAGGCGGCCGGCGGCAATGCGGGTCTGCGAGGCCTGTTCAACAGCGGCAGGGCCGCGATCGTCGCCAACGTCGGCACGCTGCTGTATCCGATCAACCAGCACGATTACCAGAACGGCACGGTGCTGACGCCGCCGCAGCTGTACTCGCACGACGATCAGACCAACCAGTGGCAAACCTCGCGTCCCGACGATGCGAATGCGAACGGCTGGGGCGGTCGTGTCGCCGACATGCTCTACGGCTCGAACGCGGGTGGGCTGCCGATGAGCATCACGCTGTCGGGCGAGAACCGCTTCCAGCGCGCGGCGAGCGTCAACCAGTTCGCGGTCGACGCGTACGGCGCGGCTTTCGCGGCCGCGGGCGTCGACGACCAGGGCAATCCGGTCGACTTCTTCCAGGTGCAGGGCATGAGTTTCCGCGGCGACGGCCCCGAGTCGTGGCTGGTCGGCAACGATCCCGGTCGCGCCGCCGCGTACGATGCGCTGCGCGCGAGCGGCACGCAGGCGCACGTGCTCGAGCGCGCGTTCGCCGACACGGCGAACCGTTCGATCGCGAATGCGGTGCTGCTCAACGCGGCAATGACCGGCACGCGGCTCGTCACGCCGTTCCCGGACACCGATCTCGGCAACCAGCTCGCGGCCGTCGCGCTCATGATCAAGGTGCGCGCGGCGCTCGGCATGAGCCGGCAGGTGTTCTTCGTTTCGGTCGGCAACTACGACACGCACGGGTCGCAGCTCACCGACCAGTCGGACAACCTGCTGCAGCTCTCGCAGGCGCTCGCCGCGTTCCATGCCGCGACCGTCGAAATGGGTGTGGCCGACGGCGTCACCGCGTTCACCGCGTCCGATTTCGGGCGTTCGCTCGCGGTCAACAGCGACGGCACCGACCACGGCTGGGGCGCACATCACTTCGTCGTCGGCGGCGCCGTGCGCGGCCAGCGTTTCTACGGCACGATGCCGTCGCTCGCCCAGTACGACGAAGGCCTGCCCGGCAATGGCAATCCCGACGACACAGGCTATGGCCAGATCATCCCGACGCTCGCCGTCGACCAGTATTCGGCGACGCTCGCACGCTGGTTCGGCGTCGACGCCGGCGGCATCGCCGACATCTTCCCGAACCTCGGCCGCTTCGAGGGCGGGGGCGATCTCGGCTTCATGGCCTGATCGCGCGATGCGCGCGCTGGTGCTCGCCCTCGCGTCGTGCGCGCTGGACGCGCACGCGCGCTCGTTCACCGTGACGGCGAACGAGGACATGACGTTCTCGCCCGCGCAGATCGAGATCTACCAGGGCGACACGATCCGCTTCGTCAACAATGGCGGCCTGCACAACGTGCGCGCCGACGACGGCAGCTTCACCTGCGCGCTCGACTGCAACCTGCATACGGCACCGAGCAGCCTCGCCTGGCAGGTATCCGTACGCTTCAACCGCCTCGGCACGATCGGCTACTACTGCGAGCAGCACGGCGACCTCACGAGCGGCATGCGCGGCTCCGTGACCGTGATCGATCGCCTCTTCGTCGCGGGCTTCGAAAAGGTGTACGTGCCCGAATAAGTGACGCGCGTCGCATCGCACAGCGTGGTTGTTGCGTCGCGGCGTTACCTGCGCGCGAGGCGATGCCTAATCTCCCGCGCGCGGCTTGGGGGCCGCGCGGGCATCGCCGATGTCCGCTTCCTGACCACATGAGGGAGAGCCATGGGTAAGGTCCTGTTGGGTTCGTTGTTGCTCGGTTGCGCGTTCGCGGCCACCGCCGGCGCGGCGCCGGGGGGCGTTTCGGTGCGCCTCGACGCATCGGCCGACGCCGCCGACATCGGCAGCGGCAAGCTCGTCTTCACGATGTTGAACGAGGGAAGCACGGCACTGCATGTGCTGCGCTGGCAGACGCCGCTCGACGGCGTCACGTCGGACCTGTTCGACGTGCAGCGCGACGGCGTCGCGGTAGCCTACGTCGGTCCGATGTACAAGCGTGCGACGCCAGGCGCACAGGACTACGTCGAACTGAAACCAGGCGAGTCGCGCTCGGCCGAGGTTGACCTCAGCGCCTACTACGACATGAAGATGGGCGGGCAGTACACCGTCCGCTACGTGCGCGACGCGCAGAGCGCACTGCTCGAGGCGCAGCGGGCGTCGAAGGTCGGGGTCGCGGCGACGGCCGCGATCGACAGCGCCGGGGTGACGCTGTGGGTCGACGGCGCGCCGGATGCGCTCGACGACGGCATGGCGGTTCAGGGCATGCCCGGCGTGCTCGCGGCGAGCAACAGCTTCGTCAGTTGCAGCAACACGCGCCGCTCGCAGCTCGCGACCGCACGCAACTCGGCGGTCACGTATGCGACCCATGCGAAGAGCTACCTCGACGCGGGTACCCACGGCAGTCGCTACACCTGGTGGTTCGGCACGTACGCGAGCAGCCGGTACACGACCGTGCGCACTCATTTCACGAACCTCAAGAGCGCGTTGTCGTCGCAACCGTACACGTTCGACTGCAGCTGCACCGACCGCAATACCTACGCCTACGTCTATCCGACGCAGCCGTACCGCGTGTACCTGTGCGGCGCGTTCTGGTCGGCGCCGAACACCGGCACCGATTCGCGCGCAGGCACGCTCGTGCACGAGACGAGCCACTTCAACGTCGTCGCGGGCACCGACGACTGGGCCTACGGCCAGACCGCCGCGCACAACCTCGCGGTGAGCAACCCGAGCCGCGCGGTCGACAACGCGGACAATCACGAGTACTTCGCCGAGAACAATCCCGCGCGCAACTGAGCCGCATGGAGGCCGCCGCGGCGGCCTCCATGTCTCGTGCATTCGTCCACGAGCGGCTCTGCCCGCTCGTCCGGCCCCGCGCAGGGCTCGGCTTCGCATCGCACAGGAGCGGCCGTCCATGGCCGCTCTCTTCGTCCAAGACCCCTCGTCGTGTACTCGCCTCGGACGATCGGAGAGGTCACAATGGCGGGTCACTCCGGTCGCCGCGCGCATGCCCGTCGAAATGCCCCCGATCACCCGCGCCCTGCTCATCGCCAACGGCATCGTCTACTTGCTGCAGCAGGTGTTCGGCGACGCGCTGCTCGTACACTTCGCGCTGTGGCCGCTCGGCCCTTCGCCGTACGGCGACGTGCCCGGGTTCGAGCCATGGCAGCTCCTCAGCTACGCGTTCCTGCACGGCAGCTTCGCCCACATCGCGTTCAACATGCTCGCCTTGTGGATGTTCGGCGGGCCGATCGAGCAGCTGTTCGGTTCGCGTCCGTTCGCGCTCTACTACGCCGTCTGCGTCGTCGGCGCGGCATTGACGCAGCTTGCGGTCGTGCATTTCTTCGACGGCGGCTATCAGCCGACGCTCGGCGCTTCCGGCGGCGTGTTCGGCTTGCTGCTCGCGTACGGCATGATGTTCCCGCACGCGCGCATCCTCGTCTATTTCGCGATCCCGATGCCTGCGTGGTTGTTCGTGACGCTGTATGGGGGCCTCGAACTCTTCCTCGGCGTGACGGGTTCGCAGGCCGGCGTCGCCCATTTCGCCCATCTCGGCGGGCTCGCGTTCGGCTTCGTCATGATCCAGTACTGGCGCGGTCGCCTGCCGTGGAAGCCGCGTCGCGTGCTGCGTCGCTGAGGACATCGATGGCGGCGCAACCGGCGGGTCTCGCCGAATGGCTCGATTACCAGCAGCGCGTGCATCCGCGCGCGATCGAACTCGGCCTCGATCGCGTGCGCGAGGTCTGGCGGCGGCTCGGCGCGCCGGCGCCCGCGCCGGTCGTCGTCATCGTCGGCGGCACCAACGGCAAGGGTTCGACGGTCGCTTTCCTCGAGGCCATGCTCGCCGCCGACGGCCGTCGCGTCGGTGCGTACACGTCGCCGCACCTGCTGCGCTACAACGAACGCGTGCGCGTCGCCGGCGAGGAGGTCGGCGACGATCTCCTCGTCGACGCGTTCGCGCGCATCGAGGCCGCGCGCCTTCGGACCGACGCGGTGCGCGATCCGGCGGACGCGATCGAGCTCACCTATTTCGAATTCGGGACGCTCGCCGCGCTGTGGATCTTCGCCCACGCAGGCCTCGACGTCGCCGTGCTCGAGGTTGGGCTCGGCGGCCGCCTCGACGCGGTCAACATCATCGACGCCGATGCGGCGATCGTCACGACGGTCGACCTCGACCATCAGGACTGGCTCGGCGACGACCGCGACAGCATCGGGCGCGAGAAGGCCGGCATCTTTCGCGCGGGACGAGCCGCGATCGTGGCCGAATCCGATCCGCCGGCGGCCCTGCTCGACGGCGCGCACCGCATTGGCGCGGACATTCGCCGCGCCGGACGCGACTACGCATGGGAGATCGAAGCCGATTCGGCGTCTTGGCGCTGGCGCGGCGACGGGGCCGACCTCGTGCTGCCGCCGCCGGGCCTGGTCGCGCCGTGCCAGCATGCGAACGCTGCCGGCGCGATCGCAGCGCTGCGCGCGTTGCGTGGACGACTCGGCTGGAACCCGGCGGCGATCGCGCGCGGCGTCGCCGAGGCTCGCGTCGGTGCGCGCCTGCAGCGCTTCGCAGGCGATCCCGAACTCGTCGTCGACGTCGCGCACAACCCGCAGGCGGCCCGCGTGCTCGCCGACTGGCTGTGTCGCGAGCCCGCGCGCGGCCGCACGCTCGCGGTGTTCGGAGCGCTCGCCGACAAGGACGTGCACGGCATCGTCGGCGCGGTCGCGCCGCGCGTCGATCGCTGGTATCCGGCCGGACTCGATCGCGACTCGCCGCGTGGGCTCGCGGGAATCGCACTCGGCGAACAGGTCGAGCAGGTTGCCGGCGCGCGCGCCGCGCCTGCGAGCGCGGACGTCGCCGCGGCCTTGACGACTGCGTGGGCCGACGCGCGGCCGGGCGATCGCGTGCTCGCATTCGGTTCGTTCTTCGTCGCGGCGGCGGCACTGGCGTTCGCCGAGCGACGCTGAACGCGGGCAGCGGTGCGTGCGGGATCGCCGCGCGGGGCGCGTATAATCGCGCCGTCGCCCGAAGCGGATCGCTCATGGATCTGTCGTTGAAACAACGCCTGCTCGGCGCCGCGGTGCTGATCGCGCTGGCCGTGATTTTCGTGCCGATGCTCATCTCCGGCTCGGCGCCGCAGAAGTCGGCGGAGATGGAGACCTCGACGCTCGCGATCCCGCCCGCGCCGGATCGGGAATTCCAGACGCGCGTGCTGCCCGTCGATCCAACCGCGGCCAATCCCACGACGCCTGCTGCGGCTTCGCTGCCGGAAACGATCGCGACCGTCGATACGGCGACCGCGAAAGCCTCGCCGCCACCGGCACCCGCGCCGGCCGAAGTCGCCAGCGCGGCGCCGCCCAAGCCCGCGCCCGCGAAGCCGGAGCCGGCCAGGCCGCAGCCTGTCGAAACGGCCAAGCCGGGGCCGGGCCAGGCCGCCAATGGACGCTACTACGTGCACCTGGGCGTCTACGCGAACGTCAAGAACGCGCGCGATCTCGTCGCGAGCCTGAAGAAGGGCGGCTTTCCGGCGTCGGCCGAAGCGAGCGAGTACCAGGGCAAGCCGGCCGAACGCGTGCGAGTAGGGCCGTTCGCCGATCGCGCGGCGGCCGAGGCGGCCAGATTGCGCATCAAGCAGGCGCAGCCGAGCGTTCCCGGCAGTGTCGTCGCGTCGGCGGACGATGCGACCTCCGATGCGCCCGCGAGTGCGCTGCCCGCCGGGCGAGCCGGGGGCTGGGCGGTGCAGCTCGGCGCGCTGAAGACGGCCGACGATGCGAACAAGCTGCGCGACCGCGTCCGCAACGCCGGTTTCGTCGCGTTCGTCGACAAGGTCGAGGCGAACGGTACGACGCTCTGGCGCGTGCGCGCCGGCCCGGAAGTCGATCGCGGTGCGGCCGAGAAGCTGCGCGCGGGCATCAAGGACAAGCTCAAGCTCGACGGCATCGTCGTGACGCAGTGATGAAGCCGGCAATCGGCAATCGGCAACCAGGAATCGTCGACGCCGGCGCGAGCACGCGATTCGGCTGCCCTCCGGGGGCGTGCGCCCACGGCGGATTCGCGGCATTGCGATGAACTGGGTCGACTACACGATCGTCGCGGTCCTCGGCCTTTCGGTGCTGATGGGTCTCTGGCGCGGGTTCGTCGGCGAAGTGCTCGCGCTCGCGATATGGGTCTGCGCGTTCTGGACCGCGTGGATGGTCGGCCCGGCCCTTGCAGAGCGTTTTTCCGCCAGCATATCCACTCCGTCGGTGCGCGTGATCCTCGCCTACGTGCTGTGTTTCGTGGCCGTGCTGATTGCGGGCGCCATCGTCACTTTCCTCGTGCGCAAGCTGGTCGAAGGCAGCGGGCTGTCGGGCAGCGACCGGCTGCTCGGCATGGTGTTCGGTCTGGCGCGCGGACTCGCGCTGGTCGTGCTCGTGGTGCTGCTGCTCGGGTTCACGCCGTTCGCGCGCGATCCGTGGTGGCATCAGTCACAATTGCTGCCCGGCTTCGAGCGCGGCGCGCAGTGGCTCGCCGCGCGCCTGCCGCAGGAGGTCGCGCGCCATCTCGAGCCGGTGCAGGGCCTGCTCGGGCCGCTCGTGCCGCCGGCCGCACCGGCCGCTGCGCCGGGCAAACCCGCGGCGCCGGGCGGCACGCCGGCGGGCCGCAGCGATGCCGCCGCCGTACAGACCCCATCCACCTGAAGTAGCCCTACATCTATGTGCGGAATCATCGGTATCGTCGGCAAGTCGGAAGTCGCTTCGGCGCTCTACGACGCGCTCACCGTCCTGCAGCACCGCGGCCAGGACGCTGCCGGCATCGCGACCCTCGACGGCAACCGCCTGCGCCTGCACAAGGGGCAGGGACTCGTGCGCGACGTGTTCGACGAGGCGAACATGCTCGCCCTGCGTGGCAGCGTCGGCATCGGCCATTGCCGTTATCCGACCGCGGGTTCGGAGGGGTCCGCAGAGGCGCAACCGCTGTACGTCAATTCGCCGTACGGCATCGCGCTCGCGCACAACGGCAACCTCATCAACACCGACGCGCTGCGTCGCGAGGTGTTCGAGGACGACCGGCGCCACATCAACACCGATTCGGATTCCGAAGTGCTGCTCAACGTGCTCGCGCACGAACTGCAGATCCAGGACCGGCGCCAGCTCACGCCCGACCACATCTTCAAGGCCGTCGCGGGCACGCACGCGCGTTGCGTCGGTGGCTATGCGGTCGTGACGATGCTGCTCGACTACGGCGTACTCGCGTTCCGCGATCCGCACGGCATCCGCCCGCTCGTGCTCGGCGAGCGCGACGCCGCAGGCGGGAAGGAATATGCGGTCGCATCCGAATCGGTCGCGCTCGACATCCTCGGCTTCCGCCTGTTGCGCGACGTCGCTCCCGGCGAAGCCGTGCTGCTGACGCTCGACGGCCGCCTGTTCACGCGCCAGTGTGCCGAGCCGGCGCGGCACGCGCCGTGCATCTTCGAGTACGTCTACCTCGCGCGCCCGGACTCGATGATCGAGGACGTCTCGGTGTACAAGGCGCGCCTGCGCATGGGCGAGAAGCTCGGCGAGAAGATCCTGCGCGAGATGCCCGACCACGACATCGACTCGGTGATCCCGATCCCCGACACGTCGCGCACGGCCGCGGTTCCGCTCGCGCAGATCCTCGGCGTGCCCGTGCGCGAAGGTTTCGTGAAGAACCGCTACATCGGTCGCACGTTCATCATGCCGGGGCAGAGCGAGCGGGTGAAATCGGTGCGACGCAAGCTCAACCCGATCGGCCTCGAGTTCCGCAACAAGAACGTCCTGCTCGTCGACGACTCGATCGTGCGCGGCACTACGTCCAAGCAGATCATCCAGATGGCGCGCGAGGCCGGCGCGAAGAAGGTGTACCTCGCGTCCGCCGCGCCGCCGGTGCGCTATCCGAACATCTACGGCATCGACATGCCCGTCACGGCCGAGCTCGTGGCGCACGGACGCAGCGTGGAAGAAGTCGAGCGCATCCTCGGCGCGGACCGGCTCATCTACCAGGACCTCGACGACCTCGTGTGGGCCGTGCGCGACGGCAACGAAAAGCTCGTCGACTTCGACACGTCGTGTTTCTCCGGCGAGTACGTCACCGGCGTGGAGCCGACCTATCTGCGCGACCTGGAGTTCGCGCGATCCGACGGCGCGAAATCGCAGCGGCGGCAGGCCGGCTGAGTCGATCGGATGGGCGAAACTGCGTGTCCGGTCCGTGCGCCCGTGCACGTTGGACAGGGATAATGGGAAGCGGCGCGCCGATGCGCCGCGCGCCGCGGACCCGCGGCACGACGACGGAGTCGCAGCATGGCCGGCAGCGCGAAGGAGAATGTGTTCGATGCCGCCGCGCGTTGCCTCGCGTGCGCCGACGTCGCGCAGAAGCTCGCGCTGACGCACGCCGTCGCGAACGCGATCGTCGCCGGCGAGTTGGCCATCGACGCGGCCGCGCCGGCGCCGCGTCCGATCGGCGATCCCGGCCGGCCCGCGCGCCCGCGGCTCGTCCCGCCACGCGAACTCGCCCAGCGCGGTCTCGGTTCGGAGAGCGGCCGGGCTGCGCTCGTGCACGCGGTCGCGCATATCGAGTTCAACGCGATCAACCTCGCCTGGGACGCGGTCTACCGCTTCCGCGGCATGCCGGCCGACTACTACCGCGACTGGGCGCGCGTTGCCGACGACGAGGCGCGCCACCACGCGCTGCTGGCGACGCGCCTGGCCGAACTCGGTCATGGTTACGGCGACTTCGATGCGCACGATGGCCTCTGGGACATGGCCGTGCGCACGGCCGATTCGTGCGTGGCGCGCATGGCGCTGGTGCCGCGCGTCCTCGAGGCGCGTGGCCTCGACGTGACCCCGGGCATGATCGTGCGCCTGCGCGCGGTCGGCGACGACGCGACCGCGGACATCCTCGAGACGATCCTGCGCGAGGAGGTCGCGCACGTCGCGGCCGGGTCGCGCTGGTACGCCTGGTGCTGCGCGCGCGAAGGCCTCGATGCGCCGTCGACGTTCCGGCGCCTGCTCGACGAGCACATGCGCGGCAGCCTGCGCGGGCCGTTCAACGTCGACGCACGCCTGCGCGCGGGCTTTACCCCGGCGGAGCTCGCCGGGCTCGACGAAATCGCCGCATGACGGCCGCGCGTTGGCGCTACACGGCGTTCGTCGCCGCGCTGGTCACGGCCTGGTCGACGCTGCTGCTGTGGGCTGCGGGCCTCGATCCGCGCGAACCGCTCGTGCCGGCGCGCACGCACTCGCTGCCGGGCAGCCGCTTCCATGCGGTGTTCGGTACGGCGGCGCCCGAAGCGCAGCGGCTGCAGGTGTCGGCCGCGGCCGACGACCATTCGGCGTTGCAGACGACCGCTGTGCCCGACCTCGCGGCGGCGAAGTTCCCGATCCTGCACTATTCGTTCACGGACTTTCCGCGGACGCTCGAGCTTTCCTTCGTGTTCCGCACGAGCGAAGCGCCCGACGACGTGCAGGCGATCCTGCTGCCGCCGCCCACCGACGGTGCCGTGACGTTCGACCTTTCGCGCGTGCCGGCTTGGCGCGGGACGATCGTCGAAGTCGGATTTTCGCAGTTCCCGGTCGCGCAACTGGTGCCGCCCGAGGAGGGATTCCGGCCTTTCGAACTCGCCGGAGCGCGGCTCGAGTCGGATTCGTGGCGCGGCCGCTTCGCCGCGGCATGGTCGTCGTGGTTCGCGCATTCGCCTTGGCAGCTCATCTCGGTGAGCGCGATCGGTCCCGCCGAAACGGGCGACGCGCTCCCGCACGCGCCGCGCCCACCGCTCGTGATCGCGCTCGCGCTCGGCATGCTTGTGGCGATCGGGCGGCTCGTTCTGGGCTGGCGCGGAGAGCGACTTGGCCGGCCCTTATGCGTCGCCGCGGCGATTGCGTGGGTCGGCCTCGACTTTGTCTGGACACAAGAACTCAGGTATCGCCTGCATACGGATCGCGACGTGTGGGGCGCAATTCCATTCGCGCAGCGACAGGACCATGTCGCCGACGCGGACACGCTCGCCGCAGCCGAGCGCCTGAAAACGCTCCTGGCGAGCGAGCCCGAAAGCACGCGTGTGATCGTGAATGCGGAAACGCCGCACGAGATCCTGCGGCTGATCTACTTTCTCGCGCCGCTGAATGCGACCGGCATCAGCGGCTACGCTAACTGGCCGCGATCCACCATCCAGGCAGGTTCGGTGCTGGTCAATTTCCGCGTGGAACGTCCGCGACCGATCGGCTACATCCTGCGAATCGGTCTCACCAAGGTTCGCGTCAAGGTGATCGACCGCAACGAGGATATGGTCGTCTACCGCGTCGAGGCCTTGCTTCGATGAGTCCGCTGTCCTCGACCATGGTCTGGCTCGTGCCGTTGATGCTCGGCAGTGGATTGTGGGCCGCCGCAGCCGGCTGGCCGCGTCGGCGGGCCGAATTTGCGACGACTCTCGGCGGCGGCTGGATCGTAGGCGCACTGCTATGCGGCCAAGCCATGCGGCTGTTTGCTGCTCGCGATCTTTCCATCGGGTTCGCGCGCGTGAGCGCGTGCGCGCTGGTCCTCGGTAGCACTGCTTGGATGCTTGCATGGTTCGCGCGCGGTCGGATCGCTACGCAGCCCGTATCTGCGACGACTTCGGGCGGCGGACGCTTCGCCTCCGCGGCGCTGCTTTCGGCGCTGGTTTGGCGGGCCTGGCTGCTCGCATCGGACATCGTGCTGCACCCGGTCCTCCCGTGGGACGCTTGGGCGGTATGGATGATGAAGGCGAAGACCTGGGTGCTCGCCGGTCACGCCGCTCCCTACGTGTCGTTCGGGCGTTGGCTCATACTGCCCGAGTTGGACGTACGGACCGCAGCAGCGTGGAACTACCCCGAGGCGCTGCCGTGGACGCTGACGTGGTTCGCAGCAGACGTGGGCTGGATCGAGCCGTGGATCAACTTGGCATGGTTCGGCTTGTGGGGCAGCCTGCTGGCCCTGCACTACGGGCAGTGGCGCGTGCTCGGGGTGTCGAGGGTGCATTCGCTCACGGGAGTCTACCTGCTCGCCTCGCTGCCGCTGCTTGACGCGCACGTCGCACTGGGCGGCTACGCCGACCTCTGGGTCGCCGCTCTGATGTCCCTCGGGGCTCATGCCTGGTTGCGGTGGCGCGAAAGGGGGGAGCGCCGCCAGCTCGCGATTGTTGCAGCCATCGTCGCCTTGTTGCCGATGCTCAAGCTCGAGGGTGCGGTGTGGAGCATCGTCCTCAGCGTCGCTGTCGTGATCGGCGCATTGCCCGCCCGCTTGCGCAGCAAGCGCCTCTTCATCGGCGCCGCCGTAGCGGCGTTCGCGCTCGCGTTGTGCGTGACGCTGAGCGTGCCGTGGGTCGCGGTCGCGCGCCGCTACGTGCACGACAGCATCATCGTCGACGGCGCTCGTGTCGCCCAGTCCCTGCACGCGTTCGCCAATGCGCTGTGGGGGCAATGGAACTGGAACCTGCTCTGGTTCGCGCTGCCGGCCGCGTTGGTCTGGAAGCGCGCGCTGTGGTCGCGGTCGACGGCGATCCGGAGGATGGTCGTGCTCGTCGCCGTGCCATCGCTGCTGATCATCAGCCTGTTCGCGTTCACGACGGCGTCGCGTTACGCGCAAAGTTATTCCGCGGTCAACCGCCTGTTGCTGCAATTGACGCCGATGTTCGTGAGCCTGCTGGTGCTCGTGCTGTGGCTGCCCGCCGAGGCTCAGCGCCTGGAGCGTGCGCCCGCCGAGGCGGATGCTTCCGCGTAGATCGCCCGCACCGATTCGACGCAGCCTTCAAGCGTGAACAACGCGTTCCAACGCCCGCGCCCGGCCTCGCCGAGCCGCGTGCGCAACAGCGGGTCGCGCAGCCGCGCGAGCGCAGCGGCGAGCGCCGCAGGATCGCCCGGCTCGACCAGCAGGCCCGACTCGTTGCCGGCGACGACGAAGCCGACACCCGACCCCGGTATCGCGCTGGCGACGACCGGAAGGCCCACGCGCATCGCTTCCAGCAACACGAGCCCGAACGCTTCGCCGCGATCAAGCGAGGGCAGGACGAACGCATCCGCTCCCGCATAGGCAGCGTGCAGCGTCGCGTCGTCGACATCGCCCGCGAATGCGACGCGCGCTTCGACACCGCGAGAGCGGGCAAGCGCGCGCAACTCGCCGGCACATTCGCCATCGCCGACGAGCAGCAGGCTCGCATCGGACGTCGAGTGCAGCGCCTCGATCAGGACGTCGAACCCCTTGTAACGGCCGAGGCGGCCGACGGCGAGCAGGCGCACGCCGCCGGCCGCGGGCCACAGGTCCGTGCGCGGCGCGGCCGCGGGGCCTGCCTCGATGCCGATCGGAACGACGCGCACCTTGGAGCGCCACGGCCGCAACGCACGGCTCGCCTCGAAGTACGGCTGCGACGTCGCGATCACGGTCGTGGCGTGAGCGAGCACGGCTTGTTCGAACGGCCGATAGAAGCGGTAACCCACGCGCAGGCGCCAGTCCGGAGCGTCGGGCGGCACGTCCGCGTGCCAGTGCACGATCCACGGCAGGCGCCGCGCGGCGGGCATTGCGAGGGCGGAAAAACACGATGGGTTCGGCAGGTGCAGGTGCAGCAGGTCGGGCGCGAAATCGCGCAGCGCACCCGCGAGTTCGAACGGAAAGGAGGGGCTCAAGGGCGTGTAGACCGGTGCGCCGATACACCCCGCACGGCGCACGTCCACACCAACGATCGTTTCGCGCGAACCGCGCCAATGCCCGGGTGCTTGGTGGACGAGCGCGGCGACCGCGTCGCCGGCGCGCACGCACGCCTCGGCTAGAGCCTGGGTATGCCGCTCGATGCCGCCGCGCTGCGGCGCGTAGTACTTCCCGAGATGCAGGATGCGCATGCGCCGCGGCCGGACTCAGCCGTCTTCGTCGTCGACCGGCCCATCCGGCGGCGTCGCGCCGCCGAGCCGGGTCAATTCCTGTTCGAGGATCGCGAGCTTCTGGGTCAGGCGGCGGATCCGGCGCTCCTGCTTCGAACGGTCGACATCGAGCTTGAGCAGGCGGATGAGCACGAGCGACAGGCCGATGATGATCGGCAGCACGGGCGCGTAGAAAATGCCGGTCTGGTGGCCGAGCCAGACCACGATGCCGGGAAACACGCCGAGTACGAACGTCGCCGCGGCGATCACGAACCACCACACGGCGTACGGCCCGTGCAGGTGGTCGCGGCGCACGAGGAACAGGATCGCGCCCGCGAGGGCGACGCCGAGGATCGCCGAGGTAATCTGCCCGGTCAGCATGCGGTGCAGCGTTCCTGCAAGAGTTTCTCCTTGCGGCGTCCGGCGTCGATCTGTGCGAGGCAGAGCACCGTCGTGTGCATCATGTAGCGGGCGACCACGGGCCACGAGGCGAACACGCGCGAATGGCCTTCGCGGCGGGGCAGCATCGATACGGGTGTTTCCTCGATGCGCAGGCCGTTCTTCGCGAGCAGCATGAGCACGCCGACGTCCTGGTAGTCGAGCAGGCTCGCCTCGGGCCCCGCCAGGATCGCCATGGCTTTGGCATCATACAGGCGCAGGCCGGACGTGAAATCGGTGAGCCCGAGGCCGGTCAGCGCCCTCAGGTAGAGCCAGGCGACGCGTTTGGCGCGGCTGAGCCGGTCGACGCAGGTGCCGATGACGATGTTCGCCGCGGCCCTCCGCTGCGCTTCGAACAACGCGGGTAGCGAATCCGGTTCATGCTGGCCGTCGGCATCGAGCGTGATGACGCCCGCATAGCCATTGCGCTGCGCGTAGCGGATTCCCGTCTGGGTCGCGCCCCAGGCGCCGAGACCGAAGGTGAGGCGCAGCGATTCGGCGCCGGCGGCACGGGCGGCCGCGCCGGTTCCATCGGCACTCGCATCGTCCACGACGAGCACCGCGCAGCCGAGCGCCCGGCGCACGCCGGCCACGACCGCTCCGACGGTCGCAGCCTCGTCGCGAGCGGGGATGACCGCCAGGCAGTCGGCGGCACGGAGGGCGGGCGGGCGAGCGGTCACGGGAACCGGTGCTGCGGAGGGGACGGCGATTCTGCGCATCGCGCGGAACGAGGTCAACGCCGGCCCGCACGGTCGAGGCCGGGGGGCGACGGGCGGGCAGGCATGATCTCTTTCGGCCGGCGCTTCCGTATATACGTCCGGCAGGCCGACGTAGCGTGTCCGGTTTCCCTCCGCTCGTGCGTCATTGAGCTGCGTGGGCTG
>DASTSE010000161.1:0-2804 GCA_035760865.1 Dokdonella sp.
GAACATCATCGACACCCGGCGCGATCGGCTGTTCGCGCTCGCCGACCGCCTCGAATCGTAGCGGCAAGCGCGATCGCGCCCACGCGCCCGATCACGCCAGCGCCTGCGCGCATGGGCGATCACGTCAGCGATCGCGCCCACGCGCCCGATCACGCCAGCGCCCGCGCGCATGGGCGATCACGTCAGCGATCGCGCCCACACGCACGGCTCGATCATGCCGGCGCCCTCGACGACGGGGCGCCGACGCGGTCAGCTCTGGCTCTCGGGCTTGGGCTCCTCGGGCTTCGGCTCGAGGAGCTCCTGGCGATACACGAGGCGGCCGCAGCGCGGGCACATCTCGATCGACTCCATGCGCGCGAGGATGTTGTTGAGCTGCGGCGGCAGCGCCATGTGGCAGCCCTGGCACACACCCTTGAGCACGGGCGCGACGGCGTAGCCGCGCTTCGCGGCGAGCGAGTCGTAGGTCTTGAGCCACTGGTTCTCGACGCTGGCGCGCGCCTGATCGCGGGCGGTCCGCGCCTCGGCGAGGTCGGACTCGAGCTGCTTGATCTGATCGGCCATCCCGGCCTCGCTCTGGGCGAGCTCGTCGCGCAGCTTCTGGACGTCCGCATCGCGCGACGCGAGCTGCTGCTGGGATGCGGAGCTCGCCTCGGCGACCTTCTTGAGCTCGCTCTCGCGATCCTGGATCGACTTGCGCTTGTTCTCGACCTCGCGGCTCGCGGCGTTGAACTCCTTGCTGTTCTTCGACGCCTGCAGCTTGCCCTGAGCGTTCTTGAGCGCCTCGCGCTCGCGATCGATCAGCTCCTGCTGCGACTTGCGCCAGTTCTCGGTCTCCGCGAGCTTGCCGCGCTCGACATCGAGCATGCCCTGCAGCTTCGCGAGATCGCGGCGCAGTGGATCGAGCTTGGCGGGGAGCTGCTTCGCGGCGTTCTCGAGCTCGCGAACCTTGACGTCACAGGCCTGCAGCTTGAGGAGGTTCATCAACTGATCGCGCACGGACTGCCTTTCGCTTCTTCGTCACTTCTGGATTTCAGGTGGGCCCACCTGGGCTCGAACCAGGGACCCACCGGTTATGAGCCGGCCGCTCTAACCGACTGAGCTATGGGCCCGCGTCGTGGGTGCCACTCGGTGTGGAACACCGCACGGAACGCGAGGGCACACTATCAGGTTGCCAGAAAACGACAACTGCCCACGCAACAACAGCCGCTGCCCCCGTTCGGCGCGGCGCTATACTCCTAGGTGATGAACCTCGGCAATATCGCGCGGGTGGTGACGGTCGCGGCCGCGTGCGTGGCCGCGATCGGCTCGGCGTCCTCGAACAGCAACGCTCCGGCGATGCAGCCGCAGGCGAACATGAGCCCGCCGCCGCCTCAGCAGATGGAGCCGGCGCGCGCACTCGGTCTGTGGCGCTCGACGTTCGGCGCGGTGAAGATCGAGGCGGACAACAGCAAGGGCGGGATCGCGGCGGGCGCGGTCCACGGTGTATGGGTGTACCAGCGGCGCGGCCAGGAGGTCATTGGGTATTTTGCCGGGACACTGCGCGGCAACGTGCTCGATTTCCGCTGGCAGGAGCCGAACGATCCGCCGCTGACCGGCGCGGGCTACCTCGTGTTCGAGCAGAGCGGGCGCCAGTACTCGGGGCGCTGGTGGAGTGACAAGCGCGACCGCGTCGGTGACTGGAACGGCTGGCGTCAGGCGACCTCGCAGGAATCGACCTACGCCGGCTACGGAGCCGGCAGCGACGGTGCTGCGTACGGTGGCAACGCATATGGCGGCCAGACGTACGGCCAGCCGGCGTATCCGCCGCAGCCGCAGCCGACGTACGCGCAGCCGCCGCAGCAGCCGCCGCAGCAGCCCTACTATCCGCAGCAGCCGCAGCCGTACTACCCGCCGCCGCGCTGAGGAGCTGTTCATCGCAGCGGCGCAGCAGCCGCAGCCGTACTTGCGGCCGCCGCGCCAGGAGCGGTTCGCCGCCGCGGCAGGAGCTGTTCATCGCAGCAGGGCGCGCCTGCGTTCAGCGTTAGCCGAGTGCCGCTGCGAACACCGCCGCGTCGTACGGATCGGGGCCGGTGCCGTCGACGCTCGCCATCGGCGAGGCGATCACGGGGATTCCGATCGCGCGCAACTCCGGTGCGTACGTCTCGCAGATCGCCGGGCAGATGATCGCGTCGACCGGGCCGTCGTCGCATGCGATGCCGGGCCGGTGTGCGAGATCCGCGGGCTCGGTGCCGTCGCCGACGCGCACGACCAGCGTCTTGCCGAGCGCGCGCGCGACCTCGAGCGCGGTGTCGACGCCGTGGCGCGCGGCCGCGAGCCCCGCGAGCCGGATGCGCCCGGTCGGGCTCGCCGGCGCGGTGACGCGCGGCCGCGGTGGCGACGGCAGCGCGACGACGCGCGATGCAGCGATGCCGTCCGCGAGGCACAGCGCCCGCGCGTAGGCGCCGCGCACGTGGATGCGATCGGCCAGCACGCGCTCGGCCTCCTGACGCGCGATCGCCCACGACGGCGCGCGGAACCGGCGCAGGAACGCGCGCGCGGGCCAGCGCTCTGCCGCGCGATCGAGATCGCGATGCAGCGCGCGAAACAGCGGAAGGTCGAGCACGAGCTCGGTGCGTGCGCCGAGCTGCTTGCCGATCGCGAGCGTCGCGCGCGCGGCGAGGCTGCACGCGACGATCACCGACGGGCGCAGCCGGTGCACCTGTGCCGCGGCCCAGCGATCGATCGCGACGCGCAGTGCGAAGTCGGCGAGGTAGCGGCGATCGGTGCGGCCGCGCGCCCACGCGCGGAGCGCGAGGCCGAGCCCG
>DASTSE010000162.1:0-9242 GCA_035760865.1 Dokdonella sp.
GGTGGAGCGGTACGGGAACGTGCCGCCGTAGTTGGCGAGTTTCCCGGGCGCGGCATTCGCGTTGATGATGTTGTAGACCATGAAGCCGGTCGCGGGCAGGCCGTGCAGCACGCGACCGTCGGGCGTGGTGAGCGCATGCGATTCGTCGCCGCCGTGGGCGAGGTCGAGCGTCATCGTGCCTGCCTCGGCGAATGGCGCGACCGGAACGGCAAGCGCGCTGCCCAGTACACCGGAGACATCGGCGTCGGCCTGGAAACTCACGACGTTGACGGTCCAGAGCAGGGTCAGCACCGACGCGGCATCGTGGCCTTCTTCCTGGTCGTACTGCATCGCGCGCACGCGCACGCGCGAGAGGCCGGGCGCCTGGAAGGGTTCCACGAAGGGGGCATAAAGCGGAATGCTGCCTTCAAAGCGCATGAATACCGGGTCCGTATAGAGCGGCTTTGTCGGGAAGGTGATGATCCAGTCCGTGTTCGCGCCGAGGCCTGCGGCAACGAGATAGTCGTTCGCGATCATGTTTTCCATGAAGACCGCGCTTGCCGCATCGATGCCATCGGGAAAATCGAGCGCGAGCGGAGCGTCGTCGCTCACGACGTGCGCCACTGCGCCGTTGGGGAAATTCGACGTGGGATCGTTCGTGATCCTGAAGGGAGACGCCCACAGGAGGGTCTCCGAATTGAACAGCATCTCGTCGGTGAACCCTGCCAGCGCGTCGGCCGCGTACGAAAAGAACGTACCCTCGCCGACGTTGACGATGACGGCGGATCCGCCCAGCCGGCCCATCGGCTTCGTCATGTACTGTCCCGCCGACGCACCCGTGCCCTCGCAGCTGGGCGCGCTGCCCGGAGCGGGGTGTCGGATCGCCAGATCGAGTGCGCTGCCGGAGATCACGGAACCGACTTCGGCGACCTGCAGGTATCCCTCGCGCGTGCGTGAGATCGAGTGAGGGCCGCCGTCGGCGGGGTAGACGCCGCTGCCGCCCGCGTACGAGCGTGCGTCGAATGCCAGGCCGGTCTGCGGAATGGCCGGATAGGTACAACTCGTGTCGGACGTGAACAGCGCCGCGCCATCGGCGCCTGCGGGTGCGCTGATGCGCGCGGTCCACGTGTCGTGCGGTGGCAGGTAGACGACGATTTGAAGCACGGTCCGCCCGTTGTAGCCTTCATTGGCATACAGGTACGACGCCGAACCCGTGTCGCCGTCGTTGACGATGCTGACGAGAGTGTCCTGTCCCCCGTTGACCGTGTAGTACGGGAAGACGAGCGCTTGACCGACCCCTCGCGCATCGAGCGTGATCGCGTGCGCCGGACGGGGGGAGGCAAACGCCGCCGTCACGAGCAACAACGCAGCGAAGCCCGCCCGGCGCAGGCAGCAGGCCTGCCAGTCGTCGACGGGGCGCTTCATTCGCACGACGTCGCATCGCTCGACGATGCCGTGCACGACACGGTGGAGCGGTACGGGAACGTGCCGCCGTAGTTGGCGAGTTTCCCGGGTGCGGCATTGGCGTTGATGATGTTGTAGACCATGAAGCCAGTCGCAGGAAGGCCGTGCAGCACGCGGCCGTCGGGCACGGCGAGCGCATGCGATTCGTCGCCGCCGTGGGCGAGATCGAGCGTCATCGCGCCGGCTTCGGCGAACGGCGCGACATGTGTAACCAACGTGCTTCCGAGCACGCCCGACGCGCGATCGTCGGCGCTGAAGCTGACGATGTTGACGAGGTAAGGCAACGTGAGTGCGCCCGTCGCGCCGTGGCCTTCTTCCTGGTCGTACTGGATCGCGTCCGCGAGCACGTTGGACATGCCGGGCGCGCGGAACGTCTCCGTGAATGGCTGCGCCGCCGCTCCGCCGGCAAGATAGAACGGATCGGTGTAGAAGACCTTGGTGGGGAACGTGATGACCCAATCCGTGTTCGCGCCGAGGCCGGCCGCGACGAGGTAGTCATTGGCGATCGTGTCCTGCATGAACACGGCGCTGACCGCGTCGATACCTTGATCGAAGTCGAGCGCGAGATGCCGATCCCCATCCGCGATATGGGCGATCGCGCCAGACAAAGCCGATGACGCGCTGTTGGCATGTAGAAGTGGATTCGGTTCGTAAGTGGAACCAGTTCCATCGAACACCACCTGCTCGGTGTAGTCGAGCGCGCTCGCGGAATAGGCGAGGAACGTGCCTTCGCCGACATTGACGATCGCAGCAGAGCCGCTTAGCGTGCCGTTGGGAGGCGTCAGGTACAAGCCCGCCGCACTGTTGGTGTCCGCGCACGTCGGCGCCGTGCCCGGCGACGGGTGGCGCGTGGCGGAATCGAGAGGGCTGCCCGGTATGACGGCACCGAGTCCGACAACCTGGATGAACCCTTCACGCGTGCGTGCGATGTCCGTCGGACCGCCATCGGCGGGGAAGACACTACCACCCGCATAGGTCGAGTTGCTCAGCGGCAGCCCCGCAGGCGCAAGCGGCGGCCAGGTGCAACTCGTGTCGGCGCTGAACAGTGCCGCGCCGTCGTCGTCGCCAAGCGCACTGACTCGGACGGTCCATACATCGTGCGGCGCGAGGAAGACGTTGAACTGGGCCACCGGCCGGCCGTTGTAGCCTTCATCGACGATGACCGCTGCGACGGCGCCGACATCGCCGTCGTTGACGACGCTGAGCAAGGTGTCTTGTCCCTTGTTGACCGTGTAGTACGGAAAGATCAGTGCCTGGCCGAGGCCGCGCGAGTTGAGGCTGACGGCGTTCGCGGGACTCGACAGAGCCGTGGCTGCGGCGAGCGAAAGCAGGGCGAGGGAGCGTTCGAGCATGGTTCTGGTCCTTTAGGGTCCGAAGAGCACGTCACTGGCAGGGCGTCGATTCGCTCGAGAGCCCCGTGCAGGCGACCGTCGAGCGGTACGGGAACGAGCCACCGTAGTTGGCGAGCTTCCCGGGCGCGGCATTCGCGTTGATGATGTTGTAGACCATGAAGCCAGTCGCAGGCAGGCCGTGCAGCACGCGGCCGTCGGGCGCCGTGATCGCATGCGATTCGTCGCCGCCGTGGGCGAGGTCGAGCGACATCGTGCCCGCTTCGGCGAACGGGGCGACCCGGATGGTGAGCGCGCTGCCGAGAACGCCGGAGGGGTCGAAGCTCGCATCCTGGAAGCCGATCACGTTGACGACCCAAGGCAGGATCAGCGCGGACGTCGCGCCGTGGCCTTCTTCCTGGTCGTACTGCGTGGCGTTCGCGAGCACGTTCGACTCACCAGGGGCCTGGAACACCTGCACAAACGGCGGCTGCGCCTGCGGAGGCGCGGGCGGCGATGATCCGAGGTAGAACGGATCGGTGTAAAACGCCTTGGTCGGGAACGTGAGCACCCAGTCCGTATGTGCGCCGAGGCCCGCCGCGACGAGGTAGTCGTTTGCGATCGAGTCGGCCATGAACACCGCGCTGAAAGCGTCGAGGCCCAGGCTGAAATCGAGCGCGACGTCGCGATCGTCTATCGGCAGGTGCGCGATGGCCCCTTGCGGATACGTCGAATCGGACGAATTCGTCATTCTCGGGCCCGTGGTGAACAGGTGCTCCAGGTTTCCGCAACAAAGCGCCGCGTCGGTGAACCCCGCGAGCGCCTGTGCAGCGTAGGAAAAGAAGGTGCCCTCGGCGACATTGACGATCGCCGCGGATCCCGACAATCGCCCCTCCGGCACGGTCAGGTACTGGCCGGCGCTGTCGCCAAGCTGCGTTGCGGCGCAGGTGGGCGCATCGCTTCCGTCATGCCGCGCGATCTCGAGGTCGAGCGGGCTACCCGGAATTACCGTCCCCACCTCGTAGACCTCGAAGAACCCTTCGCGGGTGCGGAATAGGTCGACCGGACCCCCGTCGGCGGGAAATACCGATCCTCCCGAAAAGTAAAAAGTCTGGAACTCGCGTCCGCCGTCGATGGGCGGATACGTGCAACTGCGATCGGAGGTGTACAGCGACGGCGCGCCATCAGGATCGACGGCGCTGATGCGCGCGGTCCAGACGTCGTGGGGCGCGAGGAACAGCGAGAAGTCCATGACGTCGCGGCCGTTCATGCCTTCGTTGAATCGGATCACCGCCATGCGGCTCGTGTCGGACTCGTTCCTCACGGTGACGAGCGTGTCCTGGCCCTTGTTCGTCGTGTAGTAGGGGAAGATCAGCGCCTGGCCGATGCCACGGGGATCGAGGCTGATCGCGTGCGCCGTCCCGGCGAGCGAAACAAGGACTCCGGCGAGCACGAGTGTCGCGAGCGAACGCATGGGGCGTCTCCTCCTGCAGGGGAAGCGCAGCGTACACAATGCGACCGCATGCCGAAAGTCGCGGAATTCAGGGCAGCAGTTTGCCCGGATTCAGGATTCCGCGCGGATCGAACTGCGCCTTCACCGCGCGCATGAGGTCGAGCGCGTGCGCGTCGAGCGCGCGCGGCATGAAGTCGCGTTTGGCGAGACCGATGCCGTGCTCGCCCGAGAGCGTGCCGTCGAGGCGGATCACCGCGTCGAACAGTTCGTCGAGTGCGCCCGTCGCGCGCGCGCGCTCGGCGTCGTCGCGCGGCAGCAGGTTCACGTGCAGGTTGCCGTTGCCCGCATGGCCGAAGCAGACGATTGGCAAGGCATGTTTCACGGCGAGCGTACGCGTCGCGGCGACGAGTTCGGGCACGCGGCTCACGGGCACGACCACGTCTTCGTTGATCTTGTTGGGCGACAGCGTGCGCAGCGCGGGCGACAACGCCTTCCGCGCGGCCCACAGAGCGGCGACCTCGGCTTCGCCGTCGGCGATCACGAGATCCTCGAGCCCGGCGCCGCGCGCGGCACGGGCGACCGCGTCGACCGCAGCGGACAGGGTGTCCGCTTCGCCATCGGCTTCGATCACGAGCATCGCGCCCGCGAGCGGGATCGCGTCGCCGCCGTGGCCGCGGGCAAGGCGCAGGCATGCGTCGTCGAGGAACTCGAGCGCACACGGCGTGACCGGCTGCGCCATGATGCGTGCGACCGCTTTCGCGGCGGCGCCGACGTCGGCATAGGTCGCGCGCAAGGTGCGCTTCGCCGATGCGAGCGGCAGCAGCTTGAGCGTGGCCTCGGTGACGAGCGCGAGCGTGCCTTCCGAGCCGACGAGCAGGCGCACGAGATCGTAGCCGGTCGAGCCCTTCGTCGTCGGCGTGCCGCAGCGAAAGTCCAGGCCGTTGCCGGCGACCGCGCGCAGTGCGAGCACGTTGTCGCGCGTCGCACCGTACTTCACGGCGCGAGGGCCGCCCGCGTTGCACGCGATGTTGCCGCCGACGGTGCAGAACGGCGCCGAGGTCGGATCGGGCGCCCAGAACAGCCGGTGCGGCGCGAGCGCGACCTGCAGGTCGCCATTGAGCAGGCCGGGTTCGACCACGGCGATGCGGTCGTCGACATCGACGCGCAGGATGCGGTTCATGCGTTCGAAGCTCGCGACGATGCCACCGCCGGTCGGCACGCTCGCGCCGGTCGTGTTGGTGCCACGGCCGCGCGCGACGAGCGGCACGCGATGCTCGCCGCAGGTGCGCACGAGCGCGACGACCTGCTCGTGCGACGTCGGGAACACGACCGCATCCGGCATCGCCTGGCGGCGCGAATTGTCGTAGCCGTAGACGAGGCAGTCGGCCGGATCGGTGCTCAGCGCGTCGGCGGCGAAGACGCGCTGCAGGTCGGCGAGGGCGGCGGCGGGGAGCATCGTGGCGAACGGATCAATCGACGTACTCGAACACCTTGACGACCTTCTCGACGCCGTTCACCTCGCGCGCGATGCCGGTCACGGCTTCGTCTTCCTCGCGCGTGACCTTGCCCATGAGGTAGACGACGCGATGCGCGGTGGTCACGTTGACCCGGGTCGGATCGAAGCCGTCGATGCTCGTGAGGTCGAGCAGCGCGGTCTTCACGTGCAGCGAGATCGTGTTGTCGCGGCGACGCGACCAGAAGCCTTCCGGCTCCTGCACGGCGAGCTCGTTGACGATGCGTCGCGTGCCCTCGAATCCGCTGACGAGCCGCTCGGCGCGCGCCTTCAGTTCGGCGCTGCGCACCTCGCCTGCGAGCAGGATCACGCCGTCGTAGACGACGATGCGCACGTCGTTGCGCAAGGCGAGTTCCTTGTCCTTGTTGAACGCGTCGTGCACGCCGAGCGAGAGGCGCTTGTCGTCGACGTAGGTGCCGACGTCGCGGCGATCGTGCGCTGCGCTCGCGCCGACCGCCGCGCCGCCGACGACGGCGGCAACGCAGCCGCCGAACGACGGCAGCGCGACGAGCAAGACGAGACGGAGGCAGGCGAGGCGATGGTGCATGCGGTGGATCCTCAGGAAGCGTCGAAGGCGTTGCGCAACCAGTGCAGCTGCGCGTGCGGCCCGTCGCCGGCGATGGCGACGACGTCGAAGCGGCAGGCCGAATCGGCGAGGGCGGGGTGCTGTGCGAGGAACATCGCGGCGGCGCGCTGCACGCGCGCGCGTTTCGCCACGCCGATCGAATCGGTGCCGTCGCCGAAGCGGCTGGTGCCGCCGTCGCGGCGGTAGCGCACCTCGACGAAGACGACGACCGCGCCGTCGCGCATGACGAGGTCGATCTCGCCGTAGCGGCACGTGTAGTTCTGCGCGATCGGCGCGAGGCCTGCGCGCCGCAGGTGCGAGCAGGCGAACTCCTCGTAGCGGGCACCCGCCGCGCGTCGCGTGGCGGCGGGCGACTTCACTGCTGCAGCGGCGCGCTGTCGAGCGCGCCGTCGACCGGCAGCGCGATGCCGTTCTGGAAGCGTGCCCAGCCGACGAGCCGGTGGATGCGCCCGAAGCTGTCGGCGGTGAGCTCGCCGGTCGCGCCGTTGAGATAGGAATCGGGGTGCGTGAGCAGGAAGTCCAGGTACGGCAGCAGCGCGTACGCATCCATGCCGAACGCGAACAGGCGCCCGCCGAGTCCGTTCGCGGTGTCGATGCGCGAAGCGACGCGGTTGCGGTCGGGGCGGCCGGGGACGCTCGCGAACAGCCATGGCGAATCGCAGAACTCGACGCCGTCGAGGTCGCGATCGAGCGCGGCATTGCCATCGCCCGCATAGACGTGCGAGGTCGCGAAGACGGGCAGGTTCACGTTCGCGACCTTGAGCTGCGGCAACAGCAGGCGCGCCTGCTGCGGGCGCGTGCTCACGAACACGCCCGCGTCCGCCCCGCTGCCGAGGCTGCCGGTCGCCTGCAGGATCTGCGTCGCGTAGTTGACCTCCTTGTCGGGGATGCGCGTCTCGCCCGCAATCACGCCGCCGGCGGCCTCGAACTGCGCGCGGAATGCGCGCGCGGCACGTTCGGCCCAGTCGGCGTCTGCGGCGAGGATCGACGCGCGCATGATGCCGCGGGAGATCATGCGTTCGGCGACCTGCGCGCCTTCGGCGTCGGGCAACAGGCCGAACTCGGCGCTTCCAGGCGGCGGTACTTCGCCCGTATCGGGATGGTTGAGCGCGAGCACGCGCGCGGCGAGCGACTGGTGGAACAGCTCGCCGACCGCCTCGCGCTGCAACGGCCCGACCACGTGGTCGGCGCCGTCGGCGACCGCGCGTTCGTACGCCGCGATCGCGTCGGCGGGCGTCCTGCCCGAATCGTAGATGCGCAGCTCCGGACGGCGCGCGCGGGCGTCGGAATAGTAGGCCGTGAGAAAGCCGTCGCGGACCGACTGCGACACCATGGCGAATTGCGCGCTCAACGGCAGCAGCAGCGCGACGTGGCGGAGCGTGCGATAGCCTTCGCTCTCGAGCGAGCCGTTGCCGCCGGGCTGGATCGTGCCGACCGGGCGACTCGGCTTCGGTAGCGCGCGTGGCAGCGGCTGGCCCTTGCCGCGCAGCGTCTGTTCGACCCATGGGCGCAGCGCATCGTCGGCCGGCAGTCCTTCGACGCCGCTGCGCAGTGCCTCGACGTCGAGGCCGGCGAGCGCGTCGACGAGCTGGCGGCGATTCTGTTCGCGGTCGGCTCCCTCGAGGTCGCGGTCGAGCGCTGCGCGCGAACGCGCCGAGGCGAAGCGGTCGCCGCGCGCGAGATCGGCGCGTGCTCGCAGTTCGAGCGCGCGGATGCGCACTGCCTCGGTCGGGTTGTCGGCGAGGCCGGCGAGCAGCGTGTCGGCCTGGCCGATCTCGCCGTGCCTGATCGCGATTTCGGCGTCGAGCAGGTCGAGCCGCTGTGGTTCGTCGCCATGCAGGCGGCGGCGCTTGATGTCGCCGAGCGCGCGCGCGGCGCCGTCGAGGTCGCCGCGATCGCGCAGTACCTCGGCCGCGCGCAGGCGGTAGTGCGCGGCCGCGTCGCCCCATGAGGCGTCGGCAAGCGCGAGGAACTCGTTCGCTGCCTGTTCCAACTCGCCGTCCGCGTAAAGCTGCTCCGCGTGGTCGGCCTGCGCGCCACGCGCGGACGGGCCGCCGCCGACGCGGTCGGAGAGGCCGCCCATCGACGCGCAGGCGCCGAGCGCAGCGCAGAGGATGGCGATCGGCACGAGACGGACATGGCGCGAGAACGCGGTTCCTTCGAGTCGGCCAAGCATGGATTGCGTCCCTCCGGGTTGCGCGATGCGCTACGCTCGAATGATAGCCGATCGCGCGGACCCGCCCGTCGCGGCGCTGCGAAGCGGATGCGAGATGGAACCGAAACGGGGCAAGCTGTGGATCGTCGCGACGCCGATCGGCAATCTCGACGACCTGTCGCCGCGTGCGCGCGACGTGCTGCGCGGGGTCGCGCTCGTCGCGGCGGAAGACACGCGTCACAGCGCACCGCTGCTCGCGCAGGCGGGCAGCCGTGCGCGCACGTTCGCGTTGCACGAACACAACGAACGCGACCAGGCCGAGCGCATCGTCGAGCGGCTGCTCGCCGGCGACGACGTCGCGCTCGTCTCCGACGCGGGCACGCCGCTCGTCAGCGATCCCGGCTACCGGCTCGTGCGCGCGGCGCGCGAGGCCGGTTGCGACGTATCGCCGGTGCCGGGGCCGTGCGCGGCGATCGCGGCGTTGTCGGTCGCCGGGCTCGCGAGCGACCGTTTCGTGTTCGAAGGCTTCCTGCCCGCGAAGGCGGCCGCGCGGCGCGAGCGGCTGGCCGCGCTCGCGGCCGAGCCGCGCACGCTGATCCTGTACGAGTCGAGCCACCGGATCGTCGAGACGCTCGCCGATCTCGTCGCGATCTTCGGCGCCGGGCGCGCGGCCGTGCTCGCGCGCGAATTGACCAAGCTGTTCGAGACGGTGATCGCCGCGCCGCTCGCCGAGGTGCAGGCGCGCGTGCTCGCCGATTCCAACC
>DASTSE010000163.1:0-22110 GCA_035760865.1 Dokdonella sp.
GCGCGCCACGCCGGTCGCACGATCAAGCGCGTCGCGGTGAAGGGCGCGTTCCACGGTCGGACCGAGCGCCCCGCCCTCTACTCCGACTCGTCGCGCAAGGCCTACGAGCAGAACCTCGCGAGCTTCCGCAACGAGACGAGCCTGCTCACGGTCGAACCGTACAGCGTCGAGCAGCTCAAGCAGGTGTTCGCCGACGCGGACAGGAACGGCTGGTTCATCGAGGCGGTGTTCATCGAACCCGTGATGGGCGAAGGCGATCCGGGCCGCGGCGTGACCCCCGAGTTCTACATCGCCGCGCGCGAGCTGACCAAGGCGCATGGCAGCCTGCTCCTGGTCGATTCGATCCAGGCCGGCCTGCGCGCCCACGGGGTCCTTTCGATCGTCGACTACCCCGGCTTCGAGCAGGTCGAGGCCCCCGACCTCGAGACCTATTCGAAGGCGCTCAACGCCGGGCAGTATCCGCTGTCCGTGCTCGCCGCCAACGAGCGCGCCGCCGGGCTCTACAAGAAGGGCATCTACGGCAACACGATGACCGCCAATCCGCGCGCGCTCGACGTCGCCTGCGCGGTGCTGAAGATGCTCACGCCCGAACTGCGCGAGAACATCCGCGTGCGCGGCAAGGAACTCGTCGCCAAGCTCAACAAGCTCAAGGCCGAGCTGCCGGGCTACATCACGAAGGTCCAGGGCACGGGCCTGCTGTTCTCGTGCGAACTGGCACCGGAGTTCAAGTGCTACGGCGCCGGCAGCACCGAGGAATGGATGCGCGAGCGAGGCTACGGCGTCATCCACGGTGGCGCGAACTCGCTGCGCTTCACGCCGCGCTTCGACATCACCGCCGCCGAAGCCGACCTGCTCGTCGAAGGCGTCCGTCGTGCGCTGCTCGAAGGGCCGCGCAAGCCGGACGCCGCGCGCGCGGCCGCCTGATCTGCCCGCCGACCCGGCGCTGCGCCGGGTCACGGCGTCGGCGACGCCCTGAATCGCCGGCAACGCAATCCAAAAAGTTGCTGCCTCCCTCTTCACCGCGCGTACGCGCGGCGTAGACTGCGCCGCACCGCAGTCCGCCGTCGGACGCGGCCACCCCATGGGAAGGAGCATCATCATGCAGCTGAAGACGACGTCGTCGCTGGTCCTTGCGCTTGCGTTCGTATTCGCAACCGGCGCGACGTTCGCGCAGGATGCGCCGAAATCGGGCAAGGCGCTCACGCCGCAGCAGGAACGTTTCGGCGCGTGTGCCAAGGAAGCAAAGGCCAAGGGCCTCAAGGGTGCCGAGTACAAGTCCTTCATGAGCACGTGCTCGAAGGGCGATACCGCAGCGGCCGCCGCGCCGATGACCCAACAGGAAAAGATGACCGCCTGCAATGCGGATGCGAAGGCGAAGGGATTGAAGGGCAAGGACTACACCGATTTCCGCAACAACTGCCTGAAGAACCACCCGGACGCTGCCGCTGCCCATTGACCACGTTCTCGGGCATGCCTGTGCGCAAGGGGCCGGGTGCACACCCGGCCGCTTGCATCGCGAGCCGCGCCTTCCGCACGTGACCGCCGTGATGCCTCGACCGGTCCGCTGCAGCATGCGCTGACGGAGTGCTCGCAACGGGCTTGCCGCCACGCGCCCCAAGCCTTTCCTACACATCGATCAGCCCTTTCGTCGCTCCACCGACGACGCCCGCCTGCACGAGCTAGCCGGTTCTTCCTCTGTGTGGGCGATGCCCGCACACGCACACTGCCTCCACCGCGATCGGACCGGTCGCGGATTCATCCATCAGGGAGGAGTGTCACCATGCAGATCAGGAACATCGCGTCTTCGGTTCTCGCCATCGCCTTCGCGTACACCTGTACGGCCCACGCGGCGGCCGCGCCGGATGCGGCTCCGGCCAAGTCCGGCAAGCCGCTGACCGCGCAGCAGGCACGCATGAAGGGCTGCAACGCCGACGCGAAGTCGAAGTCGCTCAAGGGCGACGAGCGCCGCGCCTTCATGAGCACCTGCCTCAAGGGAAGCGCGAATGCGCTCACCGCGCACGATGCCGACAAGGCGGCCTCGCCGAGCCCGGCGCAGCTAAAGCGCAAGGCCTGCAGCGCGGAAGCGAAGGAGAAGGGCCTCAAGGGCAGCGAACGCAAGGCCTTCGTGCGCGATTGCGCGAACGAGGGCGAGGTGGCGAGCGCGAGCTGAGGCCACCACGCGCCAAGGCGGGTAACGGATGGCCCGCGCGCGGGCGGGGACGGGAGCCCGGCGTGCCGGCGTGACGATGGCGCAGGCGAACGCGCGGGGAGCCATCGATCGCGCGGTGCGGCACGGGCGGCGATCACAGGGCCGGCACAGGGACGTGCCGCCGCGGTGTCGCCTTCAGCGGAAGCGGTCGGTGGCCTCGACCAGTTCGTGCGCGATGCCGGCTTCAAGCGCGGAGTGGCCCGCATCGGCGACGATACGCAGGTCCGCTTCGGGCCAGGCGCGATGCAGGTCCCAGGCGCTGCGCATCGGGCAGACGACGTCGTACCGCCCCTGCACGATCACGGCCGGGATGCGCCGCAGCCGATGCGCGTCGCGCAACAGCTGGTCGTCGGCGTCGAAGAATCCGCCGTGGACGAAATAATGGTTCTCGATGCGCGCGAACGCGAGCGCGAATTCGTCCTCGCCGCTCGACGCGATGTGCGCCGCATCCTGCAACAGGAAGCTCGTCGCGCCCTCCCACACGGACCATGCGCGCGCGGCTTCCAGCCGCACCGCGGGATCGGCGCTCGTCAGGCGCCGATGGTAGGCGCTCATGAGATCGCCGCGCTCCGTCGGCGGAATCGGCGCGAGGTAGCGTTCCCACGCATCCGGGAATATCGCGTCGCAGCCCTTCTGGTAGAACCACTCGAGCTCCCAGCGACGCAGCATGAAGATGCCGCGCAGGACGAGTTCGCTCACGCGCTCCACATGCGTCTGCGCGTAGGCGAGCGCGAGCGTCGACCCCCACGAGCCGCCGAACACCTGCCAGCGCCCGATGCCGAGGTGCTCGCGCAAGCGTTCGATGTCGGCGACGAGATGCCAGGTCGTGTTGTCGACGAGCTCGGCATGCGGCGTCGAACGGCCGCAACCACGCTGGTCGAACAGCACGATGCGGTAGTGCGCCGGATCGAAGAAGCGCCGCGACTTCGCGTTGCAGCCGGCGCCCGGACCGCCGTGCAGGAACACGACCGGCTTGCCCGCGCGATTGCCGCACTGCTCGTAGTAGATCCGATGCAGCGGCGAAACCTGCAGGAAACCGGCATCGTACGGTTCGATCTCGGGATACAGCGTACGACGTGGCTGGCTCATGCGGTGTACGGTTCCAGGAACGGCGGATCGCTTCGACCCTGCTCTTCGTGAAGAGTGCGCGCGGGGATGTGCGCTCTGGACGCTGCGAAGCCGAAGGGCGACCTGCGACCGAAGAACCGCCGAAGGAGCCCGCAAGGATGCGGGCAAAGATAATGGTCGGGGCGGCCGGATTCGAACCGACGACCACCAGTCCCCCAGACTGGTGCGCTACCAGGCTGCGCTACGCCCCGACGATGCAACTCGCGCGAGTCGGCCGGTTCCGGCCGCTCCGCTTGGGAGCCGACGATTCTAGCAGATGCGTCGCGCGATCAGCGACGCAGGATCTGCAGCACTTCCTCCAGTTCCATGCGCACCTGGCGCACGATCTGGTTGGAAATGCTCGACTCGGCCCGCGCCTGCGAGCCTTCCAGGCGCTGGCGCGCTCCGGTGATCGTGAAACCCTGGTCGTACAGCAGCGACCGGATCTGGCGGATCATCAGGACGTCGTGGCGCTGGTAATAGCGGCGGTTGCCGCGCCGTTTCACCGGCTTGAGGTTGGGAAACTCCTGTTCCCAATAGCGCAACACGTGCGGTTTGACCGCACAGAGTTCGCTGACCTCCCCAATGGTGAAATAGCGCTTCGCCGGGATGACCGGAAGTTCGCTATTGCTGCCCTGATCCAGCATAGGCTTCGACCCGGACCTTCAGTTTCTGTCCCGGACGGAACGTCACCACCCGCCGCGCGGAAATCGGAATCTCCACGCCGGTCTTTGGGTTACGCCCTGGACGCTGATTCTTGAAACGCAAGTCGAAGTTGCCGAAACCCGACAGCTTCACCTGCTCCCCTTTTTCAAGCGCATCGCGTACGACTTCGAAGAACGCGTCGACGAATTCCTTGGCTTCGCGTTTGTTGAGACCGACGTCCAGGAACAGACGCTCGGCCATCTCCGCCTTCGTCAACGCCATCCTACCCTCGCAACTTTGCTTTGCAAACCGATTCCAGTGCGGCAACCGCGAGAGCCGTGCAGCGGTCAGCGTCCTGATCCGTAAGGGTGCGGTAACGGTCCTGCAAAATCAAGCCAATAGCGAGACTTTTGACGCCGCTGCCGAGGTTTGGACCCGCATAGCGATCGAACAGGACCACCTGTGCGAGCGTTTCGCCAACCGCATCACGGATCGCGGCTTCGACCGCCGCGTACGGCACCGCCTCGGGCAGTTCGAAGGAGAGGTCGCGACGCACCGACGGGAAACGCGACACCGCTTCGGCGCGCGGCAGCTCGCGGCGCGATACCGAGGCGAGATCGAACTCGAACGCGAACACGTCCTCCTCGAGATCGAGCCGGGCGACCAGGTCCGGGTGCAACGCGCCGATCGAGCCGACCACGGCGCCATCGCGACGCACTTCGGCGCCCTGCCCCGGATGCAGCCAGGCCGGGCCGCCCGGGGCGAAGCTGAACGTGTCCGTCGCGTTGGTCAACGCGAACAGCGATTCCGCGTCGCCCTTGAGGTCGAAGAAATCGACGGCGCGCGCTTCGCTCGCCCAGCTCTCGGCGACCGCACGGCCGCAGGCGACGCCGGCGATCCGCTCGAACTCGACCGGAGAGGGATCGGCGCCGGTTCCGCTCGCGAACACGCGCCCGACTTCGAACAGGCGCACGCGCGCCTGCTGGCGGCGGCGGTTCGCCGCAAGCGCGGCGACGAGTCCGGGCAGGAGCGACGTGCGCATGACGCCGAGGTCGGCCGAGAGCGGATTGGCGAGCGCGATCGCGCCCGTGTCGAGCCGCCATGTGCGCAACAGCTCGTGCGGCACGAAGGCGTAGCAGATGGCCTCGACATAGTCGCGCGCGACGAGCTGCGCGCGCGGCCGCGAAACGTCCAGGCGCGCCTCCGGCAGCACCGGCCCGAGCAGTTCGCCGCGCGGCGGACGCGTCGGCACGCGCTCGTAGCCGTGCACGCGGACGACTTCCTCGATGAGGTCTTCTTCGATCTGGATGTCGAAGCGATGGCTCGGCGGCGTCGCACGCCAGCCGTCGGCGGTTGCTTCGACCTGCATGCCGAGCGCGCGCAGTATGCGCTCGACGTCGGCGTCGGCGATGTCGATGCCGAGCAGGCGCGCGAGGCGAATTCGGCGCAATGGGACGGCGGCGCGCAGCGGCAGGTCCGACGCCACGACCGACTCCCTGACGGGCCCAGGGGTACCGCCCGCGATCGCGAGGATCAGCGCGGTCGCGCGTTCGATCGCGCGCCGCGGCATGTCCGGGTCGACGCCGCGCTCGAACCGGTGGGACGCATCGGTATGCAGGCCGAGCCGGCGCGCCCGGCCCATGATCGCGCCGGGCGCGAAGTGCGCCGCCTCGAGGAACACGGTCGTGGTCGTGTCGGTCACGCGCGAATCGAGTCCGCCCATGATGCCGGCGAGACCGTGCAGGCCGGCGCGGTCGGCGATCACGAGGAACCCGTCGTCGAGTTCGTGCTCGCTGCCGTCGAGCAGCTTCACGCGCTCGTTCGCGCGCGCGCGGCGCACCGAGATCGGGCCGTCGAGCTTCGCGTCGTCGTACGCATGCATCGGCTGGCCGAGCTCGAGCATCACGTACTGGGTGACGTCGACGAGCGCACTGACCGGACGCACGCCACTGCGACGCAGCCGTTCGGCCATCCACAGCGGCGTCTTCGCGGTCGCGTCGATGCCCTCGATGACCCGGCCGCAATAGCGCGGGCAGTCCGCGCCGTCGTCGAGCGCCGCCTCGCGCGATGCATCCGACCCGGTCGCGACCGGCGCGGTCGCGGGCATGTGCAGTGCGGTCCCGAACAGTGCCGACACGTCGCGCGCGAGACCGAGCACGCTGAGGCAATCGGGTCGGTTCGGCGTGAGCTTGATCTCGACGCTCGCATCGGGCAGGCCGAGATAGCGCGCGAGCGGCGTGCCGACCGGCGCGTCGGCGGGCAGCTCCATGAGGCCCGACGCATCGGCGTCGATGCCGAGTTCCTTCGCCGAGCAGAGCATGCCGTTCGACTCGATGCCGCGCAGCGCGGCGCGCTTGATCTCCATGCCGTTCGGCATCGTCGTGCCGATCGTCGCGAGCGGTGCCTTGAGCCCGGTGCGCGCATTCGGCGCGCCGCAGACGATCGCGATCGGTGCCGCGCCGCCGTAGGCGACCTCGCACACGCGCAGCTTGTCGGCGTTCGGATGCGGCGCGCAGGCGACGATCTCGCCGACGACGACGCCGTCGAGCCCGGCACCGAGCGGCTCGACGCCTTCGACCTCGAGCCCGGCCATCGTCAGGCGGTGCATGAGCGCGTCGCGATCGGCCGGGATGTCGACGAGTTCGCGCAGCCAGTTTTCGCTGAATTTCATGGGAAGGCCGGGATTGGGGATTCGGGATTCGGGATTCGAAAGAGATGTCGCGCAGGCACCGACGGCGGGATCCGGTGGACGGAGGCGGGATTCTGCTTCCGCGAAATCCCCGATCCCCCATCCCCACTCTTTGCCTCTCAGGCGAATTGCCTGAGGAACCTGAGATCGTTCTCGAAGAACTGGCGCAGGTCGTTGACGCCGTAGCGCAGCATCGCGAAGCGCTCGCCGCCCATGCCGAACGCGAAGCCGGTGTAGCGCTCCGGATCGATGCCGCAGTTGCGCAGCACGTTCGGATGCACCATGCCGCAGCCGAGCACCTCGAGCCATGACTGCGTGCCGTCCTCGCGGTCCCAGCGGATGTCCACTTCGGCACCCGGCTCGACGAACGGGAAATAGCTCGGCCGGAAACGCATCTCGAAATCGCGCTCGAAGAACGCGCGCACGAACTCGGCGAGGGTGCCCTTGAGGTCGGCGAAGCTGACGTCCTCGCCGACGAGCAGGCCTTCGACCTGGTGGAACATCGGCGAATGCGTCTGGTCCGAATCGCTGCGGTACACCTTGCCGACCGAGATCACGCGGATCGGCGGCGTGCGGCCCATCGCGGCACGGATCTGCACCGGCGAGGTGTGCGTGCGCAGCAGGCGTCCATCCCCGCCCTGGTCGGGATCGATCCAGAACGTGTCGTGCATCGTCCGCGCAGGATGGTCCGGCGGGAAGTTCAGGGCCTCGAAGTTGTACCAGTCGGTCTCGATCTCGGGGCCGTCGGCGAGTTCGTAGCCGAGCCGCGCGAAGATCTCGACGATGCGGTCGAGCGTGCGCGTGATCGGGTGCGCGCCGCCGCGCGTACCGCGCCGACCCGGCAGGGTCACGTCGATGCGCTCGGAAGCGAGACGCCGCTCGAGTTCGGCCTGTTCGAGGATCGCCTTGCGCGCCGCGATCGCGTCGGCGATGCGCTCCTTCGCGCGGTTGACCTCGGCGCCGCGCGCCTTCTTTTCGTCGGGCGGCAGCGATCCGAGCGCCTTGAGTGCTGCGGTCACCACGCCGCTCTTGCCGAGCAGCGCGACGCGCTGCGCATCGAGCGCCTCGAGGCCGTCGGCGGCGGCGATCCGGTCGAGCGCTTGCTGGATGTCCTGCAGTACGTCCATCTGGATTCCGGGAATGTTGGGAAGCGCGGCCGACGACGATGGCGGATCGCCTTCGAAGCCGCAGCCCCGGCGACCCTCCGACGTCCGCGTCGCAGCGATCCTGTGAAGATCGCGCCCGCAAGAACGCAAACGGGGAGGAGGCCCAGGCCTCCTCCCCGCGTGTGGTTCAACGTTCGGTCCGCTTCGCGTTCGCGGGGCGAGGACGGCGCTGACGCCGTCTCCCGTCCGCCCGAGCGATCGGCAACGACCGCACGAACTACGCCGCCAGGCTGGCCTTGGCTTTCTCCGCCAGCGCGCCGAACGCCTTGATGTCGTGCGCGGCGATGTCGGCGAGCACCTTGCGATCGAGCGTGATGCCGGCCTTCTTGAGGCCGTTCATGAGGCGGCTGTAGGACAGGCCGAACTGACGCGCGCCCGCGTTGATGCGGACGATCCAGAGCGCACGGAAATTGCGCTTCTTCTGCTTGCGACCGATGTAGGCGTACTGGTGCGCCTTCGTGACGGCCTGCTTGGCGACGCGGAAAACCTTGCGGCGCGCGTTGTAGTAACCCTTGGCCTTGCCGAGGATCTTCTTGTGACGACGGTGGGCGATGACGCCGCGCTTGACTCGTGCCATGGTCGATCCTCCTTACGCGTACGGCAGCATGCGGGAGACGCGGCCGGCGTCTTCCTTGCGCACGTGGTTGGTCGCACGCAGGCCGCGCTTGCGCTTGGTGGCCTTCTTCGTGAGGATGTGGCTCTTGAACGCGTGGCCGCACTTGAACTTGCCGGACGCGGTCTTGCGGAACCGCTTCGCGGCGGCTCGATTGGTCTTCATCTTGGGCATGACCCAACTCCTTCGGTGATGTTCGTTACTGGCGCGAGCGGTGGCGTTCGCCACGCTTTCCGTCCTGCTCGTTCCGGCGTGTGTGATCCGGCAACCCGGATCGTCTCCTGCGGCGAAAGGGAGCACCCCCCTCACCCTTTGCCCTCGCCCAACGACGACGAAGCCGTCGCGGGCGCGGGGAACGCGTCGTGCCGTGCGATTGTGCTCTTTCGAACGTTGCAGCGGCCCGAAGCGATCGTCTTCGGTCAACTCTTCTTCTTCGGGGCGATCATCATGACCATGAGGCGCCCTTCCATTCTCGGGTACTGCTCGATGACCGCCTCTTCGGCGATCTCGGCGCTGATCTTGTCGACCATCGCCCGGCCCAGTTCCTGATGGGTCATTTCGCGACCGCGGAAGCGGATCGTGATCTTGACCTTGTCGCCTTCCTCGAGGAAGCGCCGCAGGTTGCGCATCTTGATCTGATAGTCGCCGACGTCGGTGACGGGGCGGAACTTCAGTTCCTTGATCTCGACCTGCTTCTGCTTCTTCTTGGCCGCATGCGCCTTCTTCTGGGCGTCGAACTTGAACTTGCCGAAGTCCATGATGCGACATACCGGCGGGTCGCCGTTCGGCTGGATCTCGACCAGATCCAGGCCTGCGTCCTGAGCCATCGCGAGCGCTTCGTCGCGGGACAGGATGCCGACCTGCTCCCCTTCGGGGCCAATCACGCGGACGCGCGGAACACGGATTTCGTGGTTCCTGCGGTTCGGCTTGCTATCGGTGGCGATACGTCAATCCTCCAAGGGAAATCGTTCCCGGGCGCTCCCGTCAGGGGCGGGCGCACTCGGACTGCAGACGCTCGACGAAGGCGGACAGCGGCATCGAGCCGAGGTCCTCGCCCGCGCGCGTACGCACGGCGACGGCCCCCGCCTCCCTCTCCCGGTCGCCGGCGACGAGGAGGTAGGGCACCTTGTCCAACGTGTGTTGGCGGATTTTATAGCCGATCTTCTCGTTTCGCAAATCGGCCTCCACCCGGAAACCTTTCGCCACAAGGGCTTGCGCCACTTCGCCCACATACGGGGCCTGGGCGTCGGTGATGTTCATGACGACCGCCTGCACCGGCGCCAGCCAGGGCGGGAACGCGCCGGCGTGGTTTTCGATCAGGATGCCGATGAACCGCTCCATCGAGCCGACGATCGCACGGTGCAGCATGACCGGATGGCGCTTCTGGCTGTGCTCGTCGACGTATTCCGCGCCGAGCCGGCCGGGCATCATGAAGTCGACCTGCATCGTGCCGAGCTGCCAGGTGCGGCCGATCGCGTCCTTGAGGTGGTACTCGATCTTCGGGCCGTAGAACGCGCCTTCGCCGGGCAGCTCCTGCCATTCGACGCCGGCCGCGCGCAGCGCCGAGCGCAACGCGTTCTCGGCCTTGTCCCAGGTCGCGTCGTCGCCGAGGCGCGGCTCGGGCCGCAGCGCGATCTTCAGCTGCACGTCGCTGAAGCCGAATTCCGCGTAGACGCGCATCGCCTGGCGATGGAAGGCGGTCACCTCGGCCTCGATCTGGTCTTCGGTGCAGAAGATGTGGCCGTCGTCCTGGGTGAAGCCGCGTACGCGCAGGATGCCGTGCAGCGCGCCGGACGGCTCGTTGCGGTGGCAGGCGCCGAATTCGCCGTAGCGGATCGGCAGGTCCCGGTAGCTGTGCAGGGTCGAATTGAACACCTGCACGTGGCCCGGGCAGTTCATCGGCTTCACCGCGTAGGTCCGCTTCTCGGACTCGGTGAAGAACATGTTGTCCTTGTAGTTGTCCCAGTGCCCCGAGCGCTTCCAGAGCGAGACGTCGAGGATCTGCGGGCAGCGTACTTCCTGGTAGCCGCTGTCGCGGTAGACCTTGCGCATGTGCTGCTCTACGACCTGCCAGATCTGCCATCCCTTCGGATGCCAGAACACGAGGCCCGGCGCTTCCTCCTGCAGGTGGAACAGGTCGAGCTGCCGGGCGATCTTGCGATGGTCGCGCTTCTCGGCCTCCTCGAGCTGGTGCAGGTAGGCGGCGAGATCCTTGTCGTTGAGCCACGCGGTGCCGTAGATGCGCGAAAGCATTTCGTTGCCGGAATCGCCGCGCCAGTACGCACCGGCGACCTTCATGAGCTTGAAGCTCCTGAGCCGGCCCGTGTTCGGCACGTGCGGGCCGCGGCACAGGTCGGTGAATTCGCCCTGCGAGTAGAGCGACAGCTCCTCGTTCGCGGGAATGCTTTCGATGATCTGCGCCTTGTACTCCTCGCCCTTGCCGCGGAAGTACCTGACCGCCTCGTCGCGCGGCATCACGGAGCGCGTGACCGGGAGGGCTTCGGCGACGATCTTCTTCATCTCGGCTTCGATCGCGGCCAGATCCTCGGGCGTGAACTGCCGCTCGAACGCGAAGTCGTAGTAGAAGCCGTTGTCGATGACCGGGCCGATCGTCACCTGCGCCTTCGGGAACAGGCGCTGCACCGCCTGCGCGAGCAGGTGCGCGGTCGAGTGGCGGATGATGTCGAGCGCCTCGGGGCTCTTTTCGGTGACGATTTCCAGGCGCGCGTCGCGATCGACGATGCGGCTCGAATCGACGAGCTGGCCGTCGACCTTGCCGGCGAGCGCGGCCTTGGCGAGGCCGGCGCCGATCGACGCGGCGACGTCCTGCACGCTGGGCGGGTTCTCGAACTGCTTCTGGCTGCCGTCCGGGAGCGTGATGCTGATCATGGGTGCGTTTCCGATTGCGGAGCCGCCACGCGGCTTCGGCCATGAAAAAAGGGCGCCAAGGGCGCCCTTCATTCATTCCAGGAGACCTTGCGCGGATTTCAGTCGAGGATGTCGAAGGTTCGCGTCATGGTGATCGTGTTCTTTCGAACTACGGCTCCCGGAGTTCCAAGGCCCGCAGGCCGGTACAACTGGTGGGCGGTACAAGGATCGAACTTGTGACCCCTACCATGTCAAGGTAGTGCTCTACCGCTGAGCTAACCGCCCGTATCGCAGGCCGTGACCTGCGAGGGGCGCGCAAGGTAGCACAGCCCCCGCGACAGGACAACCGCTTTCTGCGCTTCAGGCGATGCGCAGCGCGGCCGCCTCGCGCAGGCGACGCCACGCCTGCAGCAACCGGCCGGTGGTCGTCGCGACGGGCTCCTGGCGCGGCGCGTCGATCGAATGCCGCTGCAGCAGGTCCGACTGCGTGCGCAACTGCGCGTGGCGTTCGAGCGCGGCCGCGAGCCCTCGCCGCAGCAGCTCGCGCGGCGCGGGTTCGAGCAGGAAACGGAACACCTGCCCTTCGTTGATGAGGCCGATCAGCATGCGGCTGTCGCGCAGCGACGACACGACGATCGCGAGCGTGGCCGGACGCAGGCGCTTGAGCTGCTTGAGGGCATCGGCGATGTCGCCGCCCGCGCTCGACACGCGCGCGATCACCACCGCGACATCGTGCTCGGCGAGCCGCTCCAGCATGCCCTCGAGATCGGACGCGTGCTCGACGCGCACTGCCGCCGGCAGCAGTTCGCGTACCTGCGCCGCGAGCGTGCCCTCGTCGTCGAGCACGGCGACGCGCACGGCGACCCCCGCGTCGGTCGCTCGCGCGACGGGCCGCTTCGCCGCGAGGGCGAAATCGTGGCGGGCGATCCGCGCCGCCTGCTCGACCGTCTCGACGAGATACTGCGCGTCCCACGGCTTCTCGATGAAGCGGAAGATCTCGCCGTCGTTGACCGACGCGCTGACCGCGTCCATGTCGGCGTAGCCGGTGAGCAGGATGCGCATCGTCGCGGGCGAATGGGCCGCGACGTCGCGCAGCACCTCGACCCCGGTCATGCCCGGCATCCGCTGGTCGCTCACCACCACGTGCACGGGACGCCGGCGAACCCATTCGACCGCTTCGTGCCCCGAGCCCGTCGTGAGGATCTCGCCGCGGCCGCGGAACAGCATGCGCAGCGAACGCAGGATGCGCTCCTCGTCGTCGACGAACAGCAGGCACGGCAGCGACGCGCTCACGGCGTCGACTCGCGCGCGGGCGCCGGCAGCACGACGAGGAAGCGCGTGCCGACGCCCGGTTTCGAACTCACGCGGATCGCGCCGCCGTGCTGCTCGACGATCTGGTGCGAGATCGCGAGCCCCATGCCCGTTCCCTGGCCCACCGGCTTGGTGGTGAAGAACGGGTCGAACACGCGCGCGAGATGGTCCGGTTCGATGCCCTTGCCGTTGTCCTCGACGACGACGAGCACGCGCCGGTCGAGCGCCTGCGTCGCGACGACGATGCGGCCGCGGTCGTGTTCGATCGCCTGCGCCGCGTTGCTGAGCAGGTTGAGCAGGACCTGGTTGATCTGCGCGGGCGCGCAGTCGAGCGGCGCGAGCTCGCCGAGCTTGAGCACGACCTCGATGCCGCGCTTGCGCAGCACGTGCGCGACGATGCGCAGCGCGCTCTCGACGAGGCGGTTGATGTCGGCCTTCTGCATCCCGGCCTGGTCGAGGCGGCTGAAATCCTTGAGGTTGAGCACGAGCTCGCCGATCTGGCCGACGCCGTGCACGGTGTCGTCGAGCAGTCCGCACAGGTCGTCGAGCGCGCCCGCGTCGACGCGCGTGCGCAGGTGCGCGACCTCGGCGAAGCGCGTGTCGAGGTCGCCGCCCGGCTCCGCCTCGCCGGTCAACGCGTCGATGACCGCCTGCTGCGCCGTCACGAGGCGCGCGGCGTCGCCGAGCGCCGCGCGCGTCATCTCGACGTTGTTGCGCACGTAGCCGAGCGGCGTGTTGATCTCGTGAACGAGGCCCGCGACCATCTGGCCGAGCGAAGCCATCTTCTCCGACTGCACGAGCTGCGACTGCGACGACTTCAGGCGCGCGTAGGCGCGCTCGAGCTCCTGCGAACGCTCGGCGAGCCGGTATTCCACCGCGTGCAGAACGTCGAGCACGAGGCCGGTGCCGGCGTATCCGGCATCGTCGACGAGGATGAAATCGTCGGTGATCGGGCTCTTCACATGCGCGGCGATCGCGCGCGCGGCCTCGTCGATCGAGGTCGGCAGCGGCAGCACGAGCGGCGCGCGATCCATCAGCGCGGTGATCGGCCGGCGACCGTACAGCTCGCGTCCGTACGGTTGCAGGAACACGCGCATGAGCTCGTAGCGGCTGATCATGCCGACCGGCCGGCCGCCGGCCGCGACGACCGGAAGACTCAGCAACCCCGCGTGGCGCGGCTCGAGGAACTGCTGCGCGACATCGAGCACGCTCGTCTCGGGCCGCACCGGCGCGGTCCGCAGCAGCAAGCCGGCGAGATCCGGCGACACGCTGCGTTCGCGCCCGTGCGCAGCACGCGTCGCGTCGTGCAACGCGACGCCGGAGGCGATCGGAGCGGTCGGAAACGCCTGCAGGGCGGCATTCATCGCGGCAAGGAATCTTCGGCGGGCGCGCGCGGAGCGCGGAAACCCGGAGCGGGCGCAGCCTAGGTCACGCCCGCGACAACCGTGTGACGCGCTTCACGCCCGCGCCATGCTCAGCCGATCAGGCCCTGCTCGCGGATGCGGTGGATCTCGTCGCGCACGCGCGCCGCGTCCTCGAACTCGAGGTCCTGCGCATGCTTGTACATCTGCGCCTCGAGCTGGCGGATCTTCGCCGCGACCTGCTCGGGCGTCAGCGTGCGGTAGTCCGGCACGGGCTCGGCGACCTTGCGCTGGCCACCGCGGCCGCGACCGCGACCTTGCCCGGCGTCGCCTTCCGCGCGTGCGCCCTCCATCACGTCGGTGACCTTGCGCACGACCGACTTCGGCGTGATGCCGTGCGCCTCGTTGTGCTCGACCTGCCTGGCGCGACGCCGATCGGTCTCGTCGATCGCGGCCCGCATCGAACGCGTGACGTTGTCCGCGTAGAGGATCGCGGTGCCGCGCAGGTTGCGCGCGGCGCGGCCGATCGTCTGGATCAGCGAGCCGGTCGATCGCAGGAAGCCTTCCTTGTCGGCGTCGAGGATCGCGACGAGCGACACCTCCGGCATGTCGAGCCCCTCGCGCAGCAGGTTGATGCCGACCAGCACGTCGAACTTGCCCAGGCGCAGGTCGCGGATGATCTCGACGCGCTCGACCGTCTCGATGTCCGAATGCAGGTAGCGCACGCGCACGCCGTGGTCGCCGAGGTACTCGGTGAGGTTCTCGGCCATGCGCTTGGTCAGCGTCGTCACGAGCACGCGATCGCCGAGCGCAACGCGCTCGTGCACTTCCGACAGCAGGTCGTCGACCTGCGTGCGGGCCGGGCGCACCTCGACGCGAGGGTCGATGAGCCCGGTCGGGCGCACGACGAGTTCGACCACGTTGCCCTGCGACTTCTCGATCTCGTACGCGCCGGGCGTCGCCGAGACGAACACCGTGCGCGGCTCGCGCTCCTCCCACTCGGCGAACTTGAGCGGCCGGTTGTCGAGCGCGGACGGCAGCCGGAAACCGAACTCGACCAGGGTCTCCTTGCGCGAGCGGTCGCCCTTGTACATCGCGCCGATCTGCGGGATCGTCACGTGCGATTCGTCGACGACGAGCAGCGCATCCGGCGGCAGGTAGTCGAACAGCGTCGGCGGCGGCTCGCCCGGCTGGCGCCGCGTGAGGTGGCGCGAGTAGTTCTCGATGCCGTTGCAGTAGCCGACCTCGGCCATCATCTCGATGTCGAAGCGCGTGCGCTGCTCGAGCCGCTGCGCCTCCACCAGCTTGTTCGCCGAATACAGGTACGCGAGGCGATCCTTGAGCTCGGCCTTGATGGATTCGATCGCGTTGAGCACGCTTTCGCGCGTGGTCGCGTAGTGCGTCTTCGGATAGACGACGTAGCGCGGCACCTTGCGCAGCAGCGCGCCGGTGAGCGGATCGAACAGCGACAGGTTCTCGATCTCGCCGTCGAACAGCTCGATGCGCAACGCCTCGGTTTCCGACTCGGCCGGGAATACGTCGATGACCTCGCCGCGCACGCGGTAGCTGCCGCGGCGCAGCTCCATGTCGCCGCGCGTGTACTGCAGTTCGGTCAGGTGGCGGATCAGCTTGCGCTGGTCGATGTGCTCGCCGCGGGCGAGGATCAGGCGCATCTGCAGGTAGTCCTCGGGATCGCCGAGGCCGTAGATCGCCGACACCGTCGCCACGATCAGCGCGTCCGGCCGCGACAGCAGCGCCTTGGTCGCGGCGAGGCGCATCTGCTCGATGTGCTCGTTGATCGACGCGTCCTTCTCGATGTAGGTGTCGCTCGACGGGACGTAGGCTTCCGGCTGGTAATAGTCGTAGTAGCTCACGAAGTACTCGACCGCGTTGTGCGGGAAGAACTCCTTGAACTCGCCGTACAACTGCGCCGCGAGCGTCTTGTTCGGCGCCATCACGAGCGTGGGCTTCTGGATGCGCTCGACCAGGTTCGCGATCGTGAAGGTCTTGCCCGAGCCCGTCACGCCGAGCAGCGTCTGCTGCGCGAGGCCCGCCTCGAAACCCTCGACGAGCCGCGCGATCGCATTCGGCTGGTCGCCGGCCGGCTTGAACGGAGACACGAGCTGGAAACGTTCGATCATCGCGACCTCCACGCAGGGACGAAGTATAGGGGCGCAGGCATCGCGACATTCGCGCCGGGCGGCACGCGGATTTCCTACGCTCGATACATGAGGGCGGCCATCGTCGACGCAAGCACGCATCGCCAGCATCGACGTCTTCGAGAAGGAGGCTCGCATGCACGACTCACCCGGCCGGACGCGCGGCCACACGCTCGTCGAACTCGTCATCACGCTCGCGATCGTCGCCACGCTCGTGACGATCGCGCTGCCCGCGTTCGGCCGCCTGATCGGGCGCACGCGCAGCCAGGTCGCGCGCAGCGACCTCGAGTTCTCGCTGAACCAGGCGCGCCTCGCCGCGGCCAGCCGCAACCTGCACGTGGTCGCCTGCCCGAGCCGCGATTTCGACGACTGCGAGCCGACCACGCGCTGGCACCCTGGCTGGCTCGTGTTCGCGGATTCCGACCATGACGGCCACCGCGGCCCCGACGAGCCGGTCATCGCGACGAACCAGGCGCGCGAGGAAGGCGTCGGCATCCTCGCCACGCTCGGCCGGTTGCGCATCGACTACCGCCCCGACGGCAGCGCCGCGGGAACGAACGTCACGCTGACCGTCTGCGATCGCGCCGCGCAGGCCGCCGACGCGTCGACGATCGTGGTCGGCCCGAGCGGGCGCGTGCGCCACGGCCGGGCCACGCCCGCCGCCGCCGCGGCCTGTCTCGCCGCCGCACAATGAGGCTTGACGCGCGTCCGGACACGACCCAGAATATGCGGCTCGCCCGAATAGCTCAGCTGGTTAGAGCACTTGACTGTTAATCAGGGGGTCGTTGGTTCGAGTCCAACTTCGGGCGCCAGTCACGACATCAGAAGGGGCCGCAGCGATGCGGCCCCTTCGTTTTTTCCGGCCCTCGCCGCCCCGGCCCATGCACGAACGCGCGGAATCGTCTCGCGAACATGCCTGGCGGCGCCGGAATCGGCTGCGCCGAGGCGAACGGTGGCCGCGCCGCGCCGAGTGGCGACGACGCGCGACCGAATCATCCTATGATTCCCGCCATGGGTCGGGGCCGCCGCATGTCACGTCGATGATGAACCGCCAGCGCCAGTTCTGGTTGCTGCAGACCGGGGCGTGGACCGCCTATGGGATCGAGAGTTTCCTGTCCGAGATCGGCTACGGGCGGCCGCTCGACATGTGGCGGCTCAACGCCTATGACGCCCTCTGCGGCTTCCTCCTCACGCTCGGCATCCGCGCCGTGCTCAAGGGCACGTGGTCGCATCCGCCGGCGCAGCGCGTGCGCTGGGGCATCGGCGCACTCGTGGTCGCCTCGATCATCGGCGGCTATGCTTGGTGGCTCGCGGTGTCGACGATGTGCGTCGAATGCAAGCCGCCGAAGAGCTGGCTCGGTTATCTCTCCTATTTCTTCGGCTGGCTGCAGCTGCTCGTCGCCTGGACCGGCGCCTACGTCGGCATCAAGCTCGCGCGCCAGCTGCAGCACGAGAAGGAAACCGCGCTGCAGGCGACCGCGATGGCGCACCAGGCGCAGCTGCGCATGCTGCGCTACCAGCTCAACCCGCACTTTCTGTTCAACACGCTCAACGCGATCTCGACGCTCGTGCTCGACGGCCGCAGCGAGCAGGCGAACGGCATGGTCGGCGCGCTGTCCGGCTTCCTGCGCTACTCGCTCGACAGCGATCCCGAGCAGAAGGTTTCGCTCGACCAGGAAATCGGCTCGATCCAGCGTTACCTCGCGATCGAGCAGGTCCGCTTCGGCGACCGCCTCAAGGTCGGCATCCTCGTCACGCCGCCGGCCGGTGACGGCCTCGTGCCGAGCCTGATCCTGCAGCCGTTGATCGAGAACGCGGTCAAGTTCGGCATCTCCAAGCGCGAGGAAGGCGGGCGCATCGAGATCATCGCGCGCGTCGTCGACGGCGGCGTGCTCGACATCGTGCTGCGCGACAACGGCCCCGGCAGCCTCAACTACCGTCCCGAGCGCAGCGATGGCCAGGGCGTGGGCATCACCAACACGCGCGAGCGCCTGCGCGTGCTGTACGGCGATCGCCAGCATTTCGAGATCGTTCGCCTGCAGCCGCAGGGCACCGAGGTGCGCCTGCAGTTCCCGTTCGAAACCGCCAGCGAAACACGCACACGATGACCATCCGTACCCTGATCGTCGACGACGAACCCCTCGCCCGCCGCGGCATCGCGCTGCGCCTCGCCCGCCATCCCGACATCGAGGTCGTCGGCGAGGCCTCGAACGGCCGCGAGGCGTTCTTCGCGATCTCCGAGCACCTGCCCGCGCTCATGTTCCTCGACGTGCAGATGCCCGGCGTCGATGGCTTCGAACTGCTGCGCGCGGTGCCGCTCGCGCAGTTGCCGCTGACCGTGTTCGTGACCGCGTACGACCAGTACGCGTTGCAGGCGTTCGACGCCAACGCGATCGACTACCTGCTCAAGCCGATCGAGGACGCCCGCCTCGACGCCGCGATCGAGCGCGTGCGGCGCGCGCTCGCCGCGCGCGAATCCGACGACCACTGCGCACGGCTGCTGCGCCTGCTCGGCAACGTATCCGGGCGGCCGGATCTCACGCTCGACCAGGCGCTCGTCGACGCCGACCGCATCGCGCAGCCGGTCGAGGAACGCCTCGCGATCCGCGACGCCGGGCGCATCCTGCGCGTGCCGCTCGAGGACATCCTGTGGATCGACGCGGCCGGCGACTACATGTGCGTGCACACGGGCAAGGACACCCACGTGCTGCGCGCGACGATGCGCGAACTCGAGGGACGGCTCGACCCGCGCCGGTTCCAGCGCATCCACCGCTCGACGATCGTCAATGTCGGTCGCGTGAAGGAGCTGCGCGCGCACCTCAACGGCGAGTATTTCCTCATCCTCGACTCGGGCCAGCAGCTCAAGCTGTCGCGCAGCTACAAGGACAAGGTGCGCCTCTTGCATTGAACGGCGGTCGCCGGGCGCGGCGACCGCCGCAGGCCCCGCTGGCGCATCCGCGGCGCGTCAGATGTCGCCGGGCGCGGCGAGGAACATCTCGAATTCGGAAAACACCTGCTCGCGCAGCGGAACGATGTCGAGGTAGTCCTGCTCGAAGAACGCCGTCGCGGCGACCTCGCGCGACGGAAAATCGATCACCATGACCAGCCCCGGCGCGCGCGTGCCGTACAGCGTGCGTTCGATCCGCTGGCGCCGGACCACGAGCGCGCCCTTGGCATCGAGGAAACGCCGCACGCGAGCGGAGTAGTCGGCGAACACCGCTTCGTGGCCGGCGCGGAACGTGCCGACGACGACGATCGTGGCTGCACTCATGTCTCGCCTTCGTCGGACCGCAGGATGCCGAGTCTATCCGCGGCGGCCGCCCCGGCGACAACCTGGCGCAGGATTATCCGTCTTCCTTCGCCGCCGTCGCACGCCTCGCCGTAGCCCGGCCACCGTTCGGCGCAACCGACGCAACCATTGTTACTCCCGGCGCATCCATTCCGGGCGACGACGGCGCACGCTGGCGTCGAGCCGGGAGACCTTCCATGCGCCTGATCCAAGCGTCGATCCGCAATCCCATCGCGGTCTGCGTCGCCGTCCTGCTCGTCTGCCTGTTCGGCGGCATGAGCCTCGCCAAGCTGCCGCTGCAGCTGTTCCCGGACATCGACCGGCCGAACATCACGATCTTCACGAACTGGCGCGCGGCCTCGCCCGAGGAGGTCGAGGCGCAGCTGCTCGAGCCCGAGGAACAGGTCCTGCAGGGCTTGCCCGGGGTCGAGCAGATCGAAGGAAACGCGGGCACCGGCGGCGCCTTCATCAATCTCGAGTTCGCGATCGGCACCGACATGCGCGCCGCGCTCGTCGACGTGATCGGCCGCATCAACCGCATGCGTCCGCTGCCGCAGGACGCCGACCGGCCGGTGATCCAGATCGGCGGCGGCGGCAACGACTCGAACGATTCGCTGTCGTGGTTCTTCGTGCAGTTGCTGCCCGGCACGCAGGGGCCGATCGAGAACTACCGCCGCTACATCGAGGACGTGATCCGCCCGCGCATCGAGGCCGTGCCCGGCGTGGCCTCGGTCAACGTCAACGCGGGCCCGCCCGACGACGTGCGCATCACGGTCGACCTCGCCAAGGCGGCCGCGATGGGCATCGCGATCACGGATATCGCGCGCAAGGCGGCGGCCGCGAACGACGTCTCCGGCGGTCAGGTCGAGGTCGGCCGGCGCCAGTACCAGTTGCGCTTCACCGGCCGCTACACGCCCGAGCAGCTCGGCGAACTCGTGCTCGCCTGGCGCGACGGACGCCCGATCAAGCTCGGCGACGTCGCGACGGTCGAACGCAAGCCGCCCGAGCAGCAGTTCTTCGTCTACCAGAACGGCAACCCCGCGATCGGCCTGCAGGTGCTGCGTGCGCCGGGAGCGAACGTACTCGGCACGCTCGAACAGGTGAAGAAGGTCGTCGAAGAACTGCGCGACGGCCCGCTCAAGGCGCGCGGCCTCGGCATCGAGCAGAGCTTCGACTCGGCGCTGTTCATCCACCGCGCGGTGAACCTGCTCACCGAGAACCTCATCGTCGGCGCACTGCTCGCTCTGCTGTGCGTGTGGTGGTTCATGCGCGACTGGCGCGCGACCGTGCTCATCGCGAGCGCGATCCCGATCTGCCTGCTCGCGACGTTCGGCGCGCTCGACCTCGGCGGCCGCAGCCTCAACGTGATCTCGCTCGCCGGCCTCGCGTTCGCGGTCGGTATGGTGGTCGAGGGCGCGATCGTCGTCTCGGGCAACATCATCCGCCTCAAGGAAGCGGGGATGACGCCGCTCGAGGCCGCGCGCGAAGGCACCGCGCAGGTCGTGCCCGCGCTCGTCGCGTCGACGATCACGACGATCGCGGTGTTCCTGCCCGTGCTGTTCCTGCGCGACGTCGAGGGCCAGATCTTCGCCGACCTCGCGCTCACGATCTCGATCGCGGTCGCGCTGTCGATCGTCGTCGCGATCACCGTGCTGCCCGCCGCAGCCGGCGCGCTCAAGGCGAAGAAGCTCAAATCCGGCTACGGCGACGGCTGGCCCGCGCTCACCGAGCGCATCCTGCGCTGGACCGACACGCGCCCGAAGCAGCTCGGCTGGGTGTTCGGCCTGCTCGTGCTGCCGCTGTTCGCGAGCTGGTACTTCCTGCCCAAGCTCGACTACCTGCCGCCCGTGAAGCGCGCCGCGATCGACGCGTTCTTCAGTTTTCCGCCGGGCATGAGTCCGGAGAAGGTCAACAGCGAGATCGGCAATACGCTGATCGAACGCCTGCAGCCGTATATGAAAGGCGAGAAGCAGCCCGCGCTGAAGAACTACTACATCTGGCTGTGGCCGGGCGGCGGCACGATCGGCGCGCGCGTCGTCGACGAGAAGCGCATCGGCGATCTCGAGCGCATCATGCGCGACGAGATCACGGTCGGCTTCCCGGACACGCGCGCGTTCGCGACCGAGGGCGAGCTTTTCGGCGGCGTCGGCGGCTCGGCGCGCTCGGTCGCGATCCACCTGCAGACCGACGATGCGGATACGCTCAACAAGGTCGCCGAGGAAGGCAGGAAGCTCCTCGAAGCGAAGTTCCCCGGCGCGAACGTGCAGGCGAATCCGAACACGGACCAGACGACGCTCGAGCTCCACGCCGTGCCGAACGACCGGCGCATGGCCGAGGCCGGCTGGGACCGCAACTCGCTCGGCACGATCGTGCGCGCGCTCGGCGACGGCGCGTGGCTCGGCGAATATTTCGACGGGCAGACGCGTTTGCCGATCATCCTCCGCGCCGATCGCCGCGAGACGCCGGAGGCTCTCGCCGAGGCGCCGCTCGTGACGCCGAGCGGGCAGGTGATTCCGCTCGGCGACGTGATCAAGCTCGAGACCGCGGTCGGCCCGAGCCAGATCCGCCGGCTCGACCATAGACGCACGGTGACGCTGACGATGGATCCGCCGCAGACGCTTTCGCTCGAGGATGCCCTCAAGACGATCCAGAACGACATCGTGCCGGCGCTCAAGGCGAAGCTTCCGCCCGAC